>NZ_JAVRBU020000014.1:0-268527 GCF_034531135.2 Nostoc sp. CmiVER01
GCACCATCTCCGTCTTCAAACAAGGTGTTTTCGACTGTGGCACCGTGAATGGCGCACAGTAGCGCACCACCCAATACACCCGCAACACCCATCATGTGGAAGGGGTTGAGTGTCCAGTTGTGGAACCCTTGCAGGAATAGTAGGAACCGGAAAATAGCAGCTACGCCAAAGCTGGGTGCAAAGAACCACGAAGATTGTCCCAAGGGGTACATCAGAAATACACTGACGAATACTGCAATGGGAGCAGAGAAGGCGAGGGCGTTATAAGGACGGATACCTACTAGACGGGCAATTTCAAATTGGCGCAACATGAAGCCAATCAAACCAAAGGCTCCGTGCAACGCCACGAATGGCCACAAACCACCCAATTGGAACCAACGGGTGAGGTTGCCTTGAGCTTCTGGGCCCCACAACAGCAGAAGTGAGTGTCCCATGCTGTCGGCGGGGGTGGATACTGCCACTGTTAAGAAGTTACAGCCTTCTAGGTAGGAGGAGGCTAACCCGTGGGTGTACCAAGAGGTGACGAAGGTGGTACCGGTCAGCCAACCGCCTAGTGCTAGGAAGGCGCAAGGAAACAATAGTATCCCTGACCAACCTACGAATACGAAGCGATCGCGCTTGAGCCAGTCGTCTAATACGTCAAACCACCCTCTACTGGGGGCGCGTCCAACTGCGATGGTCATTAGAGCAAATCTCCAAATGTTATAAGTACAGGTTGTATCTGTATTATAGATGGCTAAATAAAAGCCTTCTATAAGCAGAAAGTTAACCGGGTTGTTAACCTAGTTTACAATTTTTTACACACCTTTAATTATATTAGGTGTAAATCGTTAATTTTTCTAGAGGTTTTGTAATAAAAATTTATTTATGATTCAGATGAGGTGTGAGTGGAAAGCAGGAGGCAGGGGAGATAGACAAGAATTGAGATTCGCTCTCACCTGTTGTTGCGTTAGCTTCCCCCTCTTTACGATAAGCACACTTATTGAAGTGGGGGATTCAGATCCATTCCCCCTTCATTTCATGACAGTTTTTGATGGAGTCATTTCTCCCTGCGCCCTGCTCTCTGCCCCTCTGCCTCTTTCCCATTTCCCTAGAATCAGTCAGCTGACGCTAAAATGAGTCCACAGTTAAATTTGATTATTGCTAAATGTTTACCATCGATTTAAGCATCAGAAACACTGCTTTCCCTATCTCTGTACAACGTAAGTCAGCAGAGGATGCTGAGGCTGTTTATCAGTTGATTTTGGCAGCAATCCGCTCTGGGAACCCTGACATTGTGGAACTCAAGTGCGAGGGCAAGACAGAGAAAAAAATTGCTGTCCGTGCTAGTGAAATTTCTGGGGTGCAGATTGTTCAGAAAGATGGTACAACCCCTGGTGGTGGTAGGCCACCTGGCTTTTTCGCTGTAGCTGCTGAGTAAGCAAGGTTGAGAAATGGCTCAAGTGGGCATTGAGGTCAAGGATTTAAATTTCAGTTGGCCTAATGGAGAGAAAGTTATCAAATCTTGCTCTTTAGAAGTACCCAAGGGCGAGTTTTGGATGCTGTTGGGTACAAATGGTAGCGGTAAATCAACGTTACTCAGACTACTGGCGGGGTTATTAGCTCCTGAGTCTGGGGAAATTCGGGTTTTGCACCCTGTTGGTTTTGTCTTCCAAAATCCAGATCATCAACTGGTGATGCCAACGGTTGGTGCTGATGTGGCTTTTGGATTAGTGGAAGAGAAATTACCACCTGCTGCGACTAGGGCTAGGGTTGAAGAGGCGCTAGGAGCAGTGAATTTGCTTTCTCTCCTACGACGCCCTATCTACGCACTCTCTGGGGGACAAAAACAGCGAGTCGCGATCGCTGGTGCGATCGCCCGTCGCTGTGAAGTCTTATTATTAGATGAACCCACTGCTTTACTAGATCCTGATAGCCAGTTGGATTTAGTGGCTGGTGTGCGCCGCCTTGTCAAAAGCCGAGGTATTACAGCTCTGTGGGTGACACATCGATTAGACGAGTTAAATTACTGTGACGGCGCTTTCTTACTAGAAAAAGGCTCTCTGGTAGATAGGGGTGAACCTCAACGCCTTAAACAACGTCTAATGGAGGTACACAGCGAAGCCTCTTAATTGAGTGCTGTTAGCGGTAGCGGGGCATTAAGCCAGTGCTGAGTAAAGTAAAAAGTACTCAGGCTTTCATAGCCAGACATGCTCCACCCTTTATAGGTGGTCTTTTTACTCACTACTCTTAGCTATCATTACTACTGAAAATGAACTGCAACGCGCCTTTGTTTAAAAGGCGCGTTTTAAGTAGGTACGTCTGTCTTAGGTTTTAAGTTTATGAGGCTGCCGTATTTTTTATTCTATGTAGCATAGTGTTACACACTATGCGTCAATTATTATAAAACTTATGAATGAATTTTGTTAACTCTAGAAAATTGTGATTAAAAACCATGCCCCGTTCCTTACTCCAAGCCGTTTTGTTAGTGGACGGCTACAATATAATAGGCGCTTGGCCTTGCCTTAAAAAAACGCGTGATAGCGTTGGACTAGAGGCCGCACGGGGCGAACTTGTGGAAGCCATGACTGGTTATAGTGCGTTTCAAGGTTACACAACTCAGATAGTTTTTGATGCCCAATATCAGAATTGCTCTAGTAATAAAGAAATTATTACTGAGCTTTTATCTGTTTATTACACTGATTTTGGACAGACCGCAGATACTTATATTGAAAAATCTTGTGCATCTATGCGGCAGCAAATAGCCCAATCTTTGATTTCTCGTGTAATTGTTGCTACATCAGATCGGGCACAGCAGTTGATGATACAAGGGTATGGGGCTGAATGGTTATCGGCACAACAACTCTGTGGGGAAGTAGAAGCTACCGTCTGCCGGATGCGACAAAAGTATCATACGCGCAAACAATCTAAGAGCAGGTTTTTAGCTAATGCCATTGATGCTAAGGCGCGGCAGCGTCTAGCTGAATTACGAATGGGATTACAGTAGATATTAGTATTTAAAAGTCTCTGCTTAAGTTCCTGAATGGGTTTTGGCTGCAAAAATTCTATAAATTAAGTATCTAAAAATAAGTATCTAAAAAAATATTGGCGAAAGTACTTGCCAAATACTATTTTTAGCCCTATGATTATAAATCGTGAGTGATCCTCAGTAGCTCAGTGGTAGAGCGATCGACTGTTAATCGATTGGTCGCTGGTTCGAATCCGGCCTGGGGAGTTTATCAATTTTGGATTTTAAATTTTGGATTCTAGATTATCCGTCAGAGGTTTATGGTCGCTTGACTCGACCGTGACGTTTCTGAATCATGGGTCTTTTGGTGCTTGTCCTAAACAAGTGCTGGAGTTTCAACAACGTTTGCAATCGCAACTCGAAGAGGAACCCCTACGCTTTTTTGGTAGGGAGTGGGAACCTTTGCTAGACGATGCCAGAAGTAAGCTGGCGGCGTTTGTGGGTGCTGATGTCCAAGATTTGGTATTTGTCCCCAATGCAACCACTGGTGTTAACTCGGTGTTAAGGTCGCTGACGTTTTCACCAGAGGATGAAATACTTACAACGAACCACGAATATAATGCTTGCCGCAATGCACTTGATTTTATTGCCAGTCGCACTAGTGCGCGGGTGGTAGTGGCAAAAATTCCTTTTCCTATTGACTCACCACAGAAAGTAATCGCAGCAGTAATTGAGCGAGTTTCACCAAAAACACGATTAGCACTTTTGGATCATGTTACCAGCCAGACAGGGTTAATTTTCCCGATTCAAGAGTTGGCGAAGGAGTTGCAACAAAGAGGTGTAGATACATTGGTAGATGGTGCCCACGCACCTGGAATGATTCGCCTCGAATTGGAAGAAATTGGCGCAGCTTATTACACTGGGAATTGTCATAAATGGCTGTGTGCCCCAAAAGGAGCAGCATTTTTGTATGTGCGACGAGATAAACAGTCAGAAATTCGTCCCTTAACAATTAGCCACGGTACAAATTCGCCGCGTACTGATAAAAGCCGCTTTCAGTTGGAATTTGACTGGACAGGTACAGACGATCCTACAGCTTATATGTGTGTACCGGAAGCGATCGCTTTTATGGGTTCGTTGCTACCTGGTGGGTGGACACAATTGATGCAGCAAAATCATCAGCTAGTGTTGCAGGGAAGACAGCTACTTTGTGAAGCGCTGGGAGTGGAGCCGCCTTGTCCAGAGGAAATGATTGGTTCAATGGCAGTTGTGCCAATGCCTACGACTTTGGAAAACCGCGATTTTATGTCTATACATGATGAGTTGTTTGATAAGTTTGGTATTCAAGTGCAATTGATACCGTGGCAGGAAAAACCTCGGCTGTTGGTAAGGCTTTCGGCGCAGATTTACAATACTTTAGAGCAGTATGAGTATTTGGCAAAAGCACTTCTGAAGTTGTTGAAAAATAGATGAGCAAGTAGAAGCGATCTCCTCGCACTGATTGTTAGTTCAAAGTAATCCAAAGTTTTATCATTCTGGGGTACAGGGTATAAAAGTAGCAATACAGTTGTGCCAAAATATTCAAGGCACAGAGCAACCTGTATGGAGGCTAATTTGCCGTGAATTTACCAGAGTGGAACGAAGACCTAAATAGTCTAGAAGCTAAAACGGCTGCTAAAAAACTTAGTCCTCAACAGAAATTTATTTTGCTTGTTCTATTGGATGAGGTAAAAATTTGGTATTCAGCAGCAAAAGAATCTCACAGACCAGAATGGTTTAGACAAGCTAGTATATGGGGATTTCCTTGGAAGCCAGGAAACAATAGAGAAATTTTGATACCATTTTTTAAATTTTTTGGGCAAGGATCAGAATGGTCATCATCCAAGCGAGCTTCTTGGTCTAAATCCCTAGCAAAGTTAGAGTATCGTGGTTTGATTATTCGGAATAATTACAATTGTGAGCCTCGGCTATCTACCGATACTCCCCCACCTAAGCGCACCACAGCAATCAAACTTACTTACTTAGGTTACAGAATAGCCAACTTGGTTGATACACAAGGCTCAGTGTTTCCAGTCAAAAAATTGCCAAAAGAAAGCGAAGCTACATTGAGCATTGCTGAGATAAACAAATGCTTGGATAGTCCACAAGTTAGAAAAGGAACTCGAAAACTTAGCCGTTTACAAAAAAGAATTTTGAGCGTTTTAGAGTTTAGGATGCAAGTAGTAGAAGAAGCAGATATTAAGGTTGATAATCCTGACATTGCTCATTACATTGATGATTTGGGATTTCCGTGGTGGCTTCATCCATCAGATTTTTATGAAAAAAATATTGAGAATAAAAGCTCAGGTGAATATACATCATCTGACCGTTCTGATCTGTCTCGCTCTCTCAAGAGACTAGAAAATCGGGGCTTGATTATTCGGAATAATTACAAAAATTTACCTCGAAAGTCTAATAAGATAGCGGCTCCTAAGTACAGTACCCATATAAAAATTACTGATTTGGGGCGAGATGTAGCCAAATGGCTGATGAAGGAAGACTACTACGTTGATTCTTATGGCTATACAAAATTATCTTCCAAACAACGTAAACAGCTAGTAGAGCAAATAAAAAAACGGCTAACAAAATAAGCGAAACTAACAAATGGATTTTGTTAGCTTTTTGTCAAAACGGCTAACATTAAAATTTCCAAAAGTTCTTCCAAAATGGCAGCATTGCTTTGTGCTGTCAGGAATCTGGCGTTTACTCACCTAATGTAGTGCAGGTAAACATTTCATACTTCCTCAAGTGCCGGGGTATATTTCTGTTTAACCTAAATGCTGAGTTTCCTAAAAATCTACGCATTGATGGTGAATCTCCAACTAAGAGCATCACTGTCTAAAGAAAGATCCTTTAGCTCTGATGAATCAGGGAAAGTTCATCTTTTAAACATCAAAGTTCAATATGAATTACCAACAGCACAATATATCTGGGCTTTTTCAGCCTTTATCCTCGTTTGGGCAAAAACTGGAAGAATATAAACAACTGGAGTTAAATCTTCAACGTCCCATTTTGCTTAATGGTCTATCCTTCTACCAGGATGAATTTGACGGAAAACTTCGTCCAGCTATAGGTACAGTGTTTAACACCACTTGTTCTAAGAAAATTACTACTGTTACAAAACGGTGGCAAAATCTAGATAAACGAGAATCAGATTGGATTGCCTATAAAAATCGTACTGAGGGAGCATCTTTTCATAAAATGATGGAGCAGCACTTTAATAATCAGCCTTTGGCACACTACTGCGATCGCATTAAGGCTTATCGGCGTAGCATAGAACCAGTTTTAGAAAAAATTAGTGCAGTTCACCTTGTAGAAAAGGTAGTTCCTTGGAAAGGAATTTTACCCTATGCTGCCAAGCTAGATTTTATGGGCAAATACGATGGAATACTTCATGTAATTGAGTGGACATCAAGCACGCAGCCTATTTCTGAGTTAGCATTTCTCGGTAATAAGTTAGAGCAAATAACTGCCCAGGTCAAGGCAGTTCGGAACTTTTACAATCTGGAAATTAGTCATGCACTAATTGTTGTTGCCCACCCTTACACAGATGCAACTGTTTTTACTCTTGAACTAAAAGACTTGGCTAACTGCTGGAAAAATCAGTTATTTCCTCGTCTTAAACGATTTTACGGCGACCAGATGTCACTTGCTTGTTAACTAAAAAAACCAAAAAAAGCGATCGCTTACTTTCTTGCCTAGTACTTGAGGAATAATAAGCGATCGCGTCGATATTTGCATTTTGAACAGACGCGACAGTTTATTTAGGCCAAATTACTTATTAACTATGAAATATCACAGCTACTAGAGGCAATAACGCCAAAAGAAAACCATGCCAGGACTGCAATTGAGGTTCTTGGATTGGTTTTGGTGGCGCTAATAAAGCTTCTATTCTCTGTTCTAAGCGATCTGCACCAGAGGAACCTAATGCAGCACAGCAAATCTCCGATAAAACGGGGCTGCTACTAACTACTAATAAAAGTGATTCTGCTAACACCAGAGGATCTACTTGCAATGCTGCATAACCGTCAGCACGAAGTTCGCGCAAAGCTAACAGTTCTTCCCACAAAGGCTCTGTATTCGGCAACCATGCAGTGCAGGAACGCACCCAACCCAGCCAGAAAAACCAGAATGTATCCCTATAATAGTGATGTCCTTGCTCATGGGCTAAGACGCTTTCTAAATGAGCCGATGAGAGAGTTTGCACTAATCCTTGGCTAACCACTAGTTCTGGTTGCCAAAAACCGATTTGACCTGCAAACAACGCGCCCGTTTGCAGTAACCTAGCTCGTTTATTCCCCAAATTCACCACAGGACAGTTACGAGCAGATTCTACAGATTGCAAACCCTGAAAGGCCAGTTTAATGCATGAAATGGCAAAAAATGCCAAATAAATTAATGCTAGTAAATAGCTGACTGAGCCTGTGTACATCCCACCCATTTGTCCTTGGGGGCCCATGAAGAGGACAGCGATCGCAGTCATAAAAATTAGCAAGGGCGGGAAAAGGAACAAAAATAGCGCTCGCTGCCACCGCACATTCCAATTAGCTTGGCGTTGACTCCAAGCGGATCTTAGCCACCAGGCAACTGCTAAAGCATTCAAAATCATTATTAGATGCATCATTCTTCCTCCCTGGCTTGTCGTGCTGATTGAATGCGTTTAGCGATCGCTGCTATTTGCTCACTAGCTGCTTCATCTAAGCTATCAGCAAAAGCAGCAATAACATCGGGGTTCCCCACTGCCAGAAATCGCTGTAACTGTTCGTGAGCTTTGATGACATCTGATTGCTGTTTACTCAGCATTGGCCGCCAGTAGAACGCTCGCTCTTTTTTGTCGCAGGCTAGCCAACCTTTATCAGTGAGGCGACGTAAGACAGTAGTCACAGAAGTATACGCTAATTCCCGGTTGGGGTCAGCCAGAATGCGATCGTGTACATCTTTTACTGTAACTGAACCAAGTTCCCAGATGATATTTAAGATTTCCGCTTCTAATGGGCCTAAAGATAGTTGTTTAGGACGGTAGTCGGGTAAAGGTGCCATAGCAATTTCAATGGGGAGTGGGGAGTAAGTGAATATCCGTCTCTTTGCGCTGTAACCTTGAAGCAGTAAGTTTTTCCCCATAAATATAAGTCTGTTCTTGTTTTAGATTATAAGATAGTGCAGCAGTCTGAAGTCTATTCAAATAAAAAATGGGCTTTTTGAGGATTTATTAGGGACTCTTAAAATTTTGTTAAAACCCCAGCAGATTTATTCCTTAGCCCCCTTTATGCATTAAATGACATAGTATTATGCTTTTGAATGGTAAAAAATCCTCTGGAAAAAATTGAGATTATAGTTAGTGACACCAACTAGGTAGAATGTAATTTGCGGTAGTAGTATTAAACTAGGTGTATCCAGCGCGTGAAGCTATTCGTATACCACACTCCTGAATTAACTCCAACGGGTAAAGCGCCAGAATGTGCGATCGCAGTTGATGTTTTGCGAGCCACTAGCACAATTGCGACAGTTTTGGCAGCTGGAGGCGAAGCTGTACAGGTATTCAGCGATTTAGATCAATTAATTGAAGTAAGCGAAAAATGGCCTTCTGAAAAACGTCTGCGAGCTGGAGAACGCGGTGGCGCGAAAGTAGCTGGCTTTGAGTTGGGTAACTCTCCCCTCGACTGCACACCAGAATTAGTCCAAGGGCGTCGCTTGTTTATTAGTACCACCAATGGCACTCGTGCCTTACAAAGGGTACAAGACTCCCCAAATCTATTAGCAGCAGCCTTGATTAACCGGGCGGCGGTGGTGCAATTCCTTTTAGAAAAGCAACCAGAGACAGTATGGATTATTGGTTCTGGTTGGGAAGGCAGTTTTTCTTTAGAAGATACAGTTTGTGCAGGTGCGATCGCTCATAGTCTTTTAGAACAAACACAGTTGTCACCAGAAGAATTAGCTGGTAATGATGAAGTAATAAGTGCGATCGCTCTTTACTCTCAATGGCAAGATAACTTATTAGGATTACTTCACCAAGCTAGTCACGGTCAACGATTGCTGCGTCTTGACTGTCACGAAGATTTAAAATATTGTTCCCAAACTGATATTTTAGATGTTTTGCCAATACAACATGAAACGGGAGTTTTGAAAAGTCAAAATAAATAGGAAATTTGTAGAGACGCGATTCATCGCGTCTATAGGCTATAGGGAAGAAATTTAATAACCAATGTCCAATACCCTATTGCCTATTTTTAATTTTCAAATCCCTAAGCATTTGCCGGAGTCTTTGCCGCCAATGGGGCGGATATGTTTCTAAAATTGCTGAGATTTTTTCACAAGCAAGGACAGAATAAGCAGGGCGACGGGCTGGTGTGGGATATTCGGCGGTAGTAATGGGGACAATACGTTCAACTTTTAAAGGGAAGCCTAGCTGTTGTGCTTCTTCAAATATCGCAACGGCAAAATCATACCAGCTAGCAATGCCGCTATTAGTGTAGTGATACTTACCGCTAATTTCTGGGGTTAACCGGGGAATTAGCTGGGCTATAACTGTGGCTATATCTTGTGCCCAAGTCGGGCTACCTATTTGATCGGCGACGACGCGGATTTCTTGGCGTTCTGCACCTAGTCGTAGCATGGTTTTGACAAAATTACTTTTGCCAAAGGTTCCATAAACCCAAGCAGTGCGAAGGATGAGGTGATGGGCGTAAGTTTCCTGAATTGCTTCTTCTCCAGCAAGTTTGGTTTTACCATAAATACTTAAGGGATTAGTTGCATCGGTTTCCTGGTAAGGACGATACTGATTACCATCAAAAACATAATCGGTCGAAATATGAATTAGAAAAGCTCCTAATTTTTGGCTTTCTTGAGCAATAATTAGGGGTGCGATCGCATTAATAGCGCTAGCAAGTTCGGGTTCGCTTTCTGCTTTGTCCACAGCAGTATAAGCTGCGGCGTTAATAATGATTTGCGGCTGTTTTGATCTGATAACGTTACAAAGGGTATCAGGTTGGGCAAGGTCTACTGTTGGACGTTCTACTGAGATAATATTGCCATAGTAAGGGAGTATTTGTTGCAGTTCCTTACCCACTTGACCGTTGCTACCAATCAGCAAAATTAATTTACTCATCCTAATTAGTTCTTGAGCCTAACGCAATCATCAAGCTTAATCAAATACTTCAGCAGTTCTCAAAGATTTACCAGCTTCGTCTTTAGTTGATAAAATTGGTGGCGCACTTAAAGGCCAATCTATAGCTAAATCTGCATCGTTCCATAAAATTGTGCGATCGCCTTGGGGTGCGTAGTAATCTGTAGTTTTGTAGAGAACTTCAGCTATTTCTGAAAGCACGAGAAAGCCGTGAGCAAAGCCTGGCGGTATCCACAGTAGGCGTTTGTTTTTAGCACTGAGTTCATGACCTACCCATTTCCCAAATGTAGGAGAACTTTTTCTAATGTCTACGGCTACGTCAAAGATAGTGCCAACAATAGCTCGGACAAGTTTACCTTGGGGTTGTTGGATTTGGTAGTGCAATCCACGCAGGACATTTTGTTTGGAGTAAGAGTGGTTATCTTGCACGAAATTCGTCACAATACCTGTCTCTTGAGCAAATTTTTGATGGTTGTAGGCTTCAAAAAAGAAACCGCGATCGTCTCTAAATACTTGGGGTTCAAGTTGTATAACTTCGGGAATTTTAGTATGTAAAATACTCATTAATATTAATTTTAGTAATTTGTCACAGTGTCAATTGTAAGAGTAATTTAATGCTTATATTTTACAACTGTTAAGTAAAATTTTGATCTTGGTTTGTCCTATTTTTAATAAGTAAATCAGGTCAGTTCAATTTGACAGTCATCGCCAATTAAAAATCGCAAAGCTTTGGGGCGACGTGGTGCAAGAACCAATTGTGCCCGTTGTCCAATTACGCTATCAATAATACGCTGATGAATTCCAGAAATTCTAGCACTTTCTAAAATTACACTGTGTTCTAAATCGGTATCAATGAGTGTAACATTGTTAGCAATACTACTATAGGGCCCAATAAAACAGTTTTCTAAATGACAATTGCTACCAATGACTACTGGCCCCCGAATTGTACAGTTAATTACTTTAGATTTTGCACCAATTTGGACTCGTCCAATAATCTGACTTTGGCTATCAACTTCTCCAACAACTGATGCTGTTAAATAGGTGTCGAGAATCAATCGGTTGGCTTCTAATAAATCATCTTTTTTACCAGTATCAAGCCACCAACCTTGGAGATTGTAAGCTAAAATTTGCTTTTCCTGATTAATTAGGTATTGAATAGCATCAGTAATTTCTAGTTCGCCTCTGGCAGAAGGTTGAATATTGGCGATCGCATCAAAAATGAGGTGAGAAAAGAAATAAACCCCTACCAATGCCAAATTCGAAGGAGGAACTTTAGGTTTTTCAATTAACTGTAATACTCTTCCTGTTTCATCAACCTCAGCCACACCAAAGGCGCTAGGGTTGTCAACCGAATGTAAGAGAATCAAAGCATCTGGCTGTTGTTGGCTAAATTGTTGTAGAAAATAACGTAACTCACCTAATTGAATCAGGTTATCGCCCAAGTACATGACAAAGGGAGAATCTTCTAAAAAGGGACGGGCGACTTGGACGGCGTGAGCAAGTCCGGCTGGCTGTTCTTGTACAATGTAGGTGATGTTCGCTCCAAAGTATTCTCCATTTCCGGTTCTTCCTTGCACTTCTGCCCCAGTTTCCGGGCTGATAATTATGCCAATATCAGTAATACCAGCAGCGACCATTTCTTCAATGCCATACCATAAAACGGGTTTATTAGCAACTGGTACAAGTTGTTTTGCCCCACTGTAGGTAAGGGGACGTAAGCGTGTACCTTTACCGCCAGAGAGAATTAGTGCTTTCATAAAGATTTAGGATTAGTTATTAGCCAAGATAATCTTAAATTTTGACAAAATCCTAAATTCTTGCATCCAAAATTTATCTTTCATAAATAACGGGATAAAACTTCGCCGGTTGCTTTTCCTGTTTTTTCCCAACTGAATTGTTGAGAGTGAGCGATACCTTGGCTAGAAAGGCGCGATCGCAGTACCGAATCGTTAGCGATCGCCTGCATTGCTTCTGTAATTTCTCCGGTATTGTAGGGATTAATCAGAATTGCTGCATCGCCAGCTACTTCTGGTAAGGAGGAGAGATTTGAGGTAATGACGGGAGTACCACAAGCCATTGCTTCCAGGACTGGTAAACCAAAACCTTCCCAGAGACTTGGGAAAACCAGAGCGATCGCTTGATTGATGATTTTTGGCAATTCGCTGTAAGGAATATAGTCTAGGAACTTTACTTGATTATTTATACCTAGTTGCTCAACTTGCGCTTTTAAAATTGGGGTATAACGGCGATCGCTTGGCCCTGCTAACCACAATTCATAGTCTTTGTAGTTAGGTAAAGCAGCAAAAGCACTGATGAGTCGCTGGATGTTTTTGTATGGATCTTGGCGTCCAATGTAGAGAAAGTAGTTGCGGGTAGGTAGATTTAGAGGTGAAAAGTGAGTGCGATCGTGCGCCAAAGGAATCGGAGTAATTTTGCTAGCAGGAATTTTATAAAAATCGGTGATGTCTTTAGCTGTAGTCTGAGAGATGCAAATAATGTGTTGTGCTTGCTTCATAACTTGGGGAGTGTAGTAGCGGTGGTACAGCGTGAGTGGTGAGAAGCGTTTAGCAAAGCGCAACGGTATCATATCAAAAGATGTGACGATAAAACGACAGTTGCTATAAAGGGGTGCTTCCGGTATAGGGGAGAATAAGAGACTCGATTTTAGGTTTTTATATATTTTTGGTAGTTGAAATTGTGTCCAGAGTAGTCGGTTAAAATGACCTTTTGTACCGTGGTCTGGTGTTAAATTCGACGGGACTGGATAACAGTCAAAATCGGCATACTTATGCGCTGCTAATAAAGTGGGTTGGAAAGATTTTAAAGAAGGAAAAAGGTTTTGAGCATAGTTGCCTATACCTGTTGGTTTAGACAAGAGAATAGATAAGTTAATGATTAATTGTTTGGCAGAGATATTATCTACTATTTTCATTAAATAATGGTTCTGTAAGCGTTTAATGTTTCTTTTGCCGTTCTTTCCCAGGAAAATAATTTTGCTCTAGCTTTCCCTTTATTAATTAATTCTTGGCGTACCTGGGAATCACTGATTACTTTCAATATGGCTTTCCCTAGCTGGATAGGGTTATTAGGATCAACTAATATAGCGGCATCTCCTGTAACTTCTGGAATTGAAGAAGTATTGGAACTAATTACAGGAACACCTAGAGTCATTGCTTCCAATACGGGTAAACCAAAACCTTCGTAGTGAGATGGATAAACGAAGACATCAGCTTTTGAGTAAAATAACGCAACTAATTCATTAGATAGGTAATTAAGATGATGAATTTGGTTTGCCCAAGGAGAATTTTTAATAGCTGCAAATATCGGTTCGTAATTCCATCCTTTCTTACCAATCAATATTAATTGATGTTCAATTTTATATTTTTCTTTTAAAAAATTAAAGGCTGTGATTATATTATTAATATTTTTTCTTGGTTCTATTGTGCTGACAAAAAGTAGATATGGTTTAGAAAAATCATAATTAGTTTGCTTTTCTAAAGCTTGGGCAACTTCCTGAGATAAATAATTAGGATAGTAGCGACTAGCTAAAGGTGTGACATAAATTTTTTTGGGGTCTACTTCCAAATATTCAATAATATCTTTTTTAGAACTCTCTGAAATTGTTAAAACTAAATCTGTCCACTGTAAACATCGCTTTATCTTTTTTGTATAGGTTTTTACTACTGAATCTACATAGTTAGGGTATTTAATAAAAGTTAAATCATATATATTCATTACCTTTAAACTATTTTGACAGGGATAAACTGAGTAATTTGTACCATGTAAGATATCTGGAAAACCTAAATATTTTTCAAAGTACGATAAACTAGGTTTGAAAGCTAAAGCTAATAATAAATTTGAAATTCTTACAGGTAAAGGTAGCAGATATTGTTGAGAATAATCTTGAAAAGATTCAGGCAAGCTAAACTCACCCCGAAGCCAATTTTTTAACCCTGGTTGATAAACTATTCCTAACTGAAAATTCTCCTCTTTTTGTAATATATCAAGAGCGCATATTAAATTAGCAACATAAAAGCCAACTCCACTGGGTTTTGAATCCACTGGAGTGGCATCAACTACAACTTTTAGCATTAGAATGTTTAAGCTCCGCCGTTGCTCAACTTTTTTAAATCATAATCAACCATTAACTCCACCAATTGCTCAAAGGAGTGCTGAGGCTGCCAACCTAACCCCGTCTTAATTTTATTTATGGAACCAACTAACTGCACTGCTTCGTCAGAGCGATAAAAAGCAGGGTCAACTGAGACATAATCTTGCCAGTTTAGACCAACGCAGTTAAAAGCACACTCAACGAGTTCTCTAACAGAGTGAGTTTCACCACTAGCGATAATATAGTCATCAGGTTGTGCTTGCTGCAACATCAGCCACATAGCGTAAACAGCATCCTTGGCATAGCACCAATCACGACGGGCATCTAGGTTGCCTAATTTTAATTCATTTGCCAAACCTAATTTAACTTGGGCAGCTGCGTGCGTGATTTTGCGAAATACAAATTCTGTCCCACGTCGAGGCGATTCGTGAGTATAAGTAATACCACAACAGTTGTAAAGGTTGTATTTCTGCCGATAGTTGACAGTCATCCAATGAGCATATGCTTTGGCAACACCGTAAGGGTTACGCGGACGAAAAGCAGTACGTTCGGTCTGAGGTGATTCATCAGGTTGACCAAAAACTTCACTACTAGATGCTTGGTAGAATCGAGCATCTGGTTTACAGCGCCGGATAGATTCTAAAAGGCGAGAAACACCAAGGGCTGTGTACTCAGCTGTGAGCGCTGGTTGTGTCCAAGAGAGAGGAACATAGCTTTGTGAGGCAAGGTTATAAATTTCGTCAGGTTGAGCTTCTGTAATTACATCCATTAATGATGATTGATCTAAAAGGTCACCAGAAAGGATTTCGATATGACTAGAAAGGTGATTGATGCGCTCAAGATTACTGGAACTTGAACGGCGGACTAAGCCGAATACATGATAGCCTTTGATTAGTAGTAGTTCAGCAAGATAAGAACCGTCTTGTCCAGTTAGTCCTGTGATTAAAGCTTTTTTCATCATAGATTTTGAATAAATCACAATAAATTATATAAAAACAGAATAAATATCATCAGTACAAAAAAATTATGGTTATACATAAATTTACTCTTACAACAATTAAATGCAACTTTTATACATAATTACTAAAATAAAGTTTTATTAACTTAAATAAAGAAGTAAAAAATAAAATATTACTAAGAATAAAGTGAATAACTAATTACGATATGCGTACCTATAAATATTAAGTTAATTAACTCTATCGATCCTTTTATAAACTATTTTAATAAATGGGTTGATAAGATTCTCTAAAAAGAGTGGGTTTTCAGATTTTAATGCTTTCCCATAAAACCTAAATTTTAATGTTACAGTATAAAATAAGAGTTAGAACAACTAAAATTTTCTTCCCTCATATATTTCTAAATGCTTTTTCGCAATATTAAGCCATTGATTAGCTTCGCAGTAAATTAAGCCATTAGCAACTAATTGTTGATTTAGCTCAGTAGATAAAGTTAAATTTTGAATTTTATAAGCTAATTCTCCAGGAGCACCTGGTGTAAACAAATGTAGACAGTTAGCTTCCTCATTCAATTCTTCAAAAGAGGCAATTTTACTAGCGATAACAGGTTTACCTGATGATAAAGCCCAAGTAAGGGCAGCTGACGACGATAATATTGTAGTAGGTTCATATGGAGCCAAACAAAAATCAGTTATATCATAATAACTACGCAAATCTTCAAATTCTAAATATCCTGTTAACTTTATACGACTTCCAAGGTTTTTGTGTTTTTGGTATTTATTAATAAATTGAACTATTTCATCCAGAGCATTATCAGTAGAATTAGGGTGAGAAGTTCCTGTAATCACCAAGTAATAATTTTCTGGTAAACTTTTTAGTGCATTTAATGCTGTTTTATAACCTTTATAGGTAGATATAAATCCAAACATCGAAAGAATAATAGCTTCATCAGGAAAGCCTAATTTCTTTTTTAAAGCAATTTTCTCAGCACCGTTTATTTTATTTATATTATGTGTATGTGAAAATGTAACTCCCTGCTTAATAATGTGAACGGAGTTGTCTGCAAAGCCACTATCTAAAAAAATTCGACGCGTTTTTTTAGTGTGAACAATAGCATTTAATTGATTTTTAAAATTAAATAAAGAAGACATGTAATATTCCCACTGTAATTTTCTAATAATTTTCTTGCCAAAACCAGTTAAACCATAAGAAGGTTCTAGTAAAAAAGATGGTTCTGTATGAAAAGTAACAAATACTTTTTTATTTAGATTTAGTATTCCTTTTAAAAAGCTATTGAAATTTGTAATTGAGCCATTCAATCCATAAGAACCAGCAAAAAAACTAAATTCATGTTGAATATGAATTATGTCATAGTCAATTAATTGTCTACTATAAGAGTTAAAATATTCTTTAATTTCACCTCTAGTCATATACTTCAGCTTTTGCTCTTCAATTGGTACTACTGTACAAGTAATACCATGCTGTAAAATTCCATTAACTAATCCTTTAGTATACCCAGCAATACCACAAGCAACATCCCAAGTGCTAATTTGAGCAATTCTCATTTACTTATCTCCTTTAATTTTAATATGTATGATAATTTTTATAAAATCTCCATATATTAGCATATCTTAACATTATTTATTATCAATATTAAATTATTTAACTGAGATTTTATTCACACTAGTTCATATTCAAATAAAGTTTGATAGCATCATCTCCATTTCCCATAAATTTAATTATCCCTTTATCTAACCAAATAACTTTTTTACAACCCTGCTCTATAAAATTTAAATCATGGGATACTACCAATACAGTCGCATTTGCATTCCAAAGGTTTTCTATTCTTCGCTTACATTTATTCTTAAAACTTTCATCTCCAACTGATAGTACTTCATCTAAAATCAAAATGTCTGGCTGTACATCAGTAGCAATAGCAAAACCTAATCGTGCTACCATACCTGAAGATAGACCCTTAACTGGAACTAATGCATAATCATGGAGATCTGCAAATTCTAAAATAGAATAAGCTCTCTCTCTCATTTCTGCCCTAGAAAATCCCAGCAGTACTCCATAAAGCATAATATTGTCCATTACAGAAATTTCTGGATCAAATCCTGCTCCTAGCTCAATTAATGGTGCTATTTTGCCGCGAACTCGTGCTAATCCTGTAGTTGGTCGAAGAATCCCTGAAATTATTTTCAGTAACGTTGATTTTCCAGATCCATTGGCTCCAATAATACCTATTTTTTCTCCTTTTTCGACTACCAAATCAATATTATTTAGTACTATTTTCTTTACAGGTTTGCGATATTTACCTTCTAAGACAGATAGCACTGTTTTTTTGAGGTCATAAGAAAACTCTTCTTGAGTTCGTCGCCACAGCGAAACTTTTTCCAGACGAATTACTTCCATTTACAGTAAATCCATAAATTGATGCCGCCACAAGTGAAAACAAGTCCATCCGATTGACAAAATAATGATGCCACTAAGCAAAGCACCCCAAACTAAACTCCAGTCAGGTGGCGCTCCTGATAATGTAATCTGACGCAGACTTTCAATAATAGGTGCTAATGGGTTTAATCTTAAAAACGGCTTTACCTGGGGTGGAACAATAGCAGATGGATAAAATACAGGACTACTAATCCAAATCATAAAGGAAATTAACTCATAGAAATAAGGTAAATCTCTAAAAAATACATATAAAGCGCTCATTATAAATCCGACTCCCATAGAAACTAAAACTAATGACAGGAAGGGAAAAAATAGCCCTACTAAATTTACTAAACTCTTAGTATTGATCAAAGTCATTACCACCAGTAATGGTAATGTTCCAACAGCAAACTGAAATACATTTGCTGCAATCATTGATACTGGAAAAACACTTACTGGCAAACGAATTTTGTTTAACAGTGAGCCATTTGCCACTACACTACTTAAAGCTTGGGAAGTAGAAGCTGAGAAAAAATTGATTACTACCAGTCCCGTTAACGCTGCCAACATATAATTAAGTATGGAATTTTTGTAATATGATGCAAAGGTAGCCCCAAAAATCGCGGTATACAGACCTGTCATGATCAATGGGTTTAACAGTGACCAATATACACCTAAAAACGATCCGCGATAACGTACTTTAAGATTTCGCGATACCAGAACGTGTAGCAACTCCGAATAACGGTGTGCCTGCAACCAAGTTAAATTACTTTTAAGCGAAAGTATCATTTTCAAAAACCACAACAGGCAAGTTATTCGCGCATTTTATACCATTGGAGCGCACTTTGACATATTAGCTTACCACTAAAGGCTGATTTTAAATCGATAAGGAGCGCCATAATTACTTTAGGTTTATATCTACAGAGAAATGTTTTGACTGCCATTGCCCATTCGACTTCACGCTTGTCTTAGCTATTTATTTTCGATAGATAAATTTTTCTAGTAGTACCTTACTCTACAAGACGTTGCACGAACGGTAAGCTTCTTCAATGTATTCAGACTACCATATCTTATTCTTAGTCGTTAAAAATACTTTAAACTTTAATAATTTAAGTATTGTTACGGTCTGTACATAAATTATAGATTTTTGATCGTTATGCAGTAAGCTTTTTTGCATATTGTATAAACCTTATTTCAATTAGAACATGTATAAAATGTGAAAGAAGCAAGCATAAGCACAATGCTATGCAAATAGCACTTGTTGGATAGTTGGGAATGTAATTAATGGTAAAAGATAACACATATTTACCCAAAGTCAAATGGATAATATAAAGAGAATAACTAATATCTCCAAGCCACTTAAAAAAAGATAAATAAGGTATTTTTTCTCGAAGGAAATAAGAAAAATTGAAGATACAAAATGCCCAGATAAAGCTATTTAAATGAACAAACACAACCTCAGAAGGTTTATACTTAAGATACAACCTGAAAAATGCAAAGAAAATTGCACAAATAGTTATTAAAGAAACAATAGCTGCTGTCTTTCTACACCATAGTTCTAAATACCCTTTCGCCAATACGGTTCCAAGTAAAATAATCAATAAATGCGGAGACTGATCAGTTAAAATATTGCATAAAACTGCTAATACATGAATTTTGGTATCTATATACTGAATTAAGTTGAGAGGAATTATACACCATGAAAAAACAAAAATAGAACAAGCAAAGTAACTAAACAAGCTGCTGTACTGTGTCTTAATTGATAGATTCAAAACAGGTACTAGAAAATAAAATTTCCATTCAATTAAAAGAGTCCAAACAACAGGAATAATAGCCTTAGAATCTAGTAAATCTTGTAAAAATAAGAGATTTAAAATAAATTGTCTAGTACCAATAAAAGGTTCTATTAAAAATAAATTATTAACTAATCTTGTTACAATCAATGCAAAAACGTATGAAGGATAAATTCTAAAAATACGTTTTATAAAAAAGTTTTGAATGGAACCATCATTTTCGTATGATTTTGGAACGACAAAACCTGAAATTAAAAAAAATACATGTACAGCAATAAATGGATAAAAATCTTTAAAAGTATACAAAATACTATGATAATTAATATTTGGGGATTTAGTTTCTACAACAGAATAAAAATGCCCTAAAACAACAGCCACAGAACCTATACCACGCAAATAATCTAAAACAATAATTCTTTTTTTTTGCATAAAAGTTACAAAAGTAAAATAATCCTTAATAAGCCTAATGAAACTGTAGTAATTATTACTAAAAAATTCTTGGGCTAAAATAACTAATATTTTAAAATCCTTAATTGTTCATAAATATATTTATTTTGCTTTTGGTCTTATTTTTGAGTTACTTGAGAAGTTATTTCAGATACCACCTGAGCAACTTGTCCTTATTTCCAAACTATATAACTATCCCGAACCGCAAGCAGTACATCAAAAATTATCATCATATCTGATGCAACTCTTAATTTAGGAAAACCTTGAACATAATAAAAAATTGGTCTGCTAAAACTGTAGTTTGTTTGCCTGCTAGGTATTGTTTAATAACTTATAGTGTGGTGATAATCGCGTAAAGATACAGGTAGAATTCTGCCAAGATAACGTCTCAACAGAGATATTCGATGTTAGTATTTACTATTTTGAGGGTTGTAGTTATGGCGGTCTTTTACTACGGTAGGTTGTTTGGATCAATTCCCTGCGATCGCAAATACTCCGCCAATCGTTCTGCTCGTTGATATTCTTGTTCAGCTTTTTCTCCTCGCGTTGGTACCTAACCTGCTGCATTATACCAACGCAACCACAAACCTATTGTCTCCTGATAAGAACCTTGCCAAAGGCCCAATCCTAGCTCTAACTCTTCCAGCCATAAGCGGTTCTCTGGTAAAGATATTGCCTCGTAGCGAGTGCCTATAAGTTGAAAGGCACGCAAACGATTTTCATAGCAATCGTAGACAACATAGTAGGGAACCCGCAAAATGCGTTCATATACTTCCCACTTTGTTGGGGGTCGGTTGACTTCTCGCAGTGTTTTTCCTAAGTCTTCTTGTTCTGTACCTGGTGAAAGTAATTCAACTACTAAAAACGGATCAATCCCCTCTTGCCAAATGACGTAACTTAAACGTAGGTCTTGCTGTTAACTAGCACTAGGTACTCCTAAAACCATATAACAATCAGGACGCTTGTACCACAAAGTATGGCGGGGGTCGTAGTAAAGATTCAAGTCGCTAGCAAGTAAAATTTCCTCAGATGGATAAGTCAGAGGCTGACAAGTCTCACTGAGCAAATCCGCTTGAATGCGGTGAAATTCATCTGGCAAACCTGATTCCCCTACTAATTCACTGGGTAAATCATACATTGTAGGCATAGTTTCTTGTGGCGGACGGGGTGGATCTGTTTGATACATGACTGCTACCTTTGTTGCTTAACTCAAGCTATCTGGGTTAACTCCTAATGATCGCAAATGTTCCACTAACTGTTGTCAAAGTAGCTGTTCTTGTTCCAATACAACGAAGTTTCCATCTCTGGCTCATCACTTAATAACCGAGTTGCATCGGGCATCTGCTGTTCTGCCTGTTGCGCTGTGACAAACATCATCGTTGTACCTGTTTGATTGTTGATTTAATTTTAAGCTGTTAGGTCAGGAGTTAGAAATTAGAAATTTGGAATTTTCTTCCCCATCTCTACTGAATTTGTGAGAGCAGAGTCACGGATTCCGCTACACTGAGACTTGGTTTATCTGAATTGTAATTAGGCATGGAAATCGGACAAAAGGTTAAAGTCTTTCGCTTGCGCGATCGCGTTTCTGCCCCTGTTGTTAAAAAACTCGGGCAAGTGGGTATTATCCAAGGCTACAAAGTCACTGATGGTCGTGGAATTGGTGTAGTAGTGATGTTCGACGATAATACTTCTACTTGGTTTTTTGAAGATGAAATTAAACCTGTGTAACTACTGTAGAGGAATTAGAACCTGGTTTTCTAGGAATCTGAAACTTAAAGCACAGGCTGAGATTCTTTGTTGAATGCTAAGTTGGAGTTGAAAAGATCGGCGGTGAAAATAGGAATCAAGTAATGGCTCTAATATTGACATTTTTGGGTAAAGGCGGCACCGCTCGTACCAAAATTGCGATCGCCGCCGCCAAATTATTGGCAAGTCAAGGCAAGCGCGTACTTCTAGCAGGACAAGCAGAACCAACATTGTCAATTCTGCTTGGTAGTTCCATTGCTGCTGATCCCCAGGAAATCGCTCCCAATTTACAAGTAGTCCAGTTTCAAGCATCTGTACTACTAGAACGCAACTGGGACGAAGTGAAGAAACTTGAAGCGCAATATCTTCGCACGCCCATATTCAAAGACGTTTTTGGTCAAGAACTGGTAGCATTGCCGGGAATGGACAATGCCCTCGCCTTGAATGCTATCCGCGAATATGATGCCAGTGGCAAATATGATGCGATCGTCTACGATGGCACGGGCGACTCTTTAACGTTACGAATGTTGGGTTTGCCAGAATCTCTCAGTTGGTATATCCGGCGATTTAGGCAATTGTTTGTCAACTCCGATTTGGGGAAAACAATTACTGAATCGCCCTTGATTCAGCCGCTCATTAGCAGCTTTTTCAATATCAATTGGACAGCAGATAACTTTGCAGCACCCACTAACCAAGTCAATAATTTCTTGGAAAAGGGGAGAGCCGCTCTTGCTGATCCCAAGCGTCTCGCTGCTTTCTTAGTTACCACAGGAGATCCCATTGAGGTAGCAAATGCTCGTTATCTATGGGGTAGTGCTCAACAAATTGGTTTAACTGTTGGTGGTGTTCTGCTTGTGTCTACTGAGGCAAGTACCAACCTATCGGAGGAATTTATCCCTCTACCTGTAAGTGTCGTTCCTGACTCGCCCACAGGTGACTGGCAACCACTAATAGACGCTTTACCCAACTTTGAAGCACAAGCTCTACAGGCTCCCAAACCAATTGAAATAGACATCCACAATCGTCAAGTACGTTTATTCTTGCCAGGGTTTGACAAAAAGCAAGTAAAACTCACCCAATATGGGCCAGAAGTCACAGTAGAAGCAGGAGATCAGCGACGAAATATTCCCTTACCTCCGGCTCTCAGTGGCAGACCTGTTGCTGGAGCAAAGTTTCAAAATAATTATTTGATAATTTCGTTTTAATTTAGTTAGGAGTTATGAGTGAGGAGTTAAGAATAAAACAATAATTCATAACTTTTAACTCGTAACTCCTTACTCTAAAAAAATACGCTTTATGTCAGAATCAACTCCTATTACCCCAGACCCTAACCCAGCTGAGGCATTAGACTCAGTGGTAAATGATTCCAATGAGCAAGCAAACACATCTGCCGATCGCAGCGCGAAAACTAGGCAACTGTTGGGGATGAAAGGTGCAGCTTCAGGGGAAACTTCAATTTGGAAAATTCGTTTGCAGCTAATGAAGCCGATTACCTGGATTCCGCTAATTTGGGGTGTTGTCTGTGGTGCGGCTTCTTCTGGTAACTATACTTGGACACTGGAAAATGTGTTGAAGGTAGCAACCTGTATGCTGCTAGCTGGGCCATTAATGACAGGTTACACCCAAATCCTCAATGATTACTACGATCGTGAAATCGATGCCATCAATGAACCCTATCGTCCGATTCCTTCTGGGGCAATTCCCCTAACCCAGGTAATTATTCAGATTTGGGTACTACTAATTGCTGGTATTGCTTTGGCATTTGCGCTTGATGTGTGGTCTGGTCATGAATTCCCGACAATTACAGCGATCGCAATTATCGGTTCTTTCATCGCCTACATTTATTCTGCACCTCCTCTGAAACTCAAGCAAAACGGCTGGCTAGGTAGCTACGCCTTGGGTGCAAGTTATATCACCCTACCTTGGTCTACAGGACACGCTTTGTTTGGCAATCTCAATTCCACAATCGTGATTTTGACGATGTTCTACAGCTTGGCTGGATTAGGCATTGCTATCGTCAATGATTTTAAGAGTGTAGAAGGCGATCGCCAGCTAGGATTAAATTCACTACCTGTAATGTTTGGCATCACCACTGCGGCATGGATTTGTGTAGTCACTATTGATGTATTTCAAGGATTGATAGCTGCTTATCTCGTCAGCATCCATGAGAATTTGTATGCAACAATACTAATACTCTTAATCATTCCGCAAATAACATTACAGGATATGTATTTCCTGCGTGACCCCGTGAAAAATGATGTTAAGTACCAAGCCAGCGCCCAACCCTTCCTTGTTCTGGGAATGCTCGTCACTGGTTTAGCGCTGGGTCATGCTGGCATTTAAATGATACTTCCAAAGTAAGAAGTTAGGAAGTAGGAGTTAGGAGTTAATATACTTCTAGCTCTTAATCTGTATCAAAACATATTGTGTTGCAACTGATATCTTTCCTCATTCATGGGATTCAACCTTTTTTAGTCCCCATTTGCTTTGTCGTTGCTTGGACTGTAACAATTCTCGCTGTTTTGAGTCTTTGGACGGCGGCGCGAGATAGTGTAACTACAGCCAAACAAATGCATCAAATCCCCTGTAGTGGTTGCCAATTTTTTACCGACAATTACCGTCTTAAGTGTACTGTACGCCCATCTATTGCCAATACAGAAGAAGCAATCCATTGTTTGGACTATCAACCGAAGACAAATCCTTATTTATATTAGTTGGGGAATGGGGAGTAGGGAATGGGGAGATGAGGGAGATGGGGAGATGAGGGGACAAGGTGACTTAAGTGATAACTTGCAACAAGTCTTTCCCCTTGTCCCTAATTCTCCTTGTCCCCAAGTCCTCTTCACCATGCCCAATACCCAATGCCTAATGCCCAATATCTAATCACTATTGACCAATCTCTAACAATATCTTTAAAACACCGCGACTTTGAGCGTGTTCAAAAGCCGCAAGCCCTTCAATGAGGGGGTAACTAGCATGAATGAGAGGTTGCACATCAACTTGGCCTGTAGCTAGTAGCTGGAGAGCTGGGGAAAAGGGGCCACAACGGGAGCCGATGAGGGTAATTTCATCCACTACTAAGGAGGAAACATCCAGGCTGAGGTTTCCTGCATAAGTACTTTTAAGCACTAATGTACCACGGGGACGTAGGGCGCGACGGGCGATCGCAAATCCTTCTGGGTTGCCAGTACATTCTACTGAGATATCAAAATATCCATCTGTAACAGTATCGGCTAGACTCGTTTTAATCTTTCGTGCCTCTAAATTAGCCAGTTTGTCTCGATGACGCCCCACAGCTAAAATTTCACAGCCAGTTAAGGCAATTGTCTGGGCTACTAACTGCCCTAGTTTGCCATCTCCAACCACTAGCACCCGATCATTTGGATGCAATGCTACTTGCTGCTGAATTTCCAAAGCTGCTGCTATGGGTTCAGTAAATGTTGCTACTTCTGTTGGCACATTATCAGGTACTAAATGTAAGTTCTCTATCGGCAAACAGAGATATTCACTAAAGGCTCCATTCCGGTTGACAATACCAAGAACTGTACGATTTTCGCAGTGAGTTGGTTGTCCACTACGACAAAATCGACAATGCCCACAAACAGCGTTGATTTCTCCAACTACACGTTGGTTAACTAAGTGTTCTGGCCCTTGTTCAACAACACCGACAAATTCATGCCCTAAAATACCAGTGTAGGGATAGTAGCCTTTAAGTAGTTCTAGATCGGTGTTACAGATGCCCGCACGCAAGACGCGCACTAAAGCTTCCCCTTGTGGTGGTTCAGGAATGGGAATATCAGTGCGTAACTGCAATTGGTTGTTTTCGAGCCAAAGTCCTTTCATTTCTCTTCATGTCCTTTGCCGAATTACGTTGTCATACCACTTTCAAAATCTTTACAAATCAATGAGTTCTATCCATGTACAAATCTATGCCTTTACTCATGCCTATGTCTCTGTAGTAGGTATTTCTTTAATAATATTGATTGCATCAACTTTGCTTAACCAAGTAACCAGATCGTCTGAGTCAAGCGCTATCTCACTTCCTAAAGTTTTGATATAAAGAAGTCCGTCGCTAATAATTAAATCTCTAATTGGATACCATGAATCTCGTTTTCTAACCAGAAGTTCCAACGGAATCCCTAGTCTTGAAGTAGACTTGCGATATTTCCACCAAGCTCGCCATAGAAGCACAGATTTAGTACAGTGCATCTTATATCCTTTGGGAACTTCGCAGTATTGATACTGATAAAAACCTCGACTATCAACTTCTCCTTTGAGGAGATAACTAGATTCTGCTAATGCCTGATTTATCAATTCCCACTGGGATGATTTTGGAGAAATTGAGAATTCAGATAGTGTCTTAGATAGTAGCTGGACAGTGGCAATCACACCTTCGGCTTTTGCTATTAGTTGGTTTGTGTTATAAACTGTTTGGGCTGTCAAAGCAGGATTTGACAACAAAACTTCTTTTTTATGAATAGAGTTTTGCACAAACTCTCGAATTAAATCTAGATTAGACAACATAAAATTATTTATACTAAGTTAAGCAGTGTGATGGAAGCACAACTGTACTTAAATTAGTTGCTACATTGTTATTGCACTAAAACCAGGATTATTACCAGCTTTACTTCTCTGTGTTACTAAGACTTTGTTTACTTCAATTTCGGTTATGTCGCCGTTCGCTAGGCTGGTTAACAAAATTAGTCTGTTTAGATACACAATAAATTATTATATTAAATTTTTACGCTTTCGAGAAAAGGTTGAAATACCGGAATTAATTCGGGGCGACTAACTACAAGGGTGGGAAAAGAGCGATCGCTATAATCTTCTCCCGGTAATAATGGAAATGGTTCTGATTTAAGCGATGACCAGACCCCACCAGCAGCTTGGATAATTACCCAAGCCCCTGCTAAGTCCCAAACCTTTGGTGTCGCCTCAATTCCACCCAAAGTAGCCCCAGTAGCAACCGTCAAAAAGTTATAGCTAGCCACACCCAACATCCGAATTTTGCAGGGAAAGCCGTTTTTGATAGCTGCGGTGCTACGGGAACAGAGGTTAAAAAAGTGATTATTGCTGGGACTATCTATGCTGGTGTGGATGGGGTGGTTGTTGAGAAATGCTCCTATTGGAGGTGTTAACCCAGATGAACCTGCCCAAAACCCATGAAAAGCTTGATTCAACGTTGGTGCGTAAATATAACCGAAAATTGGTGTACCTCGATACAGTAAGCCCAAAGATATTGTCCAGATGGGAATGCCGCGTGTGAAGTTCGTTGTACCATCTAGAGGGTCAATTACCCAACACCACTCAGTACCGGGAAATAACTTATCGCTCTCTTCGCTCAAAATGCCGTAACCAGAAAAATTAGAAGCGATCGCATCTCGAATTTCCTGATCTGCCCATTTATCTGCTTGCGTCACCAAACTACCATCAGCTTTTTGAGAAGCCTGTACTTTCCCAAAATCTTGCATTAACTGTTTGCCCACTCTGGTAGTGATAGTTTGGGCAAAATCAAGAATTGTTGTCCAAAAATCATTCATTAGTTATTAGTCATTTGTCATTTGTCCTATGCCCCATACAGTTTAATCTAAATCGCTTTCTAAAACCGAAGCGATCGCTTGCTTTGTACTTGTTTGAAATTCTGTGATGTTCACCCGATTTAGAAACCAAATCGATAGCACCATTCCTACAGCTTCTAGAACGAATACCAGTCCATAAGCTAACTCTAGGTTTGGTAAAAACTTGCGTCCAATATCTAAAACTGTACCTCCAATGACTACCGCCACACCTCTAGAAAGAGACTGCGCTAATCCCCATGCCCCAATAAACGTACCTGCGGCTTCTGCTGCGGTAAGATCCAACATCAAACTAATTGCTGCTGTAGTTAAGAAACCTGCGGCTAAACCGAAAAAGAACAAACCTAGTTTGAGAACTGCTGCATTAGCTGTAAATCCTGATATACCCAGCAATATTGTACAGAATGCTACCAACATACAGCCTAGACGTGCAGTTCTGCGCTTACCCAAACGTGGGACAATGTAAAACCCTGTAACACCGTAGGCAATTAGTAGGCCCGTTCCATAAAAAATATTTAATTTGGTACTTTCCGCTAGGGGCATTTTAAACACTTGACCCGCATAAGGTTCCAAAATCGGGTCTTGCATAAACAAACTGATAGTCATCACCAGTAAAAAGGTGAAAAATATACCTGTCTGTGAGCTAGCTGTCAATATTTTCCAAGCATTGCCTAGAGTAATACTGTCTTCTCGATTTACCAGAGTGGAACGGGTTAAGTATTGAGAGTACTTTTTTTCTACGCCAAATGTGGCTACGATCGCTAAACCAAATACAATTGCTGGGACGATAAAAAACAATCTGTTGACTGCTGGTCGTAAGGTTTCTACGGTTGCTTCTGGCGTTAACTGTTTCAGCAAGCTGGCACTAATAATTGCCCCAACAATAATCCCCACCATTAGCATCGACCAAACCACACCGACTACTTTAGAACGGTTATCTTCTTCAGATATATCTACTAACAAAGCAGCAAAGGCAGTACCGCTAGCACAAATTCCTAGACCGTATACAGCGAAAACTAAAGCCAAAAGTGCTGTCCAGCCGATTGTTTGGGTTGTCCATACCCAAGCACCTGCACTATTTCCAGCAACATTCATCTGCCACATTACTTGTACAGCTAAAAATGCTGCGATCGCAAATATTGCCGCGCCCACCCAAACATAAGCTGTGCGGTGGGAACCCCATAACGGCTTGGCATCGGAAATCTGGCCGAACCAGACACGGGAAGGAGCAACAAATAAAGGCAGTGCTAGAACTACTGAAACCAGCGTCGCCGGAATTGCTATTTCTTGAATCATGACTCTGTTGAGTACCCCCAGAGTCAAAATAGACATCATGCTCAACCCCATCTGAAATAAACCCAACCGGAACATAGTTAGCAGGTTTACCCTTGGCACAGATAGGGATTTTGTTTTGGTATCAAATACTTCACCGCTTGCCATAGCTACTTCTTCGTATAGTTTATGGGATTTAATCTCTCTCTCTTTAAATAAAGATAAACCCTACCTGCTCCAAATCAGCGAACGAAAAGTGAAAGTTGCGATTTGGCAAGCGATTATACACCTCAATTAGGGTATGCTCCAGCCAAGTTAGGATTAATTTCTTGGCTTGGTTGTAATACGCGATGTCTACGATGGGCTACGCCTAAGGATAACGAGAGAATTTTAGGATGAAGTAGTGAAACGAGACTGCATTTACTATCAAATTTTTAAGCGCTTTCCCGGGTTACTCTTTGAACAGATTGCCGCACAGTCAAGCAGATAGATATAGACATTTCATGTCTGTTGTCATATTTTTGCAAAATGAGGAGAGCTTGATTAAAATCCTCAATTGCCTTTTTATGGTATCTAAAGCGATCGGGTCAAAATATGACAGATTAAGTTGTTCAGAACTTCATCGGAGTTGGAACTTGGTAGGATGGGACTCAAGTCTCTAAAGTTTACATAGTACTTCTACACTCACTACCTTGAAAAATTGTTATCCTGCGTCCTGGAAAACTAAATTTTCGCTTGAGTTGGGGAATACTAAAACTATGTATTATTTCATCAATGTATTGTTCTACGTCGGCTTATATCGGTCACTTGATAGCAATCCTAAAAATTGTCCGTCAGCAAAAAACCATAACTGAGCTATGCTA
Organism: Nostoc sp. CmiVER01; assembly: GCF_034531135.2. NCBI lineage: Bacteria > Bacillati > Cyanobacteriota > Cyanophyceae > Nostocales > Nostocaceae > Nostoc > Nostoc sp. CmiVER01. Next base: position 29,307 of record NZ_JAVRBU020000014.1, read on the forward strand.
TTAGCAGCAGCAAGAAATTGTGGAATAGACATAATTTTTTGTGATCCAAGCTTCAAACACTTCTCTAGCTTCACTAACTATTACTACTAACCGCATCAGTAGCAATAATGATATTTATTCAAAATATTGTGAAGGAAGAAGTGCGACACTCTAAAACATCTTATCAAGTAGCTGTGTAATCTGTCGCTGTGTTTATAACGTAAATCATTAGTAGTATTGAGCTTTGGAGAAACTCTGATTATAAGTGCAGATCGTCCAGGGTTAACCCCTTAATAAATCACGCTATTCAATCCCCATTTCTTAACTCAATACGGTTCAGTTAAGAATTTCTTTCTTCTCTCTGCGTCCTTGGCGTTCTTGGCGGTAGCCTGCGGCAAGCCGAAGCGTCTACGTTAAAAAAATTCACTTCAATAAGCAGTTTTAGCCTTAACTGAACCGTATTGCATTTCTTAACTAGATACCAATACGCTTGGGTTAGCGCCAAAAACCTTGAAATGTGGAGGTTGGGTTGAGGAATGAAACCCAATATTTCGGGGCTTTGTTGGGTTGCGGTTTGCTTAACCCAACCTACAATTTTCCACAAAGCCAAACATATTGAACTAGATACAACAGCTTAAGAGCATTGCCACTGGGACACTTCTGATCAATTTCCCACTTTTGAACTGTTGATAGACTTGTATTGAAAATAGCAGTAAATACTGCCTGACTGATAAAAGATTTTGAAGTAAACCTAATCGTAACTTTTATTAAATTTCTGGTATTGTGCTGTAACTTTATCGGACACAATCAAGCCAGATAAAAATATCAATGTGAAAATGTGGTTTTAACTACGCTATTCCATCAAATTAGTAAGATAAACTTGCCGTATGTATGTCATCAAAGTACTTAGCTTAATCTAGTAATCAAAAAGGCATAGGCAATGAGTAAAGAACCAGTCAAAGTAATATTATGGGAAGAAAATCAAAAAGATTTTCTCAAAAAATTCTACGATCTTCAATTTACTCCCAGAGTAGGAGAGGAAGTTTACCTAAAAAAGGAAAGATGGAAAGTAACTAGAGTTGAGCATGACGTAGAAATCAGTGAGATTAATGTCTACATGGAATTAATCAAAAAAGCCAAGCAGGATAAATCATCTAATTCATAAATACAAGTAAATACACTCAACTATAGCAATCCTATTTGATTTCTGAGAATTGCAGCCCGCAGATACCCGACTTCGTAAAAGTTGTCGGGGATCTTGTTTATGTGCGTTTGATTCAGGTTTTAAATCTTTATGCACGCGATGTCTACGACGGGCATAGCTGCGGCACCACAATATTTGCAGCTAAGTGGTGGCGATCGCACCCAATCTTGTCTATGACGATACACTATAAAAGTAAAGAAATGTAAATAAATCAAATTTTGCAACTGTGGAAAACATCACATTGGGGCAAAATGGCCCATCTGTTACGCCCTTGTGCATAGGCACTTGGGCTTGGGGTGATAAACTGTTTTGGAATTATGGCGATCGCTATGGCCCAGAACAGTTACAAGAAGCCTTTATAGCAGCCTTAGAAGCTGGTGTTACCTTCTTTGATACTGCCGAAATCTACGGAATGGGAAAGAGCGAGAAATTTTTAGGGCAATTTCTGCAACAGACACAACAACCTGTGCAAATAGCCACAAAATTTGGCCCTGTACCGTGGCGATTTACAGCCCAATCCGTCTCTGATGCTTTAACAGAAAGTCTCAAACGGCTACAACTTGAACAAATTGCCCTGTATCAAGTGCATTGGCCTTTTGCCTTCTTTTTAAGTCAAGAAACTTTGATGAATGCTCTAGCGGATGAAGTGAAGCGAGGCAGAATTGCCGCAGTCGGTGTGAGCAATTACTCAGCAGAGCAAATGCGGGACGCCCATCAAATATTGGCGGCCCGAGGAGTGCCTTTGGCTGTGAACCAAGTCCGCTATTCTTTACTGACTCGTCAAGTTGAAAGCAAAGGTATTATCGCAACAGCCCGTGAGTTGGGTGTGACTATTTTAGCTTATAGCCCTCTAGCACAGGGATTACTCACAGGCAAGTATAGTATTGATAGTACTGAAACTCTTACTGGTGCGAGGAAAGTAGACCCGCGATTTAAGAAAGAAGGTTTGCAAAAAATTTCCCCAGTTATATCTTTGCTACGCAAGTTCGGAGAAAAATATGATCGCACTCCTGCCCAAGTTGCTCTCAACTGGTTAATTGCTCAGGGAAACGTTATTCCCATTGCTGGGGTGAAGACAGCTGAACAAGTACGGCAGAATGCTGGTGCTTTGGGCTGGAGATTGAGCGACGATGAAATTGGAGAATTAGAACAAGTTAGTCGTCCTTGGCTGTAGTATTTTTGAATCGTCTAAAAAAGCCAAAAAGTCAAGAGTCTAAAGTCAAAATCTTAACTCTTGACTCTTAACTCTCAACTCTCAACTTTACTAACTTTTAAATTTGGATTTTGGATTAAAGGAAAAATCTAAAATCCAAAATTAATTAACTCTAGACTAAGAAGCTGACTCTCTAGCTGTAGGTGAACCTATCTTTTTACTAGGAGATGCAGAAGAATCCTGTCCACTTGTCCGTAGTTTGGGCTTGGGAGAAGAATGTCTTTCTTCACCATTACTGCTATCTGATTTCCACGCAGTACGGGGGCGATCGCTAGAAGATTCACGACGCTTACCAAGTCTTGGTTTGGGAGCGGAGGACTCCTCTTGGGGAATTTCCACGTCTGAACTCAACCAAGCGGGACGAGTTTGATCATAAGCAATTTGCAGTGCAGCTGCGGCAATCGCTTGAGCATCGTACTCTTCAATCAGTTCGCTGACAATCGGCAAGAATGAAGCTAAACGCTCTCCTGTCAAAGCTTCTCGCACCTGTTCTTGCAATTTCATAATATGTCTTGCTTCAATCTGGGCGCGTGTGGGAATTGATAGCAATTGCCAACTTTGGCGGTTATGACGTTCAAATGTCTGCTGCTTGCGCCGCTCAAATGGTTGTACTAAAGAAATTGCTGTTCCTTCTTTACCAGCACGACCAGTACGACCAATGCGATGGACGTAGGTTTCTACGCTATCGGGTAAGTCGTAGTTGATCACATGGGAGAGTTGATCGACATCTAAGCCTCGTGCGGCAATATCAGTTGCTACCACCCAGCGAACTTGACGGTTACGGAATCGGCTCAATAACCGTTCCCGCGCTTGTTGTGACAAGTCACCGTGGTATTCATCGACACTATGACCAGCCCCTTGTAATTGACTGGTAAGTTCTGCGGCTGTGCGTCTGGTGCGAACAAAGATTAGAGCTGTTTCTGGATCTTCCATTTCCAGAATTGGCTGTAAAGCTTTGGCTTTTGTCCAATGGCGGGGAATCAAGTAAGCTACTTGATTGATTTTGTTGGGAGCAGCTTTCGGTTGCTCAACGGTGACAGTTGCAGGCGATCGCAAGAACTTGTTTACCAACATCCGAATTGATGGTGGCATTGTTGCCGAGAATAAAGCTGTTTGGCGATCTACGGGCGCTTGAGAGAGGATTTTTATGACATCATCAATAAAGCCCATGCTCAACATTTCATCGGCTTCATCCAACACAAACCATTTCACTTGATCCAGCTTTAAACAGCCTCGATCGAGCAAATCGATCACCCGTCCTGGAGTGCCCACAACCATGTGAACGCCACGTTTGAGTTGTAACATTTGGCGGTCAATTGATTGACCACCGTAGATTGCTAACACCCGCAATCCTTCATTACCGATGAATTGCGTGATCGCATCGTGAACTTGCATCGCTAATTCACGAGTTGGTGTTAAAACTATGGCTTGCACAGCTTTTTGATTAACATCCAGCCGCTCTAGAATTGGCAATGAAAATGCTGCCGTTTTACCTGTTCCAGTTTGAGATTGACCTACTACATCACGACCTGCAAGCAATTGGGGAATTGCTTGCACTTGAATGTTGGTTGGTTCGGTAAAACCAATTTTTTCTAGTTGTTCGACACGTTCTTGGGAAATGCCTAATTCTTGAAATGAAAGAGTCATTAATTCGTCCTAAATTTTATGTAAGGATTTTGGATTAGTCATTAGTCATTAGTCATTGGCTATTAGAGTGAGCCAAGGGCGGGCTAAGTCCGCCAAAGTTTCAGGTAAACCCTCATGAAAACTGCTATTAATGCAGCATTGACCTTAATATAAGGATGAATTTGTAAGGGTCATTTAACAAAGCACAAAGGACAAATGACGATTTAGTTATTGACTACTTGACCATAGAGGTCGTATGTATCAGCGTGGTGAATCGCTATTGGCACGATGGTTCCTAATTTTGCCTGGCCTTTGACATACACCAGACCATCAACCTCTGGGGAAAATCTACCTGAACGACCGATTAATTCACCACTTTCAGGATTTTCTTGCTCAATCAGGACATCGACGATTTTGCCTACTTCCTGTTGATTTTTCTTTTGAGAAATCGGTTGCTGGAGTTCCATCAGTTGGTATCGGCGATCATCCATCACTTCTTGAGGCAACTGATTTGGCAACTTGTAAGCTGGAGTTCCTTCCTCAGAGGAAAAGGTAAAGACACCAACATGATCGAATTCATGGCGTTGAACGAACTCTAGTAGATGCTCAAAATGCTCGCTTGTTTCTCCTGGGAAACCAACAATAAATGTTGTCCGCAGTACGGCTGTTGGTAGCGCCGTTTTGATGCGATCTATAATCCCATCATTTACTCGTCCTTGCCAAGGACGGTTCATGGCGCGGAGAATATCTGGATGAGAATGTTGCAAAGGCAAATCCAGATAAGGCAATACGTTTGGCGTTTCTTGGATGGCCGCTATCACATCTGGGGTCAGTCCTGTGGGATAAGCATAGTGCATTCTAATCCACGGTATATCTACTTTCCCCAAAGCGCGAAGTAATTCGGCTAATTTTGGCTTACCGTAAATATCTAGACCGTAATTAGTGGTGATTTGGGAAATTAAAATAATTTCCTTTACCCCTTGACTAACTAACTGTTCGGCTTCGGCGACTATTGATTCAATAGTACGCGATCGCTGGTTCCCTCGAAGATGAGGAATGATACAAAATGCACAGCGATAATCACATCCTTCCGCAACGCGTAGATAAGCTACGCCCTCGGTTGTAGTGCGATAGCGCGGTGTAGTTTCGTCAGCGATGTAGGTTGGTTCGATACTAACCTGTTTAACCCGTTCGCCAAGTTCAACACGCTCAATTACATTTACAATTTTGTGATAATCACCTGTACCAACCACCGCTACTGCTTCCGGCAACTCTTCCAAAAGTTGTTCTTGGAAATGTTGCGCCATACAGCCAGTAATTACGATTTTTTTGTTTGCTTCTGCCAGTTCTACCAAAGTTCTGACAGATTCTTGCCGGGCTGCTTCAATAAAACTACAAGTATTAACAATAACGTAATCGGCTAATTCTTCATTTGTATCTACACCGTAGCCCGCTTCTACGAGCATTCCTAGCATGTGTTCTGTATCAATTCGGTTTTTCTCGCAGCCCAGGTGAGAAATGGCAATTGTTGGCTTGTCACCCATATTTTGAAAAAATCTTCATTTTTTTTCTTCCTGTAATCAAACACTTTGGCGCAAATTAAGCTTTTTTGCTATCAGCATCCTTGTGAAAACAGCGCAGTGGCAAATATCCACTGTCAATAACTGTTCGTGTCACAACCCTATTAATAAATAAAAATAGAGGTCATGTTATGATATTTCTATCAATCTGTTCCCCAGGGTAAATTGAAGTGTCTTTGGGTACATTTGACACTTGTAATCTTTTTTAACAATTCGCCTATTGGTATTTTACATTACCACAGCGTGTGCGTTGTTAATCTACCCATCGGGAAGCCGCCCAAGGGGCTTGTTGTGAGAAGTCGCTACCCTCCGGGAAATCGACGAAAGCGACTACGCTTATAAAGCAGTAATGCTAGCCTGGCGATTGGCAAGTCCTACGACTGGGCGCGGACAAGACGCCTAAACCACGGAAAGCTGCCTTGCGTCTAGTGAGTGGCAAACTCCTCTTGTAGCCAAGTTTTATCTTAACATATCTTATGGGAGGTTGGAGGCCAATTTCCATCTTAGGAAGGAGGCAATAAACCGACTATCATAAAACACATTTGACTAGTTAATGAAAAGTCAAGAGTCAAGGGTCATACAGTCAATAGTCAAACAATTCTAGACTCTGGACTCCGCGAGGCGGATTAAAGACGTGGACTTATATCAATTATTTAAAACTCGCTCACCGATTATTGGCGTGGTTCACCTGCTACCACTGCCAGCCTCACCTCGTTGGGGAGGTAGCCTAAAAGCAGTGATTGACCGTGCCGAACAAGAAGCTGTGGCCCTAGCAAGTGGAGGGGTTGACGGGCTGATTGTGGAGAATTTTTTCGACGCGCCGTTTACCAAAAACCAAGTCGATCCGGTGGTTGTAAGTGCCATGACTATTGTGGTGCAACGGATACAAAATTTGGTGACTTTGCCTGTAGGCTTAAATGTTTTGCGAAACGACGCCAAAAGTGCAATGGCGATCGCTAGCTGTGTACAGGCGCAATTCATCCGCGTCAACGTTCTCACAGGAGTGATGGCAACCGATCAAGGATTAATTGAGGGAGAAGCCCATCAATTACTCCGGTATCGACGGGAATTAGGCTGTGATGTTAAAATCCTGGCCGATGTGTTGGTGAAACACGCCCGTCCTTTGAGTTCTCCAAATCTCACAGTCGCCGTGAAAGACACCATCGAAAGGGGTTTAGCAGACGGAGTGATTTTATCTGGTTGGGCCACTGGTAGTCCACCTAACTTAGAAGATTTGGAACTAGCTTGTGGTGCAGCAGCTGGCACACCAGTGTTTATCGGTAGTGGAGCGAATTGGGAAAATATTGATACATTGATGCAAGCAGCAGATGGTGTCATAGTTTCCAGTTCTTTAAAACGTCACGGACGTATAGAGCAACCAATTGACCCAATTCGTGTCAGTCAATTTGTTGAAGCTGCACGTCGCAATTGGAACTCCAAAAATGAAAGCAAATCAACAGAGCAAGTAAAGTTACATTCTTAGGGAGTGGGGAGTAGGGAGTAAGGGGAGCAAGCGAATAATTAATTATTATTCTCCATTCCCCATTACCCCTTATCCCCAGAGGGGGCCCCACCATCCCCATTCCCCATTACCCCTTATCCCCAGAGGGGGCCCCACCATCCCCGTTCCCCATTCCCCAATATTTATGATTCGCCGTCGTTCTACTCCTTGGATTCATAAATGGTCACGTCCATTGATTGCCGCGATCGCTGGATGTGGTGCTTTGATAACTGGTTATCTGACCATAGAAAAGTTAACAGGAGGTAGTGCAGCTTGTGTGGCACAGGCTGGTGTCAAGGGCTGTAATGATGTACTTTCCAGCCCTTGGGCAACGGTTTTTGGTCAGCCATTAGCTTTGTTTGGGTTTTTGGCATACATCAGTATGATGATATTTGCTTTGGCTCCCTTGGCATTCAACTCAGGAGAAAAGAATAGCCGCAAACAATTGGAAAATTGGACATGGTTGCTGCTGCTAGCGGGTGCGATCGCAATGTCTGTCTTTAGCGGCTACTTAATGTACGTGTTAGCATCTCAAATCAAAGCCATTTGTCCTTACTGTATCGGTTCAGCTTTGTTCTCTGTGAGTCTTTTGGTACTAACGATTATCGGTCGAACTTGGGAAGATATTGGACAAATCTTCTTTACTGCCCTGATTGTGGGGATGGTGACGCTGATTGGCACTTTAGGCGTTTATTCTGGCGTGAATAAATCAGATGTTACACCTGAAATTCCAGGACAACCGACAAAAATTATCTTTAATTCCAAAGGAGATCCTAACCCAGCGTTTGGTTGGGAAGTTACTACTACCTCTGGTGAGGCAGAAATAGCCTTAGCACAGCACCTGGCGAAGGTAGGCGCGAAGGAATACACTGCTTACTGGTGTCCTCACTGCCATGAACAAAAGCTGCTTTTTGGTAAACAAGCCGAGGAAGTAATCAACAAGGATGTTAAGGTAGAGTGCGATCCTGGTGGACTTAAAGCTCAAACAGAACTGTGTAAAGCCGCAAAAATTGAAGGCTTCCCCACTTGGATTATCAATGGCAAAAGCTATAGCGGAGTCCAAAACTTAGAGGAACTAGCGAAAGTTTCTGGTTACACAGGCCCTCGTAACTTTAAATATTTTAAGTAATCGACCTAGTGTTACGGTGTAGTTCACACCCAGTCAACTGGATGAATACAGCAAAGTCTGTTTCCAGTTGGCTTTTTTGTTTTTGGTAATAGATAATAGGTGTTGTCCAATATCCATTGGTGTCAACTTAAGCTAGAAATAGCTAGGGACTTCAGATAAAAAATATCCGATCATTTATTGTAGAGTCGACGTCTCGCGCACCCAGTAACCAAAGACAGGTAAAAATTCGGCGCGATCGCTCAGTCAAACACTGCCCACCCCACAACTGAACTCATTTTCAACAATATTTATATTTAATTTGTGCTGATAGCCACAAAAGTCCCAGTTGCTGTTTGGTCAAATAATTAGCCAGTACATTATAACTACCACGATATCTTGAACAACTTTACTCCATTAGAAAATCTTAGAAACTTTTTTTAGCTCTTACTTGAATTATATTAATCCAATAGTTAATAACTATAGCAAATAGAGAATATTTCTCCCCAGTAGTGTAATGGGAATGAATCAGCAGCTAGGCAAGCATTTTGTAAAGTTAATATTTAAACTGAAACAATCGCTTAGTAGAGAACACAGAGAATTGATTACTGCCGCCATTGTTGCATTTTGCGTCCTGCTTTTGCATTCCATTGGATTATTACAATCTTTGGAGTTTGCAGCTTTGGATCAATTTTTTCGCTTACGTCCAAATGAACCGCCAGAACAGCGTATTACCATCGTAGCAATTGATGAAGCCTATTTAAAGGAAGTAGGTTCCTGGCCGATTCCAGATGCGAATATTGCCCAGTTGTTAAAAAAATTGAACGTCCACAAGCCCCGTGCTATTGGCTTAGATATCTACCGAGATTTGCTAGTAGAACCTGGTAATCAAGAACTTCGTAATGCTTATAAGTTAATGCCCAATTTAATTGGTATTCAGTTACTGGCAAACGACAAAAACGTTAATGTTTTACCTCCACTGGGGCTAAATAAGGATCAAGTGGGCTTTAACAATGTGCTATATGATCTCGATGGTAAAGTACGTCGCAGTTTATTGTATTGGCACGTTAATAATCAGGTACACGAAAGTTTTGCTCTGAAGTTAGCTTTATTGTATTTAAAGTCAGAAAATATTACTCCCACCAAAGCAAAAAACAACCCTGAGTATTTGCAATTGGGCAAAGCAATATTTACTCGTTTTCAGGCTAATGATGGTGCCTATGTAGGAGCTGATGCTAGAGGCTACCAAATTTTGACTAATTTTCCCAAACCCAAATGTCAAAGTTCATCTGGAGAATGGTGTAGTTTTCGTCAGGTATCGATAAGAGATGTACTGGCAGATAAAGTTAAAGAAAACTTCATTAAAGATCGGATTATACTTATTGGCTCCACTGCACCCAGTCTCCAGGATTTTGTATTTATCCCCTATTCCAGCAGTTTAATGGGTACGGCAAAGCCTTTACCTGGTATTCAACTGCAAGCTTATTTTATTAGTGAGTTAATCTCAGCTGCTCTGCAAGGACGACCCTTACTTAAGGTCTGGCCAGACTTATTGGAAAACTTGTGGATTTTTATCTGGTCTTATCTGGGAACTGTTACGGCATGGCGGATACGACACGCAACTAAGAACCTCCTTAGCATCTTACTTTCTTGCTTGGTATTGACCGTGAGTGCGTACCTTGCTTTCTTATATGGTTGGTGGATACCGCTTATTCCCTCACTGTTAAGCTTTGGTAGTTCAGCTATGTGGATTACCAGTAATATTGCCCACATGCAAGAAGAGGGGAAACGTTCTAAAGAATTTTTGCATAATGTAATCAACACGATTCCCGATCCGATTTTTGTAAAAAATGAACAACACCAGTGGATTGTTTTAAATGAAGCGTATTGTCGATTTATCGGTTATCCGAATAAGTTGTTAATTGAAAAGTCAGATTATGACTTTTTCCCTAAACATGAAGCCGATGTGTTTCGACAGCAAGATGAGCTTGTGTTCAGGACTCAAAAACCCCAGGAACATGAAGAAGAATTTACTAATGCAGATGGCCAGACTCATAAAATTGCCACTAAGCGATCGCTCCATAAAGACTCCGCTGGCAATTTCTTTTTAGTTGGGGTCATCCGAGATATTACTCAGCGCAAGCTCATGGAAGAACAGCTAAAACTCACTGCTGCTGAACTATCTCGCTCTAACAAGGAACTAAAACTCAAAGAACACCATTTGCGTCATTTAGCTTATCACGATCCGCTCACAGGTCTATCTAATCGCAAATTTTTTGCCGAACAACTTTGCGAATCGTTATATTGGGCGCAACACAACAAGTTGTTGCTAGGCCTGCTGTTTATTGATTTAGATGGCTTTAAGCAGATCAATGATACTCTGGGGCACGAGGTGGGCGATCGCTTGCTAATGACTATCGCAGGACGACTCAGCAACTCTTTACGTGCTAGTGATACAGTTTCTCGTTTAGGTGGCGATGAATTTACTGTGATTTTACGCGCAATTCCTAATGTTCAAATAGCTGCTAAAGTCGCCACAAAAATTTTAACTAGTATTAGCAAGCCAATTATCTTGGACGGCTATCCAATCCGAGTCTCTGCCAGTATTGGTATTAGTATTTATCCATACAATAGTCAAGATAGTGAAACTTTAATGAAACAAGCAGATGCAGCAATGTATCGCGCCAAGCACCAGGGGAAAAATCGCTACGAATTTGCTTAATTATTCAATAGTCAGGTCTCCAGTTTTTTTCGTTTTAGTCACAATTTTTACCTTGAAATTAGGAATGACAAGTGGAGATATGTCTAAAGGACTATCTTGAAAAGATATAGTGTATGTTCTGCAAAATGGTTTTTTCCTTAAAGACTCAACCTAAGAATATAGGTAAGACAGGGATCAATTATCAGATGCAATTAGCCAATTAATTTTGTAGCCATTTTTATAAAACTAAAAGATACTGTACTTATTCGGTTTATTACGATATTTCATAGTTGATAGTTTTGAAAATCCTTATATTACAGTAATTGCGTTCCAATAGCTTTATATATATTTAATATAATTAAATTTTAAATATACATGTTCCTCAGTAATACTGAATATATTTCGGAAGCCTCAGTCAATAAAAACAGTATTTATACTTAAAAAAATTAAAATATTATTAATATATACTGTTTTAGACAAAAAGCTTACAGCAATTTATTAACATATCTAACTTTTGGCTGATGTGAAAATAGCATTTTTAAGAATATCACTTAAGTAGATAAACTATTTAATAACAGCAAATAAAGCTTAATTTAAAAGCGTTGCTCATATTTACTTGTATACCGCCAACAATAATTGAATTAATTTTATAAAGTTATTTTTTAACGAAACCCAGTAGATATACGGTAGAAAAGAAAAAACATTTTTGATTTAAAAAATAGTAAATTTACTGAAAGCCATGAAGACTAACTTCCGAATCAAAAAGTTTCTGATATTGTGTATAGGTGCTTACATTCTAATACCGAAAATTGCAGCCTTTACAGGTATGTTCAGTACTGCAAGCGCTAATACTTTTGAGGCTACTAGCAATAACATCTTAATTGCCCGCAAAGTCAATTCTGAAAACTTACAAGACACGTACATTCCACCAAATTATGGTGGCCCCGACAGTCAGCATGGTAGCGGCACTCGCTAGTATGAATTTAAGAATTTTGGATTTTAGATTGACCAGAAGAGGCAGGGGAGCAAGCTCCGGTTTTCCCTGCGTGGAGTGAAAAACGGAACATGCACAAGCTCCGTCATGAAGGACGCTTATAAAAAGCATCCAAACTCTGTCCCGGTCTCCCCTTCTGAAAGAACTGCTCCTTTTCCTCTTGTTGACTCCATACCTGAGCTATTGTCATTAAGTTATGAGCTAAGAGCTACTTTCCACTCAAGTGGACTGAATTTCCCCTTTCAACAGCTAGTGATAATGACTTAAGAGCGTCACCCGTCCAAGCTGCTGCTACAAAAAACGGGATTAAAAGCCTTTGCTAGAAAGCTGTTCGGGAAACTTTAATCAGGATAATAGTGGAGATTTCCACCAATGCTCTGTTTGTACAAGTGCGTGAACTTGCCAATTTGGGTCTGGCTGAGGATAATCTAAACGGTAGTGTCCACCTCGGCTTTCGGTTCTAAAAGCAGCACTTTTAAGAATTAAATCAGCTACATCTAATAAATTGCGGGTTTCTGCCCAAAGTCTCAATTGCCGTTCAACATCTGGGATGTCAAAACTAGCTGATTCTGCGGGGCGTAAAGCAAGCAAGAATTGACTTAAAGGCAGGATTGCGAAATCTTGCTGCCAAGATTCAATAGTAGCGATCGCACTTTCTAACTTTGATTGCTCCCGACAAATACCAGCACTTTCCCAGACTAGACGTGGTAACTTCTCCCTGAGTGCTTCTAGCTGTGCTTGCTGGATATGCCACTCATTAGCATCAGCACTAAATTTCTGTAATGGTAATACTGGTGTTTCTGACGGTAGCCCAATATTTTCCAACTCAATTTTGTCCATTTGGGCTCCAAACACAATACATTCCAGCAGGGAATTACTGGCAAGGCGGTTTGCTCCATGCACCCCCGTACTAGCGGTTTCACCCACCGCATACAAACCGGGAACATTTGTGCGATTCATCAAATCCGCGACAATACCACCCATCCAGTAATGGGCAGCAGGGGCCACAGGAATTGGTTCATGGAAGACATCAACTCCCCAATGCTGACAAACTTTGATGATGTTGGGAAAGCGGTAACGAATCTTGTCGGCAGGTATGGGGCGCATATCCAACCAGACATGGGCAGTAGCTAAATCAACGGCAGTACGTTGTAAATGGCTGAAAATGGCTCTACTGACCACATCTCTAGGTGCGAGTTCACCCGCCGGGTGGTAGTCAAAGGCAAAACGCCGCCCTTCGTTATCGACAAGGTGTGCGCCCTCGCCGCGTACAGTTTCGCTAATGAGAAAGCGATCGGCACCAGGTTTAGTTAGGGCTGTGGGATGAAATTGTACAAATTCCAAATCGCGGAGGATCGCCCCAGCCCGATATGCGATCGCTACTCCATCACCTGTACTTACAGCCGGGTTAGTGGTTTGGGCAAATACCTGACCGCCACCACCAGTTGCCAATACTACAGCACTAGCCTTTACCCATGTGATTTTTCCTTGATAAAACAGACTGATTCCTTGAGTGCGACCAGTTTCCGGTTCAATCCACAAACTTAAAGCCAAAGCTTGCTGAATGATTTGAATATTTTGGCGACGTAATACTTGCGCCGCAAGGGTGGTAGTAACTTCCCTCCCTGTGGTGTCTGCGGCATGGAGAACGCGGTTGCGAGAATGGGCAGCTTCTAAAGTTAAAGCCAAGGCTTGACCATGACGGTCAAAAGCAACTCCCAAGTCAACTAGGGATTGAATACATTTAGGTGCAAGTTGGGCGAGAAATTCTACAGCAGTGCGATCGCATAGACCTGCACCCGCCCGGATCGTATCTTCAATGTGTAGCGTGGGAGAATCTTCCGGGGCAACTGCTGCGGCAATACCGCCTTGCGCCCAATCACTGGCGGATAAAGCAATAGTTTCTTTGGTAATCAAGCCGACTCGCAAGGAATTTGGTAGACACAACGCTGTGTATAGTCCAGCAGCACCAGCGCCGACTACTAAGACATCAAATTGGCTAGGAATATCTATCTGAGACAAGGTATGGGGGCAGGGGGTAGAGGGCAGGGGGACTCGGGACCCCCACGGAGTGGGGATTGGGGGAGAGGGGGCAGGGGGAGGCAAGGAAAAATTTTATTTTGTCTTCCTTGTACCCCTTGCCTTCCTTGTGCCCCCTTTATATGTAATAGAAGATTCCCACTCTCTAGAATTAGGAGTGGGATGCTATTTTGCTAGATTAACTGCTGCAAATTGCAGTTATCTGTAGATGCCGTTGTTAAAGCGATCGTCTCCCTCGTTAAAGGCAGGTTCTAGTTCTGTCACGGTGAACTTATCCAAGTTGGCTTGCAGGGTTTGTTTCTGGCGATCGCTCAATCCTGGAAGATCCAATACATCCTCTACATTTTTGTAGGGAGCATTTGTGATGATTTTCTTAGCCAAGGTGGGATAAAGCCCTGGATACTGTTGAAAAGCTCGGACGTTGGTATTGTTCAAATCAATTTTTTTACCAAATTCCGTTCCTAGCTTCGCATCTGCCCGATTCTGCCGCTCAATTGCCAGAATTGGGACTTGAGGAAATGCAAAACTGTTGAAACTAGCAGCTTGGGCTATCTGAGTTGTTCCCAGCCATCCCCAGCAACTAAGTAACAAGCTAAACACTGTTAATAAACGCGCCAATCCTTTCACGATTTTCTACCTCTTTCCATCAAACAGAAATAAAAGTTTTAAGCTAGCAGCAGTCATGAGTCATGAGTCATGAGTCATTAGCCAGAGTGCCAAGGACAAAAGACAAAGGACAAAGGACAAAACCTGATAGCTTAATCAACACAGCAGTCATCAGAAACTAATATACAGCGTATTAATATCCACAATATTTGCCGTTACTGGGTTTGACTGTACTTTTGCCAAAAATTTTTATTGTGGTAACAGTGATTGATAGCTGCAATACAGTTCTATCCATGATCCTGAGCATTCCCAAATAGACGAAATCTTTTCGGGGTGGCTGATTTTAGCTTCCAACTATACATGAGATCGTTCGATGCCTAATACCGAAAACCCTAGCAGGATGAGTTGATAGCAATGAACTGTGATGTAATATTTCTTAACCTACTAATCATCTACAGCATCATTCTTGATGTACCGTAGACTGGACTGGAAAAAGTCTCGGATTTGATACTACACAATTTTTTAATATTTTCTAGGCTGCGATCGCAGCTAATAAAAATAGACTGTCTACCAAAATCGTGCTTAAAACTGCGCCGCTAAAGGCATACCAGTGTTTTTGCTTTCGGACTAAAGGCAAAACCCCGACTGTCAACAGGACTAAGGCCAAAACTATGGCCCAACTTTGTCCCCAAGGTGTTTGTACTCGTATCAGAGCATTTTGTAATATTTGCGGTACTACATCTGCATCTACTATCATAATTTGCCGCCAATAGGGCATCAAGTCTGCTATATAGAAATATACGTCGGTTAAAACTGTACCTAGTAAAGAACCTAAATAAAACCAGTTACCTACCTTGCCCCAATTCTTTGCCAAACACCAACAAGCAAAGGGTAATCCTATAGACTCTACTGGCAGATGCCATGCAGGTTCCCAACGTAACCAACCCCAGTAAATCGCTCCTGCTAACCAACTCCAGCTAAACCCTAAAAGCAAATCTCCCCATACATAAGTTGCAGGACGTGACATTAAGGTAAAACTTAGCCAAACCCAAAATGCTGTCAGGGCTAAACTTAGACTTGGTAGCGATCGCACTATTGGCGCTTCTACAAATACTGGTACTGTTACCAAAAACACCGCCGCCGCAAACACTAACCAAGTTTGTCGGGCAGAGATAGATAAGGGAAGAGAAGGAGAAAAGGAAAGTGTAGATTCCAATTCCCTGATACCCTTGTGCCCAGTAACAGTTAAATCTAACTCTGTATCAATAGAAGGGGTAGAAGCAGTGTAGGAGGACAATGTATTATTAATCAAAGTTTTTAATATTTGTTACTAAACTTTATTTTATTTAAGATATCACATTTTAAAATCCCCCCCTGGGGGATTGCCTGGGGCATTGTAATTATACTGAAATTTCGGGGAGCGCAGCCGCAAACCAAACAAAACATTCATTCTGCGCCAGACTAATTCACTCAAGTTACCTGATGTACAGAACATCTCTGTAGTTAGCATTTACAAAAAACTACACAGAGGCAGGAAGAGCAAATCAAAAAGGGATTCAACCCTCAATACTGTTCAGTTAAGCTTTTTTCTCTCCTCTTGCTTCCCATGCCTCGTCTACTCCCCTTATCTTACTCGGCTCATGTAATGGGTAAAAAGTCAATAGCATCAGTCCGCTAAATATTAAAGTTTGATGAATTGCCAAAATTTCGTTGACTTATTGATGTGGGTGTAAGAACATGGCCAGCGTCTTAGATGATGTTATTGATTTAGTAAAGTGGAATTTTCTCCAATATCAGGTGCAGTAAAAAGTATAGAAAATAACATCGCTATTAGCTAAGTAATGATGTCTAGAACAGGAAAAAGGTATTAATTGATGGAGTTTATTCAAGCTTTTATTTTGGGTATTGTTCAGGGTATTACAGAGTTTTTGCCAATCAGTAGCACTGCACATCTTCTGATTGTGACAAAAATATTTGGTTGGAAAGAACTAGGTTCTAAAGATTTTGTCGATGCAATTCAGTTTGGCAGCGTTATAGCAATTGTGGGCTATTTTTGGTCGCTGATTTATAGTATTGTCAAAGGTGGAATCGAAGCGCTAAAAGATAAAGACTGGCAACGTGAGGAGTGGAAAATTCTTGTCGGTATTGTAGTAGGAACAATGCCTGCCTTAATTTTCGGCTTTCTTTTGAAAGACATTCTGCCGGAAAGTGCATTAATTATTGCCATCATGTCAATCATCATGGCACTTTTATTAGCTTTGGCAGAGAAAATTGGCACTCGCAAGCGAGATTTTAATTCATTGCAGATTCGGGATGGTATTTTAGTTGGATTAGGACAAACACTTGCTTTGATCCCTGGTGTTTCTCGTTCTGGCTCAACGTTGACAACTGCTTTATTTTTAGGATTAGAACGCGATACAGCAGCGAAATTCTCATTTTTATTAGGATTTCCAACTCTTACCATTGCAACGCTGTATAAGAGTCTGAAAATATTCAAGTTATTTGAAGCTCATCAGTTGCCAGATAATATTGTTGGACTGTTGATTGTAGGGATTATTTCAACCTTTATTTTTTCCTACCTATCAATTGCATTTTTGATCAAATACTTAGCGACCAAAAACACTTTAGTTTTCGTTTGGTATAGATTGGCATTTGGCAGTGCTATTTTAGCTGCGATCGCAGCAGGATGGAAAGGATAATTCATAATAGTCATTAGTCGTTGGTCATTAGTCATTAGTTTAAAGCAAATGACTAATGTCCAATGCCCCATGATCAATGCCATATACCCAATGAGTACCATTAATCCTGCTCGAATTACCAAAGTTCTTCCAGACTCAATAGCCGCAGAGATTGGCTTTGAAGCTGGGGATGCGATCGTTGCTATCAATGGTACGCGTCCCCGCGATTTAATTGATTATCAGTTTTTGTGTGCTGATGAAGTTTTGGAACTAGAAGTTTTAGACGCTGCTGGTAAAACTCATAGCCTGGAAATAGAAAAAGATTACGATCAAGACTTAGGGCTAGAATTTGAAACTGCCCTATTTGATGGCTTAATTCAATGCAATAATCGCTGTCCGTTTTGCTTTATCGACCAACAGCCACCAGGTAAACGTACTAGCTTGTATCTAAAAGATGACGATTACCGTCTGAGCTTTTTGTACGGTTCTTATCTTACCCTAACTAATTTGCCAGAAAGAGAATGGCAACGGATTGAGCAAATGCGCTTGTCTCCGTTGTATGTTTCTGTTCATGCTACCGAGCCGGAAGTTAGAATTAGACTGCTAAAAAATCCGCGTGCAGGACAAATCTTGCAACAACTTAAGTGGTTTCAAGAAAGGCGACTACAAATTCATGCTCAAGTAGTTGTTTGTCCTGGTATAAATGATGGCAAACATCTAGAACAAACTCTCAAAGATTTAGCGTCTTTTCATACTGGTGAAGTAGCTGCGGTGGCATCGGTGGCAGTTGTACCAGTTGGGTTGACACGGTTTCGGCCTCCAGAAGACGAACTCATACCTGTAACTAGGGAAAAAGCAAAAGAAGTGATTTCCCAAGTGCGAATGCTCTCGCGGCAATTTCGCCAAAAACTCGGTTCTAGCGTTGTTTGGTTGGCCGATGAGTGGTTTTTGATAGCAGGTGAGGAATTACCCAGCGAATCTGAATATGAAGAATATCCCCAAATTGATAATGGAGTTGGTTCAATTCAATTATTTATCAAGCAATTTGCCACCGTTGCAGCAGAATTACTACCGCCAAAAGTATATCCTCAAAGAAAATTAACTTGGATAGTAGGCAACGCCGTAGAAAAAGCATTTCAACCCATTTTGAAACGCTTAAATTCTATTGAGGGTTTAGAAGTGAATATGCGTGCTTTATGTAGTGATTATTGGGGACAAGCTATCAGTGTAACCGGATTATTAACTGGTCATGATTTGCTTTTAAATCTAAAAGGGCAAGATTTAGGTGATGGTATTTTGCTACCGAATGTCATGTTAAAAAATGGGGAGCTAGTGTTTTTAGATGATATGAGTGTTGAAGAATTAACTGAGAAACTAAATACAAAAATTTTTCCAGTAGCAGGAGTTGAAGATTTAATCAAAACATGCATTTTCGATATTGCTTAAGTTTAGTTGTCAAAGATCAGTCGTTTTTCGGAGGTAATTTATTGTCAAGCTAGATGATAAAGAAGAAGTAATGCCTTATAACTAATTCGTTTAGGAGCCAATAGTGAAGAATCAGGAAAAATATCATAAAAAGGCAAACTCACAAATACAAAAAGCCGGATTCTTCATTTTAAGTTTTAATTTTTTAATTTTTAATAGTTTTAATTCTTTGCCAGTAATGGCGGCAACTGAAGAACCTGTATTGAGCGTAGTGCATAGCCAAGAAAATGCAAATCAATGGAGAGGCATAACTGACCGCTTACAGACAATAGGGGTGAAATATTGTGTAATTCCTTTAGCTGATGTCAGGAGTGGGGCAGATTGGGGCGATCGCCGGGTATTATTTTTGCCGAATGTCGAGACATTAACACCAACCCAAGCGATCGCTCTCGAAGAATGGATGAGTAAGGGAGGGCGTTTGATTGCCAGTGGCCCTGTAGGTAGTCTGTCAGCGCCGGGAGTGCGCCAATTATTGCGATCGCTGTTGGGAGGTTATTGGGGATTCAGCCTCAGTGACACAGAACAGATCAAACCCACAAAAACCAATATTTCAGAATGGGCAAATCAAACTGAACTCTTTGGCAAAGTGCATGGCGGCGTTGTGATTCCTAATGATATGAACAGTGAATCTCCTGCTGTTTGGAATTCCAAAGATAATCCAGCCGCAGTAGTAACAACTGAGCGTTCCACCTTTATGGGCTGGCGCTGGGGAACAGACACAGCAACAGATGCGACGTTAGATAATGCCTGGTTGAAAGCTACTCTCAATCGCTATTTGACAGCGCCACCGCCATCGAATCGCATGAAAAAAGTAGCAGGAGGTTCCCCAAACTGCAGGGCAACAGTGGCGGCTGTGACGAGGGTGCAGGGCGAAACAATTCAAAATTCAAAATTCAAAATTCAAAATTACTCCCCCTCATCCCCCTCATTCCCTCCTCCTAAAATTGCCACTGCTCCCATACCTAAACCGCTTCCTACAGTCAAACCCCCAAGTTCTCAAGAGGCTATTGACCAATTAGAACAAGCGGTGCGTCTGGATGTTGCACCCAACTCCAATGATCCGATTGACAACAACCAAGCGATCGCTCTCCAGCAAGAGCTAGAAAATCTGATCGGTCGGGTGGAAAGCGCTAATTTAGCAGTGTCAGCCGATGCGGCTAATGTTGGTGAAGTTACATCTGAAGCTAAACAGTCCTCTAGGCATCTGGACACCTACAGTTCCCAATCTCTCAAAGAGCAACCTACGCAATTGGCCTCAACTAAACTGGGGGCGCTAGGCATGAGTAAAGAGCAAGCCTTGGCACAGGTAAAGGTCATTGCCAAAAACTTACCCCTATTGATTGCCCAAAAAAACTATGCTCTAGCTCGTCAGCAGTGGCTGAAAGCTAAAACGACTTTGTGGCAGCAGTTTCCTGTTGACCAAAGAGTAGCTCAACCAGAAATTCGGGCAGTTTGGTTAGATCGGGGGACAATTGTTCGTGCTGGTAGCAAGGCGGGACTAGTCCAGATTTTTGATCGCCTAGCTCAAGCTGGGATTAATACTGTCTTTTTTGAAACTGTTAATGCTGGCTACACCATTTATCCGAGCCAAGTTGCAAAAGAGCAAAACCCACTAATTCGTGGGTGGAACCCACTGGAAGATGCAGTGAAATTAGCCCATGAGCGAGACATGGAATTACATGCTTGGGTTTGGACTTTTGCTGCCGGTAACCAACGTCACAATGAAATTCTCAACCTTAATCGTGATTATCCAGGGCCAGTGCTGGCGGCTCATCCCGATTGGGCAAACTACGATAATCTTGGCAACATGATTCCCGTTGGTCAAACTAAGCCATTCTTCGATCCAGCTAACCCCGAAGTGCGTAAGTATTTGCTCAAGCTATATGAGGAAATTGTCACTCGCTATAACGTAGATGGTCTACAGCTAGACTACATTCGCTATCCTTTCCAAGACCCATCAGCAGGTCGAACCTATGGCTATGGCAAAGCTGCAAGAGCGCAATTTCAGCAACTTACTAGTGTAGATCCAATAAATATTTCCCCTAGTCAACCAGACTTATGGCAAAAGTGGACGACATTTCGCACCCAGCAGGTTGATAGCTTTGTTGCTCAATTATCACAGCAGTTGAGACAAAAACGACCGAATTTGATTTTATCGGTTGCAGTATTTCCTTTGCCAGAACTAGAGCGGATTCAAAAAATTCAACAAAACTGGGAAACTTGGGCAAGGCAGGGGGATGTAGACTTAATTGTTCCCATGACTTATGCTCTGGATACTCCTCGCTTCCAACGACTGGCCCAACCCTGGATCGCCTCTAAACAATTGGGATCTACCTTGTTAGTACCGGGAATTCGCTTACTTTCTTTGCCAACAATTGGGGCATTCGATCAACTCCAGTTGGTAAGGGACTTGCCAGTTAGTGGTTATGCCCTCTTTGCCGCAGAGAATTTTAATAACGATCTCCAAAAACTCTTTAGTAGCACCCAAGGTAGGGTTCAATCTACAACAAATGAACCCATTCCTCACCGCCAGCCTTTTCAAACTGCCGCCATTCGTTACACCGCACTGCAACGAGAATGGAAATTTGTTTTCCAAAATGACCAACTACAAAGACCGGCTCAGACAATATCAGATTTTAACAACCAGGCAGAAGTTCTACGCAGTGCTTTAAATCAGCTTGCCGCTTCCCCAAATCCTAGCAAGTTACTAGTGGCGAAAGCCTCTCTAACTCGGTTTCAATCTCAATTTCGGGTATTGATGAGCCAAGAGCTTAAGTCAAATTCCTATCAAGTCAAAGTTTGGGAAAATCGGCTTGTAACTATAGAAAGGCTATTACGTTACGGCGAACGGCGCTTGCGTCTTTAGTCAAGGGGGAAGGTGGCAGGGAGCAGGGGAGAAGAGTTTTCCCCTCTGCCCAATACCAATACTCAATTTCCAACTAGCTAGATATTAGCTACTTTGTAATTCTTAACACACTTTTTGTAGTATCTATAACCTAAATATTATTATTTGTTTGGTGTCAAAATATTGGAAAATACTTAATTAAGAAGTTTTAAATAACTATTTTTTTATAATAGCTATTATATAAATATATACAAGCGTTATCTCAGCTTCTAAGGCTAGTAAGCTTAGAGACAATAATTGACCCTTCGCTATAGATGCTTGTGCCTTAAATAGCAGGATTAGATGCGATCGCACTGATGGAAACATAGGGCAAGAATATTTAAGCTATTCAGCTATGCAGATAGCAAAGCGCTCTACAAAAGATGATATGGTAATGATTGTAGCTTCAGAAACTAGCTTGAAAACAGCCACTTTTTTTGATGTTATGTATACCTTGACATAACCTTAAATATGTAATATTTTTTAACAGGAATCAGTGTTAATACTAATAGTATAGTAGTTGGATCTATTGCCAGTTGTAAATAACCAAGGTCACATTATCATTTTCATCATGGCTGAAAGTCTCTGTCAAGAACTAGCAGAAAAAACAGAGAAAACTAGAGCTAACACTAGTATTGGTTCCTTTAAGGTAGAAAGTCAAATTTTCGTTGACAGCCAAGTACTGAAGTACAAATGGTTACTAGTAAGCGTTATAGTACTTAAACATACAACAGGCGAACCTGCTCGCCTCATTGGAGTTTCTGTGGATATTACCTCCTGTGTACAGGCAGAAATCTCATTTCGTGAGAGTGAAAGACAATTTTGCCCCATCTTCAACAGTTTCTTCCAATTTATCGGGTTGCTGATAATAAAGGATATGGTGCTTGAAGTTAAGCAGACAGCGCTCCACTTGGGAGAACTACAGCCACAAGATGTAGTTGAGTGTCCATATTGGGAGATATGGTGGACGCTACTTGTCAACCAAGAACATCTGCAATATTTACTCTCCTCCAGCCCAGCAGTAATTTACACCTGCAAGATTTATGTAGTTGGTAGGACATTTATTAGGGAAAATATTGTCGCTAGGAGCTATCAAGTGCAGGAAATGCTCAAAAAACCTAACTTTTGGGCTAGTAAACTTCATTCGTTGTTAGATTTTTTTCTTGCACCATTAATATTAGGTATCAGATTAGAAATAAAGTTTTTAAAAATGGGATATATACCTATTTAGGTTAAATTGCGATAAATATATGGATAGCAGTACAGTTTTTTGTCATTTTTGCATAACAAATAAAATATAAATTGAGGTAATTTATGCCCAAAATTTTAATAATAGAAGATGAAGAAGCTGTTCGTGAAAACATTTTGGATTTGTTAAAAGCTGAAAGTTTTGAAACTATTGCTGCGGCTAATGGCAGAATCGGATTACATTTGGCTATCTCCGAAGTTCCCGATTTAATTCTCTGTGATATGATGATGCCACAACTTGACGGTTATGGTGTACTAACAGCGTTACGTCAAGATCCATCAACGGTAACAATTCCCTTCATTTTTCTCACTGCAAAATCTGCAAAATCTGACTTCCGCCAAGGTATGAATATGGGCGCTGATGACTATATAACTAAACCTTTTACTCGGGCTGAGTTATTAAGTGCCATTATGAACAGATTGGAAAAGCATGCTACTTTAAAAAGGTATTTATCTCCTAAAGCTGTAATTAATAACTTGTCTCCAAAGATGCAGCTATTAGAAATAAGTTTACACCGCGCTATCAAACAACATAATTTTGAAGAGTTTGAAATTCATTATCAACCAATAGTCGATATCGCTTCTGGAAAAATAGTAGCAGCTGAAAGTTTGTTGCGCTGGCAAAGTCCGGAGGTGGGACTGATTTACCCGACAGAATTTATTCCGTTAGCAGAGTCTACAGGCTTAATTGTTCCACTTGGAAAATGGGTATTAGAAAAGGTCTGTCAACAAATAAAAATATGGCGTGATTTTGGAATATATCCCTTAGTCCTTGCTGTAAATTTATCAGTAATTGAATTCAATCAGCCAGGTTTTATTGAGAAAATAGTCAAATTTATAGATGTTAATGGTTTAAAACCACATTATTTAGAACTAGAACTTACTGAAAGTATGATTATGCAAGATGTAAATAGTGCGATCGCAACTATGAGCAAATTGCAATCGTTGGGTGTAAAAATTGCGATCGATGATTTTGGTACAGGCTATTCTTCTTTAATCTATCTAAAAAACTTACCAATTAATACATTAAAAATAGACCGTTATTTTATTCATAATGTTGCAAATGATCCACAGAAATCAGCCATTACTAAGGCATTAATTCAAATGGCTCATAATCTCAATTTAGATGTAGTTGCTGAAGGTGTAGAAACGGAAGCGGAACTAGCTTTTTTACGCCAACACAACTGTAATTCTATGCAAGGCTTTCTATTTAGTCGTCCATTGCCAGCAGCAGAATTTGAAAAATTTTATTGACTAATAAATACTTGTATATTATGAATATTGTGGATTGAGCATTCGGAAATGGGAGTGTAGGAGTAAATGATTTTCTCAGTACCTAGTACCTTAATAGGGTGAGTAACTCAGAAAAATCGGACTTTAGACTGGCGACAATTATTAAGTCTCAAGTCTAAAGTAAAAAAATTGTGTCATAGTCTCTACCATCATGAAAGTCCCTGCGCGTTTGTTGCTGCCAGTTTTTTTGCTGACCTTAGTAGCAGCCTGTAAACAGACTCGCGCTTCCTCAGACAATTCCATACCACAAACACCTGTACCTTCTGCTCAACTGACACGGAATTCTACACAATCAAAAGATATCGTTCGGACTGAAACACTTTCACCCACGCGCATCCGGATAAATCTGAAGAATTTACCAGCACCCTTCGCAACAGAAAGTGCCTCTAAGCGACCTGAAGTTGTGCCCATTCCGGAAAACCCAGTGCTGCGCGTACCACCAGGGTTTACAGTTAACGTCTTTGCAGAAGGTTTAGATGCCCCACGCTGGCTAGCTTTAACTCCCAGTGGTGATGTCTTGGTGACTGAAACCGGGCAAAACCGCATTCGTCTGTTACGTGACAGCAACGGTGATGGCGTAGCTGATGTTCGAGAAACCTTTGCTAGTACGGACAACGGACTTAATAGACCTTTTGGTATGGCTTTTGCAGGTAATTCCTTTTTTCTGGGGAATACAGATGCTGTACTACGTTTTCCTTATAAGAAAGGTCAAAATAAAATTACAGACAAGGGAGAAAAGATTGCCGACTTGCCTTCTCAAGGTTATAACAACCATTGGACGCGCAATGTTGTAGTCTCGCCCGATGGCAATAAATTATATGTTTCAGTTGGTTCAGGAACCAATGTCGATGAAGAACGCTTACCACGGGCTTCAGTACAGGTGATGAATTTGGATGGTTTGCAGCAACAAACTTTTGCTTCCGGCTTACGTAATCCTGTTGGTTTAGACTTTCATCCTGTAACTAAGGAACTTTATGCCACTGTCAACGAACGCGATGGAATCGGTGATGATTTGGTTCCAGATTATCTAACACGCGTTAAACAGGGAGCATTTTACGGCTGGCCTTATGCTTATCTGACACCAAATAACCTAGATCCGCGCCAAAAGACGGATGACAAAAGTAAACGTCCCGACTTAGCAGCCCGTACCCAAACGCCAGATGTCTTGTTCCAGGCACACTCAGCAGCATTGGGTTTGCAGTTTTATGATGGTAAAACGTTTCCAGAAAAATACCGGAACGGTGCTTTTGTAGCTTTTCGTGGTTCTTGGAACCGCGATCGCGGTACTGGTTATAAAATTGTGTTTGTTCCCTTCGATCCTAAAGGGCGATCGCTTGGCTACTACGAAGACTTTCTTACAGGATTTTTGCTAAATCCTTCTGTACCAACCACTTGGGGAAGACCTGTAGGTTTACTCGTGTTACCAGATGGTAGTCTACTACTAACAGAAGAAGCTAATAATCGGATTTATCGGATTCAGTACAAGGGAGGTTAAAGAATTCATACATTCAAACATTTAAAAATTCACGGATAGGATCTTTTGCCTAGAGTAAAGTTAGAGCAGTTGTCATTAATAAAAATGTTGTGGCTGCATCCCTCTATCGAGGTTTATCCTATTTAGGGTAAATTACTAAAAAATACTAATACTCATCTGGTTGAGAAATTAATTATGACTTCTAATGAAAATAATACTCAGTCAAATATCAACGAATTATCTCCACATTCAGGTACACGATACTGGGGTGAAGTAGAAGTGATTGAGGAGGGAGAAACCTACAGAATTAGTCGTCTTGAAATTAAACCCAGACACGGAATTAAACCACAAATTCATTATCATCGTAATGAACATTGGGTTGTAGTCTCTGGTGTAGCAAAGGTGACTTGTGGAGAAAAAGAAATATTACTGAATCGAAACGAATCAACTTATGTTCCCGCAGCTACCCTACATAAGGTTGAAAATCCTGGACAGATTCCGCTAGTTCTTTTGGAAATTCAAAATGGTGAATATTTGGGCGAAGATGATACGGAACGCCCTTATGATTTAAATTTGATTAAACCTGTAGCTGATAGTCAGTAAGGGCTGGGGATGAGGGGAGGAAGAATTTTAAATTTTGCATTTTGGATTAAATCCAATACAGTTCAGTTAAGCATTTCTTTCTTCTCTCTGCGTCCTTGGCGTCCTTGGCGGTAGCCTGCGGCAAGCCGAAGCGTCTACGTTAAAAAAATTGAGTTTGACAAAGAGTTTTAGCCTTAACTGAACCGTATTGGGATTAAATCTCAATCTCAAATCCAAAATCTCAAATCCAAAATTTAATTGCCCATCCCAAATCAAAACCATCCTTCTTGTTCCAGGGTTTCAATCAGCTGTAAACCACGGGGATCACCCACTCCTAACAGTGAGGCTTTAGCATCTGCCCGAACTCCTAAATCTTGGTCTTCGGCAAAGGCTTGAATTAAAGCGTCGATAGCTGTGGCATAAACTACATTAGAAGGTAGTTCGCGGCACAGTTGACCAATTGCCCATGCACTATTACTCCGCACTGCTTCCACAGGATCTTTGACTAAGGCTTCAATTAATGGTGGTATTGCCCCTATAACAGCTTCATAACCCACATCTGCCATTTGTGCTAAGGCGCTAGCAGCCCACAAACGGACTGCGGAAATGTCAGTTCTGAGGGCATCTGCTAGGGGCGGTAAACAACGGCGATCGCGACAGTTTCCTAAAGCCCAAACAACACCTTTACGCACATAGCCGTTCCAATCACTGTTTAGTTGAGCAATTAACGGACTCACTGCCTCTGAACTAGGATTGCGTCCAAGGCCATAGGCTGCACTCACCCGCACTAAGGGACAGGTATCGCTTAATAGGCGAATCAAATGGGGGGTAGCACGCGCATCTTCTATATCACAAAAAGCACGCGCTGCTAACATTCTTTGCTGTGGCTGGGGATTTTCCAGCAGGGCTAGCATCACTTCTGGATCTGGTTTTGCCACAACTGATTCGTCAGTTAGCGGCTCTATTTTATCTAGGGGGCTTTCTAGCTCCTCCTCAATATCGAGTAGGCTGAGATCGTCTTCGTCATACATAATTTCATTTCAATCCCTTTTCGGGATTAACACAAATCCCCCGCGCCAATAAGTTAAAGCTTTATAAGTATTAGTTGCGTAATTATACACTTTCCTTTCTCCTCATCGAGTTTTATCCAAACGAGTAACGCCCTAACTCAGACGCTTAAGTATTTTACTGCGATCCTATAATTTATTTTTCTGCACTCAGGAATTTTACCATCCACAGGGATTGGGTTTGATAACCTAACTGATTGTAAAGATTTAATGCGGATTTGTTTGATTGAAAAACTTGCAATCCAATCTGGCGATCGCCTCTTTGAATAGCCCAATTTTCCACATATCGCATCAACGCTCTACCAATACCCCGTCGCCGATGTTCTGGTACAACGTAGAGGATAAAGATATGAGCATGACGCTTCCCATTTACTTGATCTATGGAATTGCCTACCCAGAGGCAGGCTATGGGTGGATGGGCATTGCTCATTGGGAATGGGGCATTGAAAATAGACAGAGGGGCAGGGTGCGGGGGGCAGAGGGGAAAATTCTCTTTTGCTCCCTGCTCCCTCATCTCCTGCTTCCCCTCCTGTTCTACCCACCACAAGGGCGTGTCGTTAGAAAAGTATTGGTTAACGGTTTGCTCTAGGTGGGAGAAGTCTTCATTGGAAAAGAGATCCTGGTAAGTTCGCTGCATGAATTTAAGCAGCAGCGCCCGATCCAAAGTGGAACCACGGCGAATAATATACCCAGGTAGTAGTTGCTCAGACACTTCTGATGTTTATTGACTTAGCTAGTTCACGTTATATGCTGCTGGTGGAAAATCAGTTGGAGTGGCTTGATAACTCACTCCAACTTGTTCAATTGGTGCGGGTGCTGCCATATCGGAGGGTAAAAATATTCGGGCGCTGACTGCCACTAGGGCAAATAAAAATACTAATACTGCAAGCAGTGGGGCGATGTATTGACGAAAAATAGCCATATTTTAATTGCAAGAAGCTAGGAACTTTTATGAGAACCTAGCTGAAGATTTGTGAAGTATTCTTGATTTATTTTAGCAATTTTCTGTGCATGGGAATTGGGCATTGGGCAATACTTCTTTCCCCCTGCTCTCCTACTCCCTCTGGCGATCGCGCTCTAGGTCATCAAGGACTCTCTCACAATACCAATTCTCCGGCATCCCAGGATAAGTCTCCTTTGCTTGTTCAATTAACCGTTCGGCAGCCGCAGTGTCACCGGACAATTTAGCGATTAGCCTGTTTTTGAGATAGCTATCAGATATACCATCGTCTACCTGGTTTGGTATCCCTTGATTTATAGTTGATGGCCGGGACTGATCTCTCCGCAACTGCCAAAATAAAACGTAATAAAGTGTACCAAAAATTAAAATTAGGCTGAGTGTTCCGAAAAAAGTTAGGAGGTTAAATGCTAGAAATCCCAGAACTAACTGCGACAGAACATACCCAAGTAATAAACCAGTGAGTAAGAGAATAAATGTGCCGACAGCAATAACTACTTGATTCCCCATATATCCTCTTGTTAGTCGTCTAATCCTGGTCTGGATAATACTACCACTGGCTTTGGATTCCAAGGGGCAAAGAATGGTAATAATAGTAATCCCGGCAAAGCGGCTATCGCTGTAAGTAGAAAGAATGTAGACCAGCCGGTGGCTTGTGCCCATGTACCTGCTGGAGCTGTAACAATATCTCTACTAAAAGCTTGCAAACTCGAAAGTAAGGCGTACTGTGTAGCTGAAAAGCTTTGGTTACAAAGACTCATCAAAAATGCTACAAAAGCAGCAGTTTCTAAACCAGCACAAAATTGTTCTATATTAACGGCAGCTAACATTAGATAAAAGTTTTTACCTACTACTGCTAACGCAAAGAAAGCCAAGTTACCGACAGCTTGCAATATGGCAAATATCCATAGCGAACGATTAACACCAATTTTGGTCATTATTGCTCCTGCTGCCAAGGTGCCAATAATAGTAGCGAAAATTCCTAATGCACCAGGAAATGCAATATCGGTTTGAGTAAAATGTAAGCCTTTATCTAACAAAAATGGGGTGGATACATTCTTTAGTAAAGAATCTCCCAACTTGTAAATCACAATGAATATCAGGATTAAAAGTCCTTGTAGCCAGCCATGACGCTGGAAAAATTCAATGAACGGTAATTTGACGGCGGCGGATAAAGTCTGAGGTGGGCGATCGCGTAGGACTGGTTCTGGTGCAGAAATAGAACTTACTAAGCCCACGAGCATCAACAGCGACATCAACAAGTAAACAGCTTGCCAAGGCATCCTATCTGCCAAAAATAGGGTTACATAACCGGTTACTAAAATGGCAACACGATAACCCAATAAGTAAAGAGATGCTCCAGCACCTCTTTCTTCTACTTCCACGACATCAGTGCGGTAAGCATCAACTAAAATGTCTTGGCTGGCGCTCAAAAAGGCAACGGTAACAGCAGCAATTATTAAAGGTTGTAACCCTTGGGATGGGTGTTGTAGAGCCATTGCAGCTATACTTAACAGTAATGCTACTTGTGTAATTACCAGCCAACCTCGACGGCGACCCAAAAAAGGCGGTACAAATCTATCTAGTAAAGGCGACCAGAGAAATTTTAAAGAATAGGGTAGCTTTACTAAACTAAAAGCGGCGATCGCTGCCAAGCTAATTCCTTCTTTAGTCAACCAAGCTTGTAATGTCTGACTGGTTAAATACAACGGCAACCCTGATGAAAAGCCAAGAAATAACAAAGCTCCCATCTTCGGGCTGCCAAAAATCCGCAGCAGCGATTTATTTCCTTGCACAATCTTGAAGATTCCTTTTATTTAATTGAATTGCAGTTATCTTGCCATAACTGCTGCCTAATTTCGTGTAAGTACACAAACCTGCTAAAGTTTTCTTTATTTAAGATACATATCAGCAATACTCTAACACTGTGATTATTGCTTAATTTTCCTTAATGGAATAAACCTGATGTCCCCTGATTTCTACCCGATGTGCAGTAAGGCATTTTTCCCAACCTTCGCGCGTACCAATGTCGCTTTTGTGATTGAGCAATCCTAATTGTTCTTCTTGTTGGGTGAGTTTAGCGAATTCTTCGTAGCGTGGGTAGTTGCTAGTAACAAATGTTTCCTTACGGTGCAAAATTGGCGGGTTTGCCCTAGTTTCGTAGTCTCGATGAGTGACAGATAGGGTTTTTAAATCAATACCGATGCTGGCTTTTAAGGCAGGATGAGGATCAGTGTCGAATTCCGGGTAAGACAGATAAGAGATTTGCGGTTTATCAGTATGATATTTGATTAATGTAGCTTCATCGACACGGCCAATTGTACGGCTAGCGCAACCCTCACAAATTCGTAGTACAGGGTCAAGTGCTGCTAGTGCGGAAACATGGACGTAAAGCGCACCGCGCGTGTGTTTACCAATTTTACTTTTTTCGCAAGCAGTTTGAATCACCCCAAGTTTACCTAAGCTGAAAAGCTTTTGGTCGGCGACTTGACAAGCTTCTTCATAACTACTAAAAAAGGCTTTGATATCGTGACGCATTTCTGGCGCTAACTTTTGCCATGCAGGACGTTTATCAAAGTGGGTGAGGGCGAGATAAACTTGGATATCTAGAGAACGACGATAAGCGATCGCATCCCATTCTGCTTCATCAGTCGCTTGCAAAACTACACCAAAGGCGCGACGGAAGTTACCAAATTCGCTCAGTAATTCCTGTTCATTTTCCAATTCGCCTTTCACAGGTAGTCTACCGCGCTTGGTAAAAAAAGCCATTAATGGTTGCAGCTGTTCTTGATAATCTTCAAACCGCTTAGTGGGAATGCGGACTCGCGGTGTAGAGGTGGTAGAAAAGAAGCGGATAGCTTTGTAACTTTCTTTTTCCGCATCATCTCGAAAAACAAAGTAAACGCCTAGTGCGATCGGTACTGCATCTACATTTAATACTTCATCAATATAAGTTTTGAGTTCTTCTTGTTCGTAATACTTCTGAAAAGTATTCCGGCGCGTCACAATGCCATCATTGTAAGCAAGTTGGGTTTTACTGGG
Source organism: Nostoc sp. CmiVER01 (assembly GCF_034531135.2). NCBI lineage: Bacteria > Bacillati > Cyanobacteriota > Cyanophyceae > Nostocales > Nostocaceae > Nostoc > Nostoc sp. CmiVER01. The sequence goes on from NZ_JAVRBU020000014.1 coordinate 60,567, forward strand.
AGCGTTAATTAGTATTTGAGCCGCGACAATTAAAACTTTCCCAGTGAGTTCCCAGGCTTGGATCAGGCTTTGACGGCGTTCTTCTGCGTCTTCAATAACGTTGAGGACATAGCCCAAGTTAACCACATCGGCGGGGATGCGTGGGACATCGGGATAGTAGTAAGGGTCCCAGCCTGTACTGGTGTAACCTAAGTTTTTTACTCGCTGGACATCACCACCGTAGCCGCAGCCGTAGTCAAAAAAAGTAGTGTCTTGATTGAGGATTGACCCTTCTATAGCCAATCGTACAGGGCGAGATATGTCAGTGCGAGCGATCGCAGCTCTATGACGCTCAATTTCTACAACTTCAGGCATAATATTAGTTGTCAGTTAACAGTGAACAGTTAACAGTCAACTAATATCCTTTCAATTTTTAACCGCTAGTTCAATTAAATCTTCAATTTTCTTGATATTTGGATCGCCTGCTAAGTAACCAATACCGCGATGCAAATGTAAGCGGAATTGAGTGGCGAGGGTTTCTTTGTCGGTGGGATAGCCGTCATTGTGACAGCGTTGTTTGAGGGCAAGGAGGAGAATATCAGACATTTCGCCACCAAAAACGCGCCAACTCATTTCGACGTTGCTATCTTGGGGAATTGGGACGGGGGAAGGTGTGGTTGCTTCTGCAAGAGAACGACAAAACGCCCAACGACATAGAATATTCCATTGGTCGATTTTAGTGCTGCGTTTAAGTTTAGTAAGTTGGTCTTTAGCTGTTTGGGAGAGTTTTATTCTTTCGATTGGGGATTCCATAAGTTTTTGATTAACGAACCGCAGAGGCACAGAGGAAGCAGAGAGAAGAGAAGGGAATTTACCAAAAATAGCCAGGTTGTATGGTTGTTTGGCGGGTGGAGGAGTTGTATTTTAGGAGATATTCGCGGGCGATCGCTTCGTTTTCTCGCAATGTTTCTACTTCTTTCTTTCCAATCTCAGTATCAGTAGATAACAAAATTACTTGGTGACTGGCGGATGGAAAGTAACGTTCAACTAAGTTGCTGCGGTGAGACGAGTCTAGTCTACCTAGTGGCGTATCGATTGCTACTGGTAGGCGGTGTCCAGAGACTTTGGCTAAACCCCAGAGGAATGCGATCGCAAGTAGTTGTTTTTCGCCAGCCGAGAGGCGATGTTTAGGAACAGGTTTACCCTTTAAATCGTAAAGCAAAAGGCTAAAAGTCTTGGTATCAATAGTGATGCGATGCACTAAGTCTGATTTATGGAGGAGATAAAGAAAGCAATTTTTAACTTCCTCCTCTAATTTATTGAGTTTTCTCAAGGTTAATTTTTCACGAAAAATCTTGAGTGTATTTTGGACCTTAGCCGCAGAAGTAATAATATGTTCGCTATTTTTATGTTTAATATTTTCTACGGTATAATCACTTAATTCTCTCTTTGACTTAGCAATAATAGTTTCTAATTCAGCTAAACGGCGGCGGATTATTTCGTAATTTGCTTTAGCTTCAATGACTTGATTTTGTGCCGATTCTAGTGCTTGACGCAGCTTTGTATAATCTTCTGGTGCTGCTGCTGTTTGCACTTGCCTTTCTAGAGTATGAATTTCTTCTTCTTTATTTTTGAGAATAGCTAATTTCTCTTTTGCAGAAACTTTAGAATTTTGTAAGTGATATATAAGATTATCTAGTTGACTTAAAGTTTCATCATCAGCTAATAACCAAGGTACTTCCGTCTGGAGAGTCTTTGCATATAAACTATCTACATCTTGGATTAAAAATGATTGGATTTTTTCAACTTGTATCGGAGAAATTTCTACTTGATTTAGCCAGGTGAGTAAGCGCTGATCTCGTTCAATTAATAAATCTTTAGAAATTTGTAACTGTTGATGACGAAATTCCTTTTCACCCTGTGCTTGCGCCTGATTAAGCAAATTGGGAATTAATGCTAGAGGTAAAACATCAGCCGCTAATTCACACATTGACTGACGTACTTGTTCAATTTCCGCAGTTTTTATATTTTGCTGTAGTTCTAGTTGATTGCGTTCTGCTGCAATCTTCCCACCTTCAGAAATGAATTTATCAAAAGCTTCTTGCTGCTTTTTTTCTAATTCTTCTACCTGATTTTTGAGAATTTCTACTTTCTCTTCTGTGGTTTGATAATCTTCTTGTTGTTGGGTTAACCTAGTTTCAATTTCCTCTAGGTTTGCTAAATCCTTACTATTACCAACTTCTTTAAGTTTACGGTTAACTAAAATATCTAAATCAACTGCTAAACGATCTGCCAACTCTAAACCTAAAAGTCCACGTATCGCATCTACTACAACAGGTGGTGGTGTTTCTTGTTCTGCGAGTTCTTTAACTTGTTCACCATCAAAGAGAAATAAGTTAGAAATACCTAATGGCAAAAGATTTTCAATATATTCATCCCAAATATTAACTAAAGCATCAGGCCAGGTATCACTATCACCTAAGATCCCTAATGTATCCTTACCATCTTTAGGATTTTTTGTCCAACTACGGACAACACGGTATTTTATTGGTTTATCGTTTTCAATATGTTCAAAAAGCAACTCAATTCGGGTGTCTGCAACTGGATCTATTTTGTTGTTAACACATTGATTGAGAAAATCACTATAACTTAAATTACCACGGGTAGAACATTGGGCACGGGGGCCATAAAGGGCGAGGCGAATGGCATCCATAAGGGTAGTTTTTCCGCCACCATTCATACCACCTAATAAGATAATTGAGTGTGAGCTTTCCTCATCAATTTTTGGGTTAAGATTGATTACCTGTTTCCCACTGTAGGGGCCAAAGTTTTGTAAAACGAGTTCAAGAAATATCATTTATCTGATTGTGGGTTTATTAAGATACTGGGCGAATAGAATTCGTGGTTATGCAGGCAAAGATAAGATATCGGGCGAATGGAATTCGCGGCTACACAGGCAAAGTCCGCCTTTGCGGACTAATTAAATTCATAGTTCTTGGATTATTTAGGAGTTAGTTCCCAGGTGGGAATAAGTGATTTTTGGCTATGGTGGGTAGCTTGCTTTCTAATGTAATTGGCTATATTATCAATAGCATCATCACTAACTGTAAAAGCTCCATAGCTACCTTGCCATTTAAAAAACTCACCTGGCTTGATTTCGTGGGTGATGAAATGGGACGAACTTCCCTTGATTTGTTTAACCAATTCAGAGATACTGATGGTTGGCGGAAAACCCGTTAGCACATGGACATGATATTCAATACCACCAATTGCAATTACGGTACACTTTAACTGTTCAGATTCCCGAATAATTGCCCCGTAAACTTCCTTCTGAATATCAGGCGTAATTATAGGCAATCTATCCCACGTAGCCCAAACATAATGCACATACAATTGTGTAAAACTTGATCTCATTTTTCTTTAACCCACGAAGGTGGGTTTCGTCTGTGTAGCCGCGATTTCCAATCGCCCGATATTCTATGATTCTTCTAAATCTTTCTTTTTAAATTTCATACTTGCCCAAGTTACCTCTTCATCACTTTCGCTTTCACCTTCGTCTACTTCATTGATTGCTGCAACATCGCCCAAAGTCATCTGTTTTACTTTGGCAACATCACCTTGACTAACGGCTTCGCTTAATTCGCGTTTCAAACGAGCATTTTTAATCGCATCTTCAGGGGAACGTGAACTCGTATTAAAACATTTTTCTAGAGTTTCGTATATCCCTACGCGACGAGTTTTTTTGCGATACTGGCGTTCTGTGTCTAACAATTTCGCCATGAGTTCCAAGTGCATCGCGTCACCTTCACAGATTTCTTCTAATACTATCCATTCATCACGGCCTAGTAGGCTATAATCTGCACCAGGACGGGGATCTTGAAATTCTTCGCCAGTCACTTCTTGATAAATCCGGGGTAAACTATCATCAAATTCGTGTTTATCTTCTAGCCAAATGCGGCGTATTTCGCTCATTTCTTCTAGAGTAATTAGGCTGATGTCGCGCATATTTTCTGGCGCTGTACGACGAATTTTTGTTTGCGCTTCTAATAATCGTCTAAGCCAATGTTCCCGCCAATATTTTGTATATGGGCCATGAATTGGCTCAATAGATACTTCACCATCGACATGACGTTCAAAAAGTTGGACTTCTCCCCAGATGCGACGGAAGTCTCTTTTATCGCGGTCATCTCTATTATCTAATTCATTACGAATATCCAATAGAGGCTGCATCCATTCTTTTTCTTCATCATTTTGAATCATTGCCTCCATTGATTTATCCTTACTAACAATTGTGCAAACCCAACAGCCAAATCGAGAATCGCCACAGCTAGCAGTAGAAGTATCAACAACTAGAGGACATTCATTATCTGCTGTAGCACCTCGATACATGGTGAACAAGTCTTTATTGCTATATCCCCAAGGATTTTGCCACTGATTTAGGTAAATCCAAACTTCATCTGTACGCCAATCTTCGATGGGACTATAAATTAAAGAATTAGGCAAGCTTGCACTATGGTAAAGCAGAGATGTCGGTGAACTTGTATCAGAAACGAGGCGGTCTTTTAAGCTACCTGCTTGATGTTTCTCCATTGAGATAGCACGTTTGATACTTTCAGCCTTGCGTGTACCTAAAACAAGAATAACTTCCCCATTTACTCTAACTACATCACGGATAAAGTGGTTAGAAGGATGAATTTTTAAACGGTCTGTACACCAGCGAAATTTTCCTCGCGGCGTTGGATAACCTTTACCAATCAAGCTTACCCAGAATGTCTCTTTGATTTCTGGGTGTAATAAATGTGGCTCAATGGGCATTTTCTGTTCTTGAGCAGCAACTTTCATCCTTTCTAAGGATTTGCGTACCCAAACAGAGACTACAGGGTTTTCTACCAGTGTGTCAGTTGTAATAATATGAATAGTCTTTTTTCGCTTTTCAACTGGTAGTGCTGCGATCGCATTCCAGATAAGCTGTAAAGTGGCAGTACTATCTTTACCACCGGAATAGCCTACCACCCAAGGTATCTGGTCTAAACAATACAATTCTTGAATTTCAGTGGTGAGAGCTTGGATATACTCCACTAACTCTGCTACAGTACGTGTTTGCTGGTTTTTATTTTCTGCTTGTTGTGCTGTAGTCATTTCTCCTTCTCTCTGGAAACGCTGGCCTAATATTCGGGCTATACAGACAAAATCTACAAAATACGTTGTACCTTGAAAAAAGTTTTTAAAAACTTTACTACTAATATCTAATTTTTTGGATAATTAAACGACATAATCCTATTCTGTTTTTAAAATTTAACATGAAAGATAGTGCATCTGACCCAACTGCTGACATCGCTAGAGAATACCTGGAACGGGAAAACAAGGAAAAACAGGTACTAGCTTTACTTTTGGAGAAGTTTTTAGGGAGAAAAGATCAGATTCTCGTTCAAAAAACCGAGATGGGTGGTACTGAGGCTTATGTTAGCTCTGTTACACTGGAATGGTTCGCAGGTCGGGTTCACTTCGCCTCTGGCTTACCTCTCTTTCAGAAAAAGTACAATCCTGAAACTGATAATGTCGAGATTGACGCAGATAGTATTGATGAAATTCAGCAACGTCCCCTTGATTGGTCACGTCAAGCACCGCTAGTCCAGTATTTAGCGGCTAGAGACAATCATAAGTTTCCGCCGGTGTTGGTAGTGATTAATCAACCGTGGGTGGATAATCCTAAAGCTGCTGAATGGGATAGCGAAGGACGCGCCACAAAGTCTACGACTGATTTTATACCTCTAGATAAAGATGCTAAGGTAGGTCTGCTCAATATTTCTGAGGATGATGTAACCATTTATGCACTAGATGGACAACACCGATTAATGGGGGTTCAGGGGTTGATGGAGTTAATTAAAACTCGTAAACTCCAGCGTTATAAAAAGGATAAAGGTGCTGATGACAGTTTTATTACAGTCAATGATTTGATAGAAAAGTACCAAGTAGACCTTGCTTATTTGCAAAATTTACCCAAGGAAAAAATTGGTATTGAGTTTATCTGTGCGGTAGCGGCTGGGGAAACTCGCACCCAGGCGAGGCGGAGGGTAAGATCGATTTTTGTTCATGTCAACCTGATGGCTGCACCCTTGACTAAAGGTCAGCTAACACAGTTGAATGAAGATGATGGTTTTGCAATCGTTGCTAGAAAAATTGCAGTTACACATCCATTATTAGAACAACGACAAGAGCGTAATCCCCGCGTCAATTGGAATAGTGCAACAGTGGCTTCCAATTCTACAGTTTTGACAACTTTGCAAGCTCTGCAAGATATGTCTGAGCGATATTTGGCTCAAAAGTTCCCCCACTGGAAACCTTTGGAGAAAGGTCTAATTCCCATGCGTCCAGAGGATGAAGAACTTGAGCAGGGGATTCAAGAATTTAGCAAGCTATTTGATAATTTGGCTAGTCTTTCCAGTTATAAAATTTTAGAACATGAGGATACACCAGCTTTACGGCGTTTCAGCTTTGAGAAGGATGGAGGTGAAGGAAATATGCTTTTCCGTCCGGTTGCTCAAGTTGCATTAGCCCAAGCTTTGGGAATTTTGGTATTTAAAAAAGGTTTTTCCCTAGCAGATATTTTTAAGAAGCTGCGGAAGTTTGACCAGCAAGGCGGCTTTAGCGGTATGGAATATCCCCAATCTCTCTGGTATGGGGTTTTGTATGACCCAAATAAAAAGCGGGTGCAGGTTGCTGGACGAGATTTAGCGGCGAAGTTACTGGTTTACATCCTGGGTGGAATTCAGGATCACATGGAATCTGCTGAACTTCGTAAGGCTTTAGCAGATGCTAGGACTGTTGAAGATAAAACTATAAGTTTCGATGGCAAGCTTGTTGAACCGAAAGCGGTAGGACTTCCACCTATCTTGTAATTATGCTTGAAATATATTTTGGCGATGCCATTGCAACGCTTCCAGTTCTGGAAAGTGTTGCTCTGTATTTGGTAAAAGTATTGTTTCACCATGAAAATCTTTCATAGGTTTAGCATGAGGAGATGCTTCTTCCAAATCATTGCTAACTATAATTTTGTATTGCTCATTTATAGCAAACCAACCTCTATCAAATGCCCAATGATGATTTTTGCAAAGTGCTATTCCATTATGAATTTTATTATCATAAAACTGTGAAAATGGCTTGATGTGTGCGTCATCCACAATATTTTGATTTATTTTTTTAGTTACTTTTAGTCCACAAAAGGCACATCTGTAATCATAAACGTGTACAATTGCTTTCCTAAAAAAAGCATTTCTAATAACTGCTCGTTTCAAACTCCACCTTGGGTTAGGCTCTAAATTTTCTGTTTCAATTAAATTTTCTATCTCTACCGCATCATCTTGAAAAGTTTGATTTATTTGTAAAATAGCTTCTATATCATTTTCATTATCAGAAAAGAAAGCTGCCACAAGTGCATCAATTAGTTCTTTTCTACAAAACTCATCTTGCAAAAAGTTGAACAATTCAATGTCTAGATATGCGTATTCAACAGCCTCTTTTAGTTTTTTAATAGTTTTTGGCTGTAACCCATTAAATTCAGGCTTAAATTTCAAGTACCAAAAGCCTTCATTTTGCAGATGAAAGAAAGGATAGTGTAAACCACCTTTGTAAGATGGAGAACCGATTACATTCCAATACCTCTCAAATGTTTGAACTAATTCGTCTGAAACCGGAATATCGTTAGTAATAATAACACCTCGTGCAATTAAATCAATTACAGATAAAAGTAATATTGGTTTATATTGAGCATTACCACGCTTCCGGCTACTACTCACATTTAATTCAGCAAAGCGTTTACAATAATATGCTATATTTTTCATATTTAATAAGTTAAATAAGCAAGCGAAAAAATCAAGTTAAGAATTTACTGAGATCAAATTCTTCTTCTAGCTGTTCTTTTGTTCCTTTTTCAGAAATAAGAACTAATAGAAGTCGCTCTGAGTAATCAACAGAACCGCGCAACTCACTTTGTAAAATTTCCAGTCCTGCGTTAGCATACTCTTCAAATATTTGAGTACGTTTATCTTCATCTTGTTCTTCTCTAGATGAAAGTATGTTGATATCTTTAGTTTCATTGATTCCTAATAATTTAATGATTAGGTCATATCCCAATGAAGCAAAATTTTCTTGTGGAATTGGAGATGGTTCTCTTTTTGTAGTTTCTCCTAAAGGAACCCGCTTTTTATATTTAACGCCCAATGCTGCTGCAAACACCATAACTTCTACATAAGTTTGAAAAGGCCCAGTTGTGTCTTTTGATGCGACTAAAGATTTCACTAACTCAGCCTTATCTTTAGCAACCCTGATTCTGTTTGCAGCCATTGTTTTAATATCTAACGTGTAACTATTTTAACCGAAAGTTAAAAGCGATGCCTACGGTTGGCTACGCCTACGCACTTAATAGCCACGTTATTTTATACTAGTATGTAGGCGATCGCTAAACAAACAAATTATCCACTAACATAGTCCATCCTGGCACTGCCGGTTCAGCTTCGGCTACCTCACCACGGCGATAAACTTGCGGTTCTTCAGGATTACTAGCACGATATACTCTAATAACTTCCTCTTTGAGTACGTCTACATCCCAAACTACCAACGTACCAGCCGCAAAATAATCGCGGCGTTTACGAACCATATCTTTCTCAGCTTTATCACCGTAATCATTTTCACTTCGCACCTCAACAGCAAATACAGGCGCACCATTAAGAAACTTTCCACCTGTAGGTTTGCCAGTATAAAACGCAGCATCAGGGCTTAAAGAACGGCGATTAGGGAGATTGACAATAAAACCGACATTATCAGGCAAAGCGTAACCACTTTTTGTTAGACGTTCATAATCCCGTAGACTTGCATAAATTTCACCACCTGCACGTCCTGGTAAAAATCCAGTTGGAGACATCAGTACCAATTTTCCATTGACAATTTCTGCTTTACAATTGTCGGGTAAGTGGTACAAATCTTCAATAGTTGCTTCAGTTTTAATACTCATAAAACCCCTAATAATGAATCTAGAATAATCCTAATTTAAATAGGAAACTGAACATTTTCATACACCAAAGATATCGGAAAGCGGAAATTAACGCTGGTTAAATGAACTTCATCCCCTTCTTCATAAGGGTGTAACTCCCAGAGTCCTCTATCATTTAACCGGAAGCAATCTAAGCCAATTTTTTCAGCATCGATAAGGACGTATTCTTGCAAAGTCTGAATGCGACGATACCGCGTAAATTTTGTACCTCTATCGTAAGCTTCTGTACTGGGGGACAGAACTTCAACAATTAAACAAGGATATTGGAGAAATTGAATAGCTTGTTTATCCCGTTCATCGCAACTCACCACAACATCGGGATAATGAAAAGGCCCGTTTTCAGATACACCTACTTTCCCATCCGCCATATTCACACGACAACCACTTCCTCTCAGGTGACTTTTTAACGCTGAAGCTAAGTTTAAAGCAATATCATTATGGGGAAGAGTACCCCCAGTCATGGCGAAAACTTCACCATCAATATATTCATATTTAATTTCTTGGACTTGTTCCCATTCCAGGTATTCGTGGGGAGACATATAATTTCTGTCTGGACTCGCAACCATAACTTTATTCCTCTCTTTTTCTCAAATGTAACCAAGAAAAAACCTTTGCGCCTCTGCGTCTCTCCGTGAGTAATTACCCATTCCGTTCAACTGCGATAATTTCTGTATATTCAAATTCATTCGGACTTTGTTTCACTAAAGGATATCTTTCACCACCCAACTCAATATAATCTTGTTCGCAATCTGGCTTAGAAGAAAAATACGTAAGCACATATTCTCTACCAATTCTTTCTGTCATCTCTGCTTCAACTTCACCCCGCCATTGAGTTTTAGTAACTAAAACTATCAACTGATTCGCTAATTGGGGAATTGTCTTCGCAATGTGTCGCCGCGAATTCTCATCCAAACTACCGAAGGGTGAATCCATTACAATTGGGAAAGTGCTACTGTCGGGAATCATCATCATTTTTCGTTTCTCACTCCATTCCCGCACTTTGTCAATGATGCTGGCAATAAAGGATAAACTGAGAATTTGATTTTCCCCGGTGGATGCTGCAACTAGTGCTTCTATACCTGTGGTATTTTCTACTAATGTCAGTTCATATTTTTCACTAATTCTAGGAATGTATGGAGTTACAGAAATATCCATAAATATTTCTTGTACTCGCTTTTCTAGTTGCAGGCGAAATTGTTGTTCTTGACGATTTCTAACTTCCGTTAACCGTTCAATTGCATCTTGAGTAGCGTTAATTCGTCGCTGTGCTAGAGTTTGCTTGTCTTCATTCAGCTTTTGCTTGGCAATTTGTTTATTTAAACCATCAATCTCAGTTGTAAGTTGAGTAATTTGCTGCTGATTTGCACCCTGTTCTCGATTCAACTCATCAATTTTACTTTCAATTTCATCTAACCGTTTTTGTAAACTGCTAATTTCTTCATTAGCATCTTTCCGCAACCGTTCTTGAATATTGTCTAAATCACCTTCAATTTGAGATATGCTTTGCCTTAACTGATTAATCCTACTTTGTTCTCTATCAACTTCTTCCCAAAATCTTATGGCTTGCTTATCAATTTCGTCTACTTGAGCTATCATCCGAATTGCAGTTTCTTCCACCGCCGAAGAACCTGCTTTATTTAACCAAGTAGTCACATGAGTATGAGAATGATTACCCTCGTGTAATTCTGCGCCACAAATACAGCGCTGAGAATTAAGTAAATCATTCACAAATTCCCGTGAAATTCCTGATGTTAACTCGCCACGCTGCTTCAAATCATTGATAATCCCTCTAAACTGGGATGTAGTTTCCGACAATAAAACTGTATAACCCCGCGCAGAGATAACTTTTTTTAGCGCTTCCTTTGTTTTTTTATATTCTTCTTGATTCGCCGTCTTTTGCGATTCTAAATCTTGCCATCTTTCTTGCAATTCTTTAGCTGCGCTCAGTTCTCGCAAACGGTTACTTGTCTCTTTTTTAAAAGTTTGTTGATATTCTAACTCTTCTTTAATTTCTGTTTGCCTTTTAGTAATGCGTTCGCGATCGCGTTCTATTTTTTCTTGCTGTCGTAATAGTTGTTTTGTCTCAGAATCACCAATCGCTTTTAATTCATTTTCTAGAGCTTTTTTAGCATCTCCCAAATGTCTGATAGAACGATTGATTACCTCTACACCTAAGAAAATTTTTGTAGCTTCAGCAATTTCAGCTTTTTTATCAGAACGGACTATTTCTTCAATTCGTTCGCCGTCAAAGAAAAAATATTGATGTAGAGTAGCAGGTAAAATTTGATTAATTATATCGTCTGGTTGCTGAGTTGGTATATTCCATTTGCCATCATCCGCACCAACCCACATCGTTAATTGAGTTTTGCCAGCGTCAAAATCACCCTCGTTTTTATAACCCCGACAAGCGCGTTTCACTCGATAGCGTTTACCTTCATGTTCCCAGCCAATTTCTACCCAACATTCTACAGCTTGACCTTTTTGAGTTTCTGCGATCGCACGCTTATTTACCAACTGCTCTATCGATGCAAACGCTGCACTAAATTTATCATATAAAACCCAAGTAAAGGCATTTAGTAAACTGGTTTTACCAGAGCCATTATTGCCATGAATAATCGTCGTATTCTGAACATCTCCACCAGCCAGAAGCATCTCTGGTGTCGTACCATAAAAGGAGCGAAAGTTGCATAGCTTGATTGAAGTCAGCTTCATCGCACCTCTTCCTTAATAATGTCCAAAATATTATCATTTATATGGCTGTTAATCTTCTTATCTAGCCTGCCTTTTTCCAGCTTCCATACCCGTTCAATAATTCGCCGTACCTCCGGCGGAGCGCTGTTTATTGGCTCCTGCACATCATCGATATTCGCCTCTTGTGACATATCGGATTTTAAAATATAGTTTTTGTTTTTCTACATTTTAACTTTCTCTAGTGCTAGAATAGCCTCCGTAAACTCACTATTAGCGTTATCTTTAAAATCCTAATTTTCTTTGAAAAAATACTTTATTCTTTAATTGTTTTCTGTTATTATATATCTTAATAAATTTAGATAATAATGGGATAAAAGTAAAATTTTTAAATCAACTTACATCCCATTATGATCTAATCCATACTTTTATTATTTCATACTTAATGCTTCTTTTTTCAAAACTCGAAAAATTCTATAAAAAAATACAACTATTTTCTGGTTCATCATCAAATATCTAATAAACCATATCGTTTTTGTAAATCAAGTAACTTCATTCTTGCAACACCTGCATTATCAGCCAAATCAGCAAACTCTACAAAGCGACGCAATTCCTTTTTCAACAAATTACGTTCAACTTCTATAGTTTCTCTATCTAAATCTGGTGGCAAAACAATCATGTCAAATATTGTCGCGCGTTCTTTACCAGGATGAGGACGTAAAACTCGCCCCCGTCGCTGAATGAATTGGCGAGGATTACCAGAACTTGATAAAATCACCGCAGTTTGAATTGCTGGAATATCAACACCTTCATCTAAACAACGAATTGCCACTAAACCTTGCAACTCTCCACTTTCAAATTGATGCCGTAAGATTTCTCGTTCTTGTAAAGTTGTCTGGGCTGTATAAGTGCTTACCTTATACCCCAAATCCACCCCCAGAATTTTAGCAACAGCTTTGAGTTGGCGTAGAGATGAACGTTGTCCTGTATCTTGGGAACCATCACTACAATAAAAAAGAGTATGAGTAGTTTCGCGGCGAGTTGCCATTAAATCCCGTAAAGCATTTAATTTATTTTCTGCCGCACCAATTAATCTTGCTCTTTGCATCAATAACGGCTTTAAATCTTCATTGTCTTCAAAACTTCCCGCCTGTCCATTTTCTCTATCTCGGTAAAGTAGCGATCGCCCAATTCTTTTAGTTAGCTTTAAATAAGCAATACTCTCTGCTTCAGTTAACTCCACCAGCACCGGATAATATAAATAATGCACTAAAGCACCTTGAGCGATCGCATCCCTCAAAGTAAACTCTGGTTGCAGAACCGGGCCAAAATAGTCAAATAGAGATTGCGTCCCAAAATCATCAAAATATCTCTCCGGTGTGGCAGATAAAGCCAGTCTCAACCCGACACTACGCGGCAAACTTTCTTCTAACTTAGGTGCGCCTAAATTATGCGCCTCATCCCCAATAATTAAAGTTTTGGCAGGAAAATATTTGAGTTGAGACTGAAACCCATCTCCAATTAATGTGGAGTTCGTAGTAATGACAGTCACAAACCGTTGAGAACCAGAACGCAGATTATAAATTTGGGTAGAAAGTTGACTTTGCCAAGTGCGTAAATTCTCAAAGGCTAAAATAGGTTGCAAATTAAATTTTTCACACTCTCGCGCCCATTGGGTGACGAGATGGCGGTAGGGACATACCACCACCAAAACTTGTAAATTTATTTGCTGATATAATTCGCAAGCGATCGCTAGTGCGGTAATAGTTTTACCACTACCAGTAGCCATTTTCAGCGTTCCTCTGCCATTGTTGGTAAACCAGCTAGCGATCGCTTGTCGCTGATATTGCCGCAATTGCAGAGACACAGGCATTCTTGGGCATCCTGGTAATGGTTGCAAAGTGTAATAACTGCCCTTACTTTCCCTTGCAAACGGTAATTTCAACCGGAAAGTGGGCAGTTGCTGCACTAGATTTTTCGTCAGGTACATATATTAAGCACAAAGGTGATCGTGAACCCTAATAATTGGGCATTAGGCATTAGTATTTATTTTTCTCAGTTCCCAATCCCGATTACTCAGTTGTAACCGCGCCAAACACCAATGAGAGAACCTTGTACCTGTACTTGTTGAGCCATGACTTCGATGGGATTGTACTTAGGATTTGCTGGTTTGAGGGTAACGCGATCGCCTTGGCGATAAAAACGTTTTAATGTTGTACCAAATCCATCGACTCTGGCGGCGACGATAGTACCATTTTTTAAATGATTTGGTTCTGCTACTGGACGCAGAAATACCACATCGCCATCAGTAATTAAATCTTCAATCATGCTATCGCCAGCTACCCGCAAAGCATAGGTTTGGGGAGGTAAATCGAAATTAGAAAAGTCTAAATGATCTACAGCATCAGTAAACGGTTCTATTAAACCACCAGCAGCGATCGTGCCCAAAATTGGTACACCTTGCTTAACAGGACGCAAAATCCGAATCGTTCGCGCTTGTCCTTCAGTCCATTCTATATATCCTTTTGTGCGTAAATGTTCTAAGCGGCTTTGAATTGGGGCTGGTGACTTCAAGTTCATTGCTTGCATCATTTGCCTAATAGAAGGCGAATGCTGGTGCGATCGGATGTATTCTGCCAACCATTCGTAAAGTTCTTGTTGAGCTTCAGTTAAACGTTCCATAAATTTGTGGGAAGTAATTATAAATGTCTCTAGAACATTAGTACTACAAAAAACTCCCCATAACAAGAGAAAAATAAAAATATGAAAATCAAAAGCAAAAATATTTTCTTTTCTTTTACCAAATTTATTCTTAATCTTTACAAATTTTAAGTAGTTAAGAGCCAGTTACCCTCTTGCTATTCTGACTCTTAACTTTTGTACAGACGCGATTAATCGCGTCTCCTAACTCTTTTCATTCTGCTCCTAAGATACTTGCAAGTAAAGCTTTTTGAGCGTGCAAGCGATTTTCCGCTTGTTCCCAAACTCGTGATTGAGAACCTTCAATAACAGCTTCGGTAATTTCTTCACCACGATGGGCTGGTAAGCAGTGTAAAACAATTGCCTCTGGTTCTGCAAGGCTCAATAGCTGCTCTGAAATTTGATAAGGCTGGAAAATTGGCATTCGGTTGTCTGCTTCTGCCTCTTGCCCCATACTTGCCCAAACATCAGTATAAAGTACATTAGAATCCTTAGCTGCTAACTCTGGATCGTGAGTGACGAAGACTTCCGTTTTGTTATTAGCGATCGCTCTTGCTTGTTCTACAATCTTAGAATCTGGCTCATATCCGCTAGGGGTAGCAATTCTAACATTCATCCCCACCAAAGCACAGCCCAACATCAGAGAATTAGCCATATTATTTCCATCACCCACGTAGGTCAAAGTTAATCGAGCAAGGGTGTTAAAGCTTTCTTGAACCGTCAATAAATCCGCTAATACCTGACAAGGATGTTCTGCATCAGTAAGCGCATTAATCACCGGAATCTTGGCATAATGAGCAAAAGTTTCCAAATCCTGCTGTGCAAAAGTACGAATTGCCAAAATATCCAAATATCGATCTAACACCCGCGCCGTATCCTGTAACGGTTCCCCGCGACTAACTTGAGTGACGTTAGGGTTGAGATCGATTACCTGTCCACCCAATTGGTACATTGCCACCGTAAAACTTACCCGTGTGCGAGTTGAAGCTTTGGAGAACAACAACCCCAAAACTTTATTACACTGCAACTTCAACTGTTGTGATTTAAGTTGAGTTGCCAATTGCAGGAGTTCTTGAATTTCCGTCGGACTGATGTCCGCTAGACTTAGTAAATCTCGTCCGAGCAATGCTGCCATGCTTGTAATCTGTAAAAAATAATTATATATTTCTGCTCCTTTATTCAGCTGTGCCAAGAAAATACAGTTTTACAACTGCACCCAAAATTTTTGCGCCCAACGCAGGATTGGAGTTAGTTTTTGCCATGCGTATTAATTTACCAACTTTATGAGCGATCGCAATCACTACAATTGCAACGCCAACTCAACCATCTAGGCACACAAAAGCAGCGATATTCCTAAAATCTCTCGTTTTCTAGCCTAATTTAGGAACAGGAAGATATTTTTTCGCAATTGTAGCTAGACAAATAAATCGATTATGGTACAATAATAAATTGTGGTTACTACTTGAGAGTAATCAAAAAATTGCCAGCATAGCACAGTGGTAGTGCATCCGACTTGTAATCGGAAGGTCGCGAGTTCAAATCCCGCTGCTGGCTTTAAGTATAGATAAGTATTTGAGTTGTCGATTATGTACAGTAATTCAGCCAATTAGCGATCTACTGGAGTGCATCATGTCTTAAAACTTCTGGAAGGAAACGAAAGGACTCATTGAACGAGCATGCTTCAGAATATGTTTAAGTTATGCAAAATTAACCTAATTATGCAAAATTAACCTAATCTTTATCCATTAAAAAAATTGATTTATGAAGACTTTGGGGTCAGAAGTAAGGAAATAAAACTCAGAAAAGATTTGCGGGTAAGGGCGAATTATTTAGCCGGAAAATGTATTGAATCTTCACTAAAACGCTTTATTCGAGCAGCATTGGATGAAACCGCAAGTGATTCTCAGTGGTTGGAAGCTTTGGTGGTGATTGTTGCGAACAAACCCTGCTGAATCATGGACGGATGATGATGCCACTGCATTTGAGATGAAATTAGCAGATTTAGGGAGATGAAGAGTTTGCGGATCTGGCTCAGGAGCTGCGTACTGAGCGCAAGTTAGTACAAATAGCACTTTATGATCCTTTGGCTGTTAGATACAGATCGTATATCAATGAAGTCTCTGTGCGTGCTATTTAAATGATAAAGAATTGGCGCGATCGCACCAAATCCTCACAATTTTTATCCTTGTTGTTGGTTAAACCAAGCTTCTAAATCAGCAACATTAAAAAAGTCTAGTAATGCTTCTCCTAGAGTTTCTAATTGTTCAATCGATAAACCTTTAATTTGCTCGATTAATGATTCATTAATTTCCCCAACACGGCGATTGAGCAGACGTATAATTAAATGTTGTTCTCCTTCTTGTCTTCCTGCCTGCCTTCCTTCCTGTCTTCCCTCTTGTTTGGCTTGTTCTCTATCTCTTTGATAAAGTGGTTCTAATCGCATAATTAACTCCCTATCATCTGCTTCTAATTCTTGATTTACTCTCAAGTTTTCGCGCAAGTTGTAAACTAATTCCAGGGTTGCTTTTTGGTATGGATGATTTAATGGTAACGCTTGCAATTCGATAATCGCTTGCGACTGCACGCTTCCCCTACCCAAAAGCCTCAACCATAACGTTTCCGATATCTGTGGTAATTGATGTATCGCTACAATTGCTGTCCGCAAGGCATCTGCCAGAAAATGTACTCCTGATAACCAGCCTTCTTTTTGCATAGTTCCAAAGCTAGACAATCTAGTTTCAGATACCGTTGGAGTAAGAACCCACAATTTGGGAATTTCTGAGTCTTGAAATTTGATTTTCTTGGCTTTAGCTTCTCGTCGTAAAAGAGCTTTGACTTCATAATAATTTTAGAATACAGTCGCATATTTCATCAGTAGAAGCTGGATTGCGGAAGGGTTCTATGAGTGCAGGATTTTCAGCAAATCTTTCTTTAATTTCTTTAGCAACTATACAAGGTTTTAGCCCTAATTGGGTTTATGCCTAAGAAACAGTGAATCCACTTTAGTAATTTGGTTGGCATAAGGATTTAATACTGATGCTGTTATAGGTAATTCCCCCAAATCAGAGAGAGAAAGGCTGATTCAAAGTTTTAAAGACGAACAGCCGCAAACCAAGATTTTATGTAACTACGGCGTTTTAACAACTGGATTCAATACACTCAAAATCAGCGCCGCCGTTATCGCCCGTCCTACCAAATCCCTTGTCCTCTAAAGCCAAATGCCCTAATTGATTTAGAACATCTAGAAAAAGTCTGCTCTGGCGGTGCTTCCTAATCTGTGTGATGGCTGCTAATAATGAAGTGGGGACAATTAGCTATTTTTACAGGTGCGGCTTGTTCATCAGGTATTGTCGCGCCGTCTCACGTTCTGCAAGCGATGAATCTTGCAGAAAATATAATTGAGGGAGCGTTAAGAATTGGGATTGGGAAATTTACAACTAAAGAAGAAATCGAAAAAGCATTTTTTGCGATCGCCAGTGCAGTAAAGGCTATTTTGAGCCTAAATTAATAAAACCCTTATTAGGGCTTTAAGAGTAATATTTTGGATTACACAAATCTGTCAAATTGTCAAATAATTTGGCAAGCGACACTTATGATTTCGCAAGTTGTCGGTAACGTTCCTGAACTTCCTGAATCGAAAATAAAGTTTCAAACTTCAACCCAGCTGACTGGTACAACTCACCTCCGCCTTGTTGTCGGTCTACCAGTGAAATTATTTGATTTACTGTATAACCTGCATCTTTAAGACGCTCAACTGCTTTTAAAGCAGATTGCCCAGTTGTAACGACATCTTCCAAAACTACTACTTTTGCACCTTCAGGTAAAGTGGGGCCTTCTATATAAGCTTTCGTTCCATAACCCTTGGCTTCCTTGCGAATAATCAACGCTGGTATCGGGCGATTTTCATAAACAGA
Source organism: Nostoc sp. CmiVER01 (assembly GCF_034531135.2). Lineage (NCBI taxonomy): Bacteria > Bacillati > Cyanobacteriota > Cyanophyceae > Nostocales > Nostocaceae > Nostoc > Nostoc sp. CmiVER01. Next base: position 78,897 of record NZ_JAVRBU020000014.1, read on the forward strand.
AACTATACTCACTGCTGTCACCATTGGGTCAGCGCCCATTGTTAAACCTGCTACAGCCTGGGTATCTACAGGTAATAAAGGAAACAGCAATCGTCCAACAGCTAAAGCTCCTTGCGGGTGGAGTGTTACCTGCATCTTATTGACATAATAAGAACTACGTAGTCCAGAAGCGAGAACAAAATCACCCTCTTGATAAGCAAGTTGAGAAAATAAATCTAGTAGCTTATGGCGCAAAATAGTCAAATCAGCAGTGCTGGCCCAAATATCTGAGTGGGTAAGAGTTTCAGTAGGATACGTCATTACAAAACATTAAAAGTTGTGCTACACCAAAGGTTGAACTCATCAGAGTTCTGAAATTAAGCATAAATTAAGATTGCCCAAAAATTGAGGAGTTAGAAACGTGGGTATAAAATTTAAAACCTTTGGTGGTTTATTGGTACTGCTTGCTGCTGGTATTGCTTTTCCCTCTATTGCATCTGCCCAAACGGAAACCCCCAAAACTGAAACTACAAATGATGTATTTGAACGAGCTTATTTTCGTCACGATCGCAATTTCTACGAAAATAGTAACAGCCTCAAGCGCCAACTAGACTCATTTCTAGGATCTGGTTCCAGTTTCGGTGGTTCCTTCCCAGAAAATGAAATTGCCCGCGATGCTCAGTTGCTTAACACTTTATATCATGATGTCCTGACTCAGCAAGTTGGCAACGATCCATATATTCGGACTCCTGATTTACCAAATCCTTATGACACATCACTAATGATGTCTCCGCGTTTCAATAGCAACAAACTCAAAGTGGGAACTGAATTCAGGTTTGAAACTTTACCACCTCGGTAATATTAGGGAGTGGGGAGTAGGGAAAAAATAATTAATGCCCAATGCCCCATGCCCTTTATCATTCTATTACTGCTTGTTGATCGTTCAGTGCGCCCTGCTGGAATCGAACCAGCCTGAAGACGAATTATGAGTTCGTTGCCTCCCCAATCGGCCAAAGGCGCTTGTTTTGTTGGGTTTCGTGTTTATAAGAGTTAATTACTTTAACTCTTAGGTCAACGTGATTTGTTAATTTTAGACTGAGAAAAATATCTCAATCGCTAAGTTTAGCCAATTTTCTAATTATAACACAAATTTACACCTGTGAATACTCGACAATAGCTTATCAGATTTTTATACTACATAATTTAATCATAAAATAGTGCAGACTAATATTGATTAAGTTCCTTTAAGGATTGAGGTCAAAAGCTTCACTATTCTTAAATAGACCAGCATTCTATTGTGATAGCTTGTCAGCGATGAAAATAAATTCTACTGTACTTCTTACTTTGGTTTTGTTAATCCTAATGATGGGAGCAGGGTCTGTGAGTGCCCTTTTGGGGTTTGAACTAGGTAGTTCAGCACTTAAAGGCGTTAATACACCAGATGGGCGTCCTACAACTAAATTTGCCAGTAATAAGGCAAATAGCTCCCAACAGGGAGGGCTAGTGCTATTAAAAGAGGACGAAATTCTGAAAATTGTTAAGGCGCGAATTGAGGGTAAGACCAAGGCTGCTAAATCGGAAAAGCTAGAGGACGATGATGAAGAAACCAATAGCAGCAAGCAGAAGCCAGAGGAAAAACCCCCAGCAGTGGTTGAAGAAAAACTCCAGCCAGGTTTTCCAGTTACTGCCTTGAGTGAGGGCGTAACCATGTCTGTACAATCTGTCCGCTACTCTGGTGGTGATTTGCTACTGAAAGTGAAAATGCAGAACAAAGGTAAAGATTCTGTCCGCTTCCTGTATAGTTTTTTAGATGTTACCGATGATAAAGGACGAACCCTGAGTGCTAGTACAGAAGGTTTACCAACAGAATTGCCTGCAAATGGGCCAGCATTTACAGGTACAGTGAGTATTCCCACAGCTTTACTTGATGATGTCAAGAAAATATCACTTGCTCTTACTGATTATCCCGCTCAAGAATTGAAGCTAGAGGCATTGAATATTCCTGTAGAAAGGTAGATTGGGACTAGGGACTGGGGACTGGGATCTGGGGACTGAATTATCCTCAATCCCCCTAAATGGAGGGCGTGAGTTTTACACGAGCTTTGGTGGTGATTGGTTTTCCTAATTTAATTTGGACAGACGTGGCGCTACGGTTATTGTCAGTGCTACTGCTGATTGCCATAAATGCCTTTTTTGTGACGGCGGAATTTTCGATGGTGAGCGTGCGGAGATCGCGGATTCACCAGCTAGTTAAGGCTGGGGATGTTCCAGCGATCGCAGTCGAAATGCTACAACGTAGTATTGATCGACTACTATCTACCACTCAGTTAGGTATTACCCTCTCCAGCTTGGCATTGGGATGGATTGGCGAAAGTACGATTGTTGTGCTGGTTAATGCATGGTTAAAATCCTGGCCTTTACCAAGTAGCATGACTACCTTCCTGGCGCATTCTCTATCAATTCCCATTGCCTTTTTCCTGATTGCCTATTTGCAAATTGTGATCGGAGAATTATGTCCCAAATCCTTAGCCATGCTGTACTCAGAACAGCTAGCTAGGTTTTTGGGGCCTTCGGTAAAAGCGATCGTGCGTTTTTTTGGCCCCTTCATTTGGATTCTCAACCAATCAACTCGTTTTTTATTGCGGATTTTTGGTATCCAATACACAGGTCAAGGCTGGAGGCCACCTGTAACTCCCGAAGAATTACAACTAATTATCTCTACAGAATGGGGGTCTACTGGTTTAGAGCGTGCGGAGCGAGAATTGCTCAATAATGTCTTTGAGTTTGGGGATGTTATGGCCCAAGATGTGATGATACCGCGCACCAGTATTATCACGCTGCCAAAAGATGCTACCTTCCAGACATTACTCAAGGAAATGGCTGCTACTGGTTACTCTCGCTATCCCGTGATTGGTGAATCATTAGACGATGTTCGCGGCATTGTTTATTTTAAAGATTTGGCACAACCTTTAGCTGTAGGAAGGCTCAGTTTAGAGACACAAATCCAACCTTGGATGCGTCCCGCTCGCTTTGTTCCTGAACACACGTCCCTGAGTGAGCTTTTGCCAATGATGCAGCAAGAGAAACCAGCTATGGTCATGGTAGTGAATGAATTCGGCTCTACTGTGGGACTAGTGACAATCAAAGATGTCATTGCCGAAATCATTGGCGACGCCAGCGAATCTGAAAGCAGTGACGACTTGATGATTCAGATGTTAGATAAGGATAAATTTTTAGTACAAGCCCAGATCAACCTCGAAGACCTCAACGAAGTTTTGCATCTCAATTTGCCCCTGACAAGAGAATACCAAACACTAGGCGGCTTTTTGCTTTACCAGTTACAGAAAATGCCTGTCAAAGGCGAAACTTTCCGGTATCATAATCTCGAATTCACTGTGGTATCAATTGTTGGCCCACGCCTGCATCAAATTCAACTGCAACGGTTAGAAGAGTTAGGAGTTGAGAGTTAGGAGTTAGAAATTAAGACTTGTGACTCCTCACTCAAGAAGCATACACTACTGGATCAACGAGTCCCAATTCGGCAAAAGCTGCTAGCCGCAAGCGACAAGAATCACATACACCACAGGCGACATCTTCACCGGCATAGCAAGACCAAGTTAGTTCCCAAGGAACTCCCAATTGGTTTCCTAGTTGGATGATTTCAGTTTTTTTCAGGTTGATCAGGGGTGCAACAATATTTATTGGTTTTCCTTCACGCCCTTGTTTGGTTCCCAGACGAAAAACTTCCTGCATTGCCTGGATATAGTCGGGGCGACAGTCAGGATATCCTGAGTAATCTAAAGCATTGATGCCGATATAGACACGTTCAGCTGCGATCGCTTCGGCAAAACCAAGAGCAAAGCTTAAAAAGATGGTATTACGAGCCGGAACATAAGTTACAGGAATATTTTGAGACATTTCACCCTGCGATCGCTCTTGGGGTAAATCAATGGCATCATCGGTAAGTGCTGAACCACCCCATTGGCGTAAATCAAAATTAACCACCTGATGTTTTGCGATCGCAGCTTTTCGAGCAACAGTCAGGGCTGACTGTAACTCTCGCCGGTGTCGCTGCTGGTAATCAAAGGAAATCGCATGACATTCACAGCCATCAGCCTTAGCCTTGTATAAAATTGTGGAAGAGTCTAATCCCCCAGATAATAAAATTACAGCTTTCATCTCAGTTGCAAATTTTGGATTTTAATCGCCAAATTATACCTCAACATTTCTGGTCAGAAAGTAATGCCAAAGCCACTTCTCAACCCTGTGAGTGATGGCAAACAACGCCGCACTAATATTTTAAAGAAACAATCTACATTAGTGCAGTACGGCGTAAATAAACATACCCTTCGGGTGACGCTCCTACGTCGCTACCGCTACGCTAACACCAGTCGCCTGCGGAGGGAAACCCTCCCGCAGCGCTGGTTCACCATTTCAAATGGTGCAAGAAGCTCGCAATACAATTATGCGTGAATGCGTGACTTCCGCCTTAAGATACTAGTTTTTCTCAAAAAGCAGTCTAGTGGTTTTTTACCAGACGCTACGCGTAGCTTGCTTCTTTGCAGGAGTATATGTCTAAGACGAATGCTGCAAATAATCATACAAAAATCTTTTCAATAAATCAGTAGTGATAATTTTCAATAGCATTTTTTTCAAAAAGCATACGTGTTACTTTTTCATGACTTTGTAATTTTAGTAGTATCAATTAAATACTGATCCCGGTAATTAATGGTCTAAATGCAACAATCAAGTTAAGTCAGAGCAGAGGAAGCCGCTACTTAGAAATTTGAAGAATTTCCACTTAAGTCTTACTGAATGTTTTAAAGTTAATAAAAAGACACATAAAAAACATATATTTATTGTAAAAAGTGCAAAATCCAAAACAAACCCGAACTATCTATACAAAAGATATTTGGATTACGGGAACCGATGAGAAACTTTGAAATTCTTCATAAACATAGGCTCTATGTTACCATCTGGATGGTTTTAGACGGATCGTAACTGGCCTTCGAGTATAAACGCCAACGGCCGTAGCGTCTCTAAATTTGGTGGTTGAGGAGAGAATAATAGTGCAAGATAGCATGTCAGTGGCAGAACCGAATCTATATACACAGCGTAACCAGCCACGACCGATCCGCATAGGCGTGATTGGAGTGGGTAACATGGGACAACATCACGCTCGCGTGCTGAGTTCAATGAAAGATGTTGAACTAGTCGGAGTAGCAGATATTAATGTTGAGCGAGGGCTAGAAACTGCCAGCAAATACAAGGTGCGTTTTTTTGAAGATTACTGTGACCTGCTACCCCTTGTAGATGCAGTTTGTGTAGCTGTTCCCACCCGTCTGCACTATGCCGTAGGCATCAACTGTCTGTTAGCGGGAATTCATGTTTTGATTGAAAAACCGATCGCAGCCAGTATTTCTGAGGCAGAGTCACTAGTAAACGCCGCAGCTGAGTCTGGGTGTATTCTACAAGTGGGTCATATTGAGCGTTTTAACCCGGCTTTTAAAGAACTAAGCCAAGTGCTTAAAACTGAAGAATTGCTGGCGCTAGAAGCCCACAGAATGAGTCCTTACTCAGATCGGGCAAACGATGTCTCGGTTGTGCTGGATTTAATGATCCATGACATCGATTTACTTTTGGAATTAGCTGCTTCCCCAGTCACGAAATTGACTGCTAGCGGTACTCGCGCCCTAGACTCAGGTTATTTAGATTACGTAACTGCCACCTTGGGGTTTGCCAATGGTATAGTTGCTACTCTGACCGCCAGTAAAGTTACCCACCGAAAAATTCGTCGGATTGTCGCCCATTGCAAAAATTCATTCACTGAGGCAGATTTTCTCAAGAATGAAATTTTGATTCACCGACAAACTACTGCCAATTCTCTCACCGACCATCGACAAGTACTTTATAGGCAAGATGGTGTAATTGAAAAAGTGTACACCAGCAATATTCAACCTTTGAGTGCAGAATTAGAGCATTTTGTCAACTGTGTACATGGGGGCAATCAACCCTCAGTAGGTGGTGAACAAGCTCTCAAAGCTCTGAGACTGGCAAGTTTGATTGAGCAGATGGCGCTGGAAGATCGAGTTTTGAATCCATTAGACTGGCAATCGGAACCAAGAGTACAATCGTTAACGCCGACAGCCTAGAAGCAGGGATGAGGGGGGTGAGGGGGACAAGGTAAAATTTTCTCCCTGCTCTCCCACAGGCACAACCTCAGAAGAAAACCCCCTTAGTATGTTTTTAAATTTGCCATCTACTCTTTAGATCCTCCTTGGTTCCTTTTAAAAACCGACTAAGGAGGATCTAAAAAATTAGAAAATAAAGATTATGATGGCTAATTTCGTTAGTTTTGTCAGATTCGTATTGAGCGAGAGATCGCTCAATTTCAAGGGCTAGTACCGCAAAGCGGAAGTCAAAAGTCCTATATATCAAGGCTTTTGCAAGTTTAAAAATGGTAGCTTGATTTCTACCGCCCTGTACTAAAGCTACTTCTGAATTTATATAAACTTCGCAATTAATGAAACAGCGCCCTAACTTCCACTTGTTTTACTTTGTCTCTTCATTGCGATGCCAAGTTTTTGTGTAGCCGAATTACCTTGAATTTAGCAAGCTGAATAATTAGCTTTTTTAAAAGTTAAAGCGGAATCTTAGTCACAAGAATAGTACCGCAATTTTAGGAATTGACTCAATGCTTGAATGGATAACTAATACTATCAACTATTTTGGCTATTGGGGAATCGCCCTACTAATGTTCCTAGAAAACCTTTTTCCCCCGATTCCTTCAGAATTGATTATGCCACTGGCTGGATTTACAGCAAGTCCATATCAACCAGGGGGAGCAAAGCTGAATATCATTGGTGTGTTTTTCGCAGGACTTTTGGGTTCTGTATTGGGCGCACTTATTTGGTATTATCCAGGTAAGTTTTTGGGCGAAACTCGTTTGAAAGCTTGGGCTGACAAGTATGGCAAATGGCTGGCTATATCCAGTAAAGATATCGCCAAGGCCAAAGAGTGGTTTGACCGACAAGGTAGAAAAGCAGTATTAATTGGTCGCCTTGTACCAGGAATCCGCACCTTGATTTCCGTTCCCGCAGGTATCAGCAATATGCCATTGCTACCATTCTTGTTTTACACAACACTAGGTAGCGCGGCTTGGGTGGGTTTGTTAACATACTCAGGATACATATTGGGTAGTCAGTATGAACTTGTGGACAAGTACCTTGCTCCTGTATCCAAAATCGTACTTGGGGGTTTGGTTCTAGTATTTATTTTCTGGATATTCAAGCGCCAGTCAAGACGTGCTAGAAGATGAAACAGGGACGCTTTTGGTTTGAAAGTAGTGAAAGCAGGGGTTACATCTGGCCAAAATTCGCCTACACTATGCCAAATAATACTAGATGTGAGAAGGCATGAGCTTATCGGAGGTATCACCAAAATTAATTTTGGCGTATTTCTAGCTACACTTGACGCAACCTAGAATTTCTGGTTGCTCGCATTTTTGTAAGATGAGCATGACAACTTTTTACAGTTAAGTTTGAACTAGGAGCTTTCATGACAGACCAACCTTCCGCCGCTACCCCCATCAATGCTGCTGCTATACCCATGAATAGAGTGTCAGCATCGACTCCCATCAATGCCGTTAATAATACTCCTCCCAAGACAGGGGGTGTTCCGGGAAAAACTATTCTCAGCGTTGATTTAGGCAGAACTTCCACAAAGACTTGTGTGAGTCGTGAACCCGGTAATGTGGTGTTCGTACCTGCCAATGTCAAGCAGATGTCAATTGAACAAGTACGCGGTGGTGTTTTTGAAGCCAGGGCTACTGACCCCTTAATGGATTTGTGGCTGGAGTATCAAGGAAATGGATATGCTGTTGGTCAATTAGCAGCCGATTTTGGGGCTAATCTAGGAGTCGGGCAATCTAAGGTAGAGGCTGCACTGGTAAAAGTGTTAGCAAGTGCTGGGTACTTCAAACTCAGAGACGATATCTCAGTTGTACTAGGTCTGCCTTTTCTTTCCTTAGAGCAATTTGAAAAAGAAAAAGCCCAGTTGATTAGCCAAGTAGGCGGCCCTCATGTGTTGAACTTCCGAGGCGAATCTATATCGCTCAACGTCAGTAAGGTATGGGTAATGCCAGAAGGCTACGGCAGTCTCCTGTGGTCTGAAGCTCAACCAAAGAAAAGTCCTGGTAGTCCCGATTTTACAAAAATATCGGTGGCGATCGTTGATATTGGACATCAAACCGTCGATCTTTTGATGGTAGATAACTTCCGTTTTGCCAGAGGTGCTTCTAAGAGCGAAGACTTCGGTATGAACAAGTTTTATGAATTGGTGTCCGCCGAAATCGAGGGAGCAGATAGTCAATCTCTAGCTCTGATTTCCGCCGTGAACAAACCCAGAGGTGAACGTTATTACCGTCCTAAAGGCGCTAGCAAGCCCACCAACCTAGACGATTTTCTTCCCAACCTTACGGAGATGTTTTCGCGCGAAATCTGTAGCCGTGTGCTAGCCTGGTTGCCAGAACGTGTCACCGATGTGATTCTGACTGGCGGGGGTGGTGAGTTCTTCTGGGACGACGTTCAACGTCTGCTCAAAGAAGCAAAGATTAATGCTCATTTAGCAGCACCTTCACGACAGGCGAATGCTTTGGGGCAGTATATTTATGGAGAGGCACAATTATCCTCCAATCGCGCTGCTAGGGCATAAAGCTGATGTTCCAATGGTCAAAAAAGGTAGTTAAATCCGTCACGTTCAACCCAGAGCTTGCTGATGAAAGCTTGTTAGCGCAAGTAGAAAGTTATTTGGACAAACAACCAGACAAGACTTTCAGCGACCTCTGTAAAGAAGCCTTATGGCAATCTTTATGTGTACCGGAACCTGTACAACCTGCTCCACAAACAGCAGCAAAAACACCGATTGAACAGCAAATCGGTGAACTGCAACGTCAAGTGGCTGGACTTGAGGAACGTTTTTTGGCCAAGGGATCTAATCGTTTGGAGGCAATGGAACACCATCTACTGCAACTTTCTCAACAAGTTGCACAACTGGCGCTTATAGTCAATGAGCGATCGCTCATTCAGTCTCCAACTCAATTAGAAGTAGTAAATAATACTTCTTATTCTGTTGCTACCCCTCCTCAAGAGGTTGACCCCGTAATCAGCCGCCTTAGTCAGTTTCTCGATGATTTTTAAGAAACAATCGCGTTTGTGAGCAGTTTTTGCTCCTCTTAACAATCCTTAATAATATTTTCTATTAAGGATTGTTAATGTTTGTATATGGTTAAAGGTTTTTCTTTCCCTTTCCCCCTTTTCCTTAAAACCCGACAAGTATTAGGTTGGGTTAAGTGTTGATAAGTTTATCGAGTTGTTATAAATTAAAAACTGGGTGCGATCGCTATTTTGAAATATTCATAATTAGTAAGTGCGTAGTTTACCGCCGTAGGCATCACTATTAAGTAAAGTTAAAAAACTCGGGAAACAGCGAAATTTTAACCCTTATTAATTTTCGTCAATATTTCCAGTTTCTTGAAGACTTTTTATCATATCTTGACCCTGTTTTGTCAAAAGTAAATTAGCGTAGGCTTGACCAGCTTGCTGTTCTCTTTGAGCATTTTGCTTAATCACTACATATAAACTAACAGGTAATGGATATTCACCACTGTAAATCGCTTGTATATTAACTCGATTACGCTTGCCAGGGCGACATCGAGTTGGTAATACAAAGTTTTCTTGTTGGTATGGAGAAATAGTTTTACCCTTATCGTTAATAATAGGTAAAGTCTTAACTCCACACTGTGGTACTACATCTGAGATGGGGCCTGTAAAGATTCCTCCCGGTTCTCTAGCGATTTTTTGGAGTCCTTCACTAGTTGTGTTAATATAGTTAATATTATCACCAAACTTTTCAATTCCTAAACTTTTTCTAAACTCTTCAGTGCTGCCTGAATTATTACTACGCACATAAAATTTAATTGGGATATCTGCGAGAACGCCTGCATCTTTCCAATTGTCAATCTGACCACTAAAAATTTTCTTTAATTGTTCTTTGGTTATATTTTGGATATCTAATTTGGGATTAACGGCTACTGCTAAACCACTTTGGGCAACTCTAATTCCTTGAATAGTAAAACCCTTTGTTTTAGCTAAGTTTTTCTCTTTAGGGAGAACGTCACGGGAGGACAGAGCAAAATCTAGTCCATCCTGTCCACCATCTATTAACTTCTGAATGCCTATTCCAGAACCCCTGATTAACACGTTTTTTATATCAAATTGGCGATAGATATTTTTAATTTCTGACTCTAGCTTTGGATAGATAGGTGCCCAAGAAGTACTACCTCCATACTTAAAAGCTCCTGAAGGGATATTTTTAACTTCTGTAAATTTATCTATTTTATTAACAATTTGATTGTCACATTCTAGTTGTTGAGATGAGATAACGGGACATTGAACTTTCATCTCAGGCTTAATAAGCCATACCACCACAGCACCAATAATAACTCCTAGACTCAACATTCCTATAGATTGAGGAGCTAGATTGAGTTTCCTTTTTTGAGAAGCTTCAATTAAGGCTGTATCTTCATCCCTAAGTCCTAAATTTTGCTGAAGACGTTTCAAATCAGCACGAGTATTTTCCTTAACAGGAAATTTACCTTTAGTTGTTCGGAAGAATACCTTTTGATATTCCTGTAAATTTTCTTTGTAGTCTTGATAAGGTTTTAAAACCTCAGCTTCTTTAGCAGCAGCTTCGTCAGGTGTTAGCCCTAAGTTCTTTTGTCGCTTATTTAAAGCAGTACGACCAATATCAGAAATTTCACCGTCTCTTACCCAATATTCAACTTCTCGACCATATTGAAGTTTTGGCTCATCAATGGGTGCTTTGGCAAGCTTGATTTTATAGCCTTCTCTAATAGCATATATTTCTGGTTTCATGGCTGGAGCAGCTTCTTGTACTTTCCTTTTAGCGTATTCATGTAATTCATCAACAGAAATGAAGCTATCTTGATCTCGGTCTGCTGCACCAGTCTCTAGCCCCTCAACTATATAGCAGGTGTAAGTTGAAACATCTGTTCCTGGTTGTGCAAAAGAATATTGCGTTGATGTCGAAGATGTAAGAACCGCTCGTCCTTCACCACCTAATTGGTTCCTCACATCCACAAAACCATCATCTTTAGAAGATTTAGCAGACCAACCCTCAGCAAACGCGCCACTAAAACAACAATCAAGAATTACTACCTCGCGTTTGGAGCGGCTATTGCTCATGACATCATGTACAGAGTTAGCTGGTACTGTTGTCGCCTTAACTAGTTCTCCTTTGTCACTTTTTTTGGTGTTGCAAGCAGCAAAGTAAAGCTTACCATTCTCATCTTTGATTCCATGACCAGAGAAAAAAAGCAGCACGAGGTCATCTTTTTGACGATCGGCAAACAAAGTCTCGATTGCGACTGCCATCTCATGTTGTTGAGGATTTATCAGCAATGTTACGTCATCAAAACCACCAATCTCTGGGTTTTCCAAAACTCGCTGCATTTCCTCGACATCTTTTGTCGCTGCTGGCAATGGAGTAAGACCAGGCTCATATTCACTGACTCCAATTAGGAGTGCTACTTTCGCCATCTCACTATTCTTCCTTACTGCTGGAATTTCTTAATTACCTGCAACAAACTTTTGAGCTTGTTCAATGGCGGCGTTTAACTCTTCCTGACTGCTAGCTTTCACCTTCAGTTTTTTGCCGTTAGCCTCAACTTCCAATTCAATGGTTTTGTTACCCAAGCGATCGCTTAAAAATCCCAACAATTTCTTAAAATTGGCAAGGCTCACCTCTGTCTGTAATACTCCTATCAGAAAACCGCTAACAGACTTGGCTCCTTCGGGAGTTTCTGTAACTGTAACGAGTTCAGCACTTTCTACATCTAAATCTTTGATTTCTCGCAGCAGATTCCGTGTTTCGCGTTCTTGCTCTTCTGCATCTAAGCTGGGATTAGAAAGAGCGATCGTTAACTTGATGTTAGATTCAGAACTCATTTTGTACCCTTTTCAGTTTTAAGCAGCTGACTCTCACCTATATTGCCGTGATTTCTCTATTGACATCATATCCGCTATGTAAATTTCCTGAAATTTCATGAAGATTTTTGCAAAAACTTATCAAATTTAAGTAAAAATTACTAGATATTCAGAGAGACGCAGCAGTGCTACGTCTCTACATTCTTTTTCGGAGATGTCTATTACGTCAGATTAATTAAAACAAATCCAAATCTGTCACAGCACCAATACTGCTAGAAGATACCAATTTGGCATATTTCGCCAACACGCCTTTAGTGTAACGCGGAGCAGGGGGTTGCCAGTTGGCACGACGACGAGCTAATTCTTCTTCCGATACATTCAACTGCAAGAGGCGTGCGGGTGCATCAATAGTAATACTATCGCCTTCTTCTACAAGCGCGATCGCACCACCAACTGCTGCTTCTGGTGCAACATGACCAACCACCATGCCGTAAGTACCACCAGAAAAGCGTCCATCGGTAATTAATCCCACAGCATCACCTAAACCAGCACCAATAATTGCTGAGGTGGGAGCCAACATTTCGCGCATCCCAGGCCCGCCCTTTGGCCCTTCATAACGGATGACGAGAATATCACCAGCTTGAATCTTACCTGCTAAAATTGCATTTAAAGAAGCTTCTTCCGATTCAAATACTCGCGCGGGGCCAGTAATCACTGGCTTTTTCACCCCGGTAATTTTGGCGACAGCTCCCTCCGTTGCCAGATTACCTCTAAGAATAGCTAAGTGTCCTTGGGAATACATCGGGTTATTCCAAGTCCGAATCACATCTTGATTGGCCGATGGTTCTTCTGGGATATCTGCTAATATCTCTGCGATTGTTTGACCAGTGATGGTGAGGCTATCACCATGTAATAAGTCATGCACAAGTAGCATCTTCATGACTTGGGGAATGCCACCAGCTTTGTGCAAATCTGTAGCTACATATTTACCACTTGGTTTTAAATCACACAAAACCGGAACACGGGCGCGGATGGTTTCAAAGTCATCCAGGGTTAACTCTACATCAGCAGCACGGGCGATCGCTAAGAAATGCAATACTGCATTGGTCGAACCACCCACCGCCATAATTACAGAAATGGCATTCTCTATAGATTTGCGGGTGATAATTTGCCGGGGTAAGATTTGTTTGCGGATGGCTTCGACTAACACATAAGCTGATTTTTCAGTACTGTCGGCTTTTTCGGCATCTTCGGCTGCCATTGTCGAAGAATAGGGTAAACTCATCCCTAGTGCTTCAAATGCTGAAGACATGGTGTTAGCTGTGAACATCCCCCCACAGGAACCAGCACCAGGACAAGCGCGACTTTCAACTTCTAATAATTCCTTTTCGTCAATTTTTCCAGCACTGTATTGACCAACAGCTTCAAAAGAACTAACAACAGTTAAATCATGTCCGTTGTAGTGACCGGGTTTAATTGTGCCACCGTAAACGAATATTGCCGGGATATTCATCCGGGCGATCGCTAGCATTGCTCCTGGCATATTTTTATCACAGCCACCAATGGCTAGTACACCATCCATACTTTGTCCAGTGCAAGCGGTTTCAATGGAATCGGCAATGACTTCCCGTGATACTAGGGAATATTTCATCCCTTCTGTTCCCATCGAAATCCCATCGCTGATGGTAATTGTACCGAATATTTGCGGCATTGCTTTGGCAGATTTTATACTAACTTCTGCTCTGAGCGCCAGTTGATTTATTCCCATGTTACAGGGAGTGATTGTACTGTAGCCATTGGCAATACCTACAATGGCTTTATTGAAATCTTCATTTTTAAAACCAACTGCCCGCAGCATTGCTCGATTTGGCGATCGCTGCACCCCTTGCGTCACAATTTGGCTTCTTAAATTCTCCGGCATTTTTTTCTTCCCTGACATCATCGCAACAGTTGCGATTGTATTACCATGATTTTCTCATGTATACGTGGCGCGATCGAGCATTGGTAATTCTCTATTTCTCAAGTGTGCTTGTGTTGCTATAGCGTTTCATAATAAGAGTGAGGTTAAGCAGTACCTCACCCCGATAAAGCTGTGCTTCATCTCCCCTGTCCTTAGCAATGAGAGGGGTTGGGGGTGAGGTCTATTAAATTAAAGGATAATGTCGCTTGCCACTAGTTGTGGTGATCCTTCAAGCTGAATCTCGAAATTAGCCGATAGATTATCAGTGTTAGCTTGGAGAATACCTCCTGAATAACGAATCTGACCAATTGCAAAGAATGCGCCAGTGCCAATGTAAGTAAAGGCTTGGTTGCCCGCTATATTGGAGTTGGCGTCGATGGTAGATAGATCGATGCGATCGCCTGGCAAGTTACCGTTTCCAACAAAGTCCTTGATAATATCCCGTAACACACCAGGTTGACTCTCAGAAACTGAGTCGAAATCGAAAACATCGTTGTCAAAAACATCGTTGCCAGCACCCCCATACAGAGTATCAGTGCCAGCACCCCCATTGAGAGTATCGTTGCCATAAACGCCAAAGAGGGCATCGTTGCCGTCTAACCCTGCGAGGTAATCGTTGCCACCAACGCCAAAAAAATCATCCCCTGCGAGGACATCGTTGTTAAGATTACCAAAGAGGGCATCGTTGCCAGCACCCCCATTAATGCTATAAGAACTGGTGATATAAAAACCGCTAATATTGTCGTCACCGTCCAATCCGTTGATGTAAACGAAATCGAATCGAAGATAAGGATAACCAAGAAATTCATCATATAAACCTCGTCCATCATAGTCATTTAGAATGTCAGGCCCATTAGTACCGTTGAAAGTTAAAGTTGCCATAATGAGTTTCTCCTTAACTTATAAGTTAAAAAAATTTCCTCATCACTTCCCCATCAGAAAACGGCGTTGCTGATTAAGAGTATGAATTTAGTTTCCCCCAAAGGCGCAAAGGAAACAGTTTCAAACATTTAATTTTTGAATTTCACACTTTCATTCAGCAACGCCGAGAAAACAAGGTGGAGAAATAACGAGTGGAAAGAGATAACTGAACCACACTTGATTAGAACAGGTGTTTGCTGTGAAGTCTGAAAAGTTGAGAAGATTTGAGAAGCACTGGATGTATTGATGATGGTGGCATCAAAATTGTGCCAATATTCATGTTACATACTGACTTTTCACGTTATATGGAAAAGCCAACGATAGTTCTGACTATATTCAGAATCACAAGATTATAATATAACCCTCAAGCCTACTTTTTTCTATCTATAAGAAAGAATAATTAGCAATATTTTTTCCTCTCGCCAAAACCAAATCTGAAACCTATGTTTAGAAAGAGTTAATGTTGCCTATTAAGATTTGTTTGAGGGGTTCTGTAGTTATGTATAACCAATTAATCGCCAATAATTTCAAAGCCTTGTATCATCGTAAAGTTTGCAATTGTATTACCTGATTTTCTCATGTATACGTGGCGCACCTTAATAAGCATTAGTAATGTTATATTTCTCAGATGTGCTTGTGTTATACCGTTTCACTTTAATATTGATACGAATAGGCAGCAGGGGTGCAGGGAGCAGGGGGAAAGAATTAGATATCAATCTATTTGTATCAGGTATTTCGTGAAATGGTATTACCTCTTGCATAAACCAAAAATAAGAACCCCACTTCTATAGCACTATTAAAACATTCGTGAACAAAGAGATCCCCGACATCTTAAAGATGTCGGGGATCTGAATCTTGTAATTCGAACGAAATCAAATAGGATTGCGATCAGAGCGATCGCTTAGGAGTGGGGTATTACAGAATTTTGCAAAAAGTCTATTAAATTAAACGATGATGTCGCTTGCCACTAGTTGTGGTGTTCCTGTAAGCTGAATCTCAAACTCAGGAGACAGATTCGCAGCAGTATTACCTTGAAGAATACCTCCTGCATAACGAATCTGACCAATTGCAAAGAATGCGCTACTGCCAATGAAAGTAAAGGCTTGGTTGCCTCCTATATTGGAGTTGGCATCGATGGTAGAAAGATCGATGCGATCGCCTGGCAAATTACCGTTTCCAACAAAGTCAGTGATCACATCTCGTAAAACACCAGGTTGACTCTCAAGAACTGAATTGAAATCGAAAATATCGTTACCTTGTCCTCCAGTCAAAACATCAGTCAGACCAATAGACTGATTATCGTTGGTGATGAGCTTATTATTGTTGCCAGTCAGACTAATAGTCTGATTATCAGTGGTGATGAGGTTATCATTGTTGCCAAAATCACCGCTAATCGTATCATTGCCAAATCCACCAATAAGGCGATCGTTGCCAAATCCGCCAATAAGGCGATCATTGTCCGCTCCACCAAGAAGGCTATCGTTGCCACTACCACCGTCAATGTTATCGTTGCCGGCTCCACCGTCAATCGTATCTTTGTCAAATCCGCCCTCAATCGTATCGTTGCCAAATCCGCCTTTAATCGTATTGTTGCCAAATCCATCGTCAATCGTATCGTTGCCAGCTCCCCCGTCAATCGTATCGTCGCCAAATCCGCCCTTAATCGTATCGTTGGCAGATCCGCCAAGAAGTCTATTGTTACCAAATCTGCCCTCAATGATTGCCATAGTGAGTTTCTCCTGAACTTAGTACAGCTTTGCATAAATCGTAGCGTTTTTAATGCAAGGAGATGCAATGGCATTGCCAAATTTAATTCGCTACGAATTAATGAAAAATTAAGATTTATTTGGTATTTTTGATAGTTATGTATAACAAGTAATTATCAAGAAGTTAAAAGCCTTATTGATCAGTGCGTAGGCATCGCTACACCCCTTGCGCTACAATTTGGCTGTTCAAGTTCTTTGGCATTATTGCAATTGTTGCGATTGCATTACCTAATTTTCTCATGCATACGCGGCGCGATTAAGCCTTAGCAAGCATTGTTAATTCTCTATTTTTTCAATTTGCTTCTCTTACTAATTAAGGAAATTAACAATCTTAAGCGTGAAGCCAATATGAGCTACTTTTTTGGTACTTAATTATGCTTGTTTACAGCAATACCACCCTTGGCAGGTTAAACAGGAATATATTTTGTCAATTTGCCTAAATACAGAAATAAATTAGCGTAATAATAATCACTATAAAAGGAGAGGCAAGTTAAGCTTGCCTCTCCTCGCGACTGTTAAATTATTAGAATTCTGCCTTGTGCCTGATTTTCAAGGCAAATCTATTAAATTAAAGGTTAATGTCGCTTGCCACTATTCTTGGTGCGCCTGCCAGACGAATCTCAAACTCAGGCGATAGATCCCCATCAGTGCTAGCTTGAAGAATACCTCCTGAATAACGAACCTGACCGGCTGCGGTGAATCCGGCAGCTCCTATGAAAGTGAAGCCTTGGTTGCCCCCTATAGTGGAGTTGGCGTCGATGTTAGATAGATCGATTACATCACCAGGCAAGTTACCATTGCCAAAAAAGTCAGTGATAACATCCCGTCCAGATCCAGCAGGACTATCTGAAACTGAGTTGAACTGGAAAGTATCGTTACCCGATCCTCCCGTGAGAATATCAGTCCCACTACCGCCAACAAAGCGATCATTGCCAGCACCACCGAGAAGGGTATCGTTGCCATTACCGCCACCAAGGACATCGTTGCCACCACCACCGTTAATGATATCGTTACCATTACCGCCAATCAGGCTATCGTTGCCATTATCACCACTTAGGTTATCGTTGCCATCACCACCGACAAGGGTATCGTTGCCATCACCGCCGCCAAGGACATCGTTGCCACCATTACCGGTAAGGACATCGTTGCCAGTACCGCCACCAAGAATATCATTACCACCACCAGCCGTAATGACATCGTTGCCAGTACCACCAAGAAGGGTATCGTTGCCACCACCACCAGTAATGACATCGTTGCCACCACCGCCATCGATGCGATCGTTGCCACTACCACCTACAAAGACATCAGTGCCACTACCACCGTTAATCACCCTGTTACCACTACCGCTAACTTGGATAGAGTTGTTAGGAAGATTGACGGTAAGGTTGTTGATGTCGGGGATAAGACTAGAGAGATCGGGAATGACTGCCATAAATTAGCTTCTCCTGAGTTTAGAGGGTAAAAATTACCTCGTCACTTCACCACCAGAAAACGGTGTTGCTGATTAAGAGTATGAATTTCCTTTACCCCAAAGGCGCAAAGGAAACAGTTTCAAACATTAAATTTTTGAATTTCACACTTTTATTCAGCAATGCCGAGAAAATAAGGTGGAGAAATAACGAGTGGTAAGAGATAACTGAACCACATCATCTGATTGGAACAGGTCTTTAACTGTTAAATCCAAAGATTTTACAAGCACTGCATATATTGATGAGTCTGGCACCAAAATCGTGCCAAGGGTCATTTATATATCTGTGTGCTTTATGTATTCATTGGTTACAAAATACTAGGCTGCTAGGGAACAAGCAGATTTTCTAGTACAGAATCGCATAGCTTTTACGATATTCACAATCACAAGATTATGATATTACTCTCAAGGCTACTTTTTTCTATCTATAAGAAATAATAATTAATCCTTTTTTATTGCTTTTACCCAGAAAAAATCTGAAACCTTTGCTTAGATAGGGTTTTGTAATATATGTAGGAAAAATAAAGTCCTGATAGTACTCTAGGGGTAGTTTATTTTATTTATAAAAAAAAAGTGGCATTCCTTACCACTTTTTTTGCTCAAAATTCTTGATGAAGGTAATATTTTAACGAGGTAGAGGTAACCCGGTAACGGCTACTGCTCCAGCGATCGCACTGGCTGCAAGTGAAGTTAATGCTGTCCCAAATAACCACCAAGCAGCATTTGCAACGGTTTTTTTGGTTTCTTGAGCTTGCTTTTTAGCTTGTTGTTGAATCGCTTTCAGGCGCTTTTGTGTTTCTTGTTGAATGCGTTCGGCTCGTTGTAGTACACTATCCCGTGCCGCTTCTATTTGGTTGATAATCCTGTTAGCATCCTCTTGAGAAATATCTTCACGAGAACTTAATACAGCAACTAAGGTGTCACGATCAAATTGACTGAGGCGATCGCGCAATGCTTCAAATCCAGCTTGGGGATCATCGAATACTTTTGCAAAGTCTTGCTTAATACCTTCATAGTTGAGTTCGGAACGATCCAGCGAGTTAAGATAGTTACGAACTTTAGCAAAAACTCCATCAAGGACTGATTGTACTCTTTGCTGGATTTGCTGGAATTGTTCAACAATGGAGGTGCGAACCGACTCAATTTGATCCACAATCCGGTTAGCTTCTTCTTCTGAGATATCTTCCCGTTGGGATAACAGCGCCACAATTGTGGAACGGTCAAATTTCGAGGCGCGATCGCTTAAACTTCCAATTCCAGCGCGGGGAGAAGACAGCAGCAATTGCAAGTCGCGTTTTATTGCTTCTGGGTTAAGTTCTTCTTTGTTCGTATTACGCAGATATTCTTCCAGATTGGCTTCAAAGTCTAAAGCTTGTTGAGCAGTACGTTTGGCTAAACGTCGTGGCGCTCTAACAATATTAGCGATCGCATCTTGTGCTTGATCAATAATTTGATTAACTTGCTCTTGGCTCAAGTCTCCCCGTTGACTCACGAGTTTAACCAAGGTTTCTCGATCAACATGAGACAAGCGATCGCGCAATGCTAACGCTCCTGCTTTAGGATCATCAAGTAATTTTTCCAAATCGCTCCTGATACCTTCGGGATCAAGTTCTTCTAAGTTGGTATTGCGGAGATATTCAGCGATCGCTTTTGTAGTTTTTTCGTACTGTTCTTTCGCCTGCTGCGGTACTTGTAAAATACTATCTCGGACTGCTTCAATCTGATCGAGAGTTTGATTTATCTGTTCTTCGCTCAAATCCTGACGCTGATTGAGTAATTGTACTAATGTATCCCGGTCAAATTGCGATAAGCGCGATCGCAAAAGGCTAATTCCAGCTTGGGGATCGTCTAGTAAAATTTGAAACTCACGTTTGATACTTTCGGGATTAAGTTCGTCTTTGTTAGTATTCCGCAGATAGTCTTCAACTCTTTGGCGCAGTTCATCAGCTTTGACTTTTGCTTGTTCTTGCAGCTCTCTAGCACGATTCAATAAATTATCGCGGTTGCTTTCGAGTTGACTAACAATATTATTAGCTTCCTCTTCGCTGATATCTTGACGCTGTTGCAGCAATTGTACAAAAGTATCGCGGTCAAATTGCCCGAAGCGGCTACTTAAATCTTCAAACCCAGCTTCTGGATCTTCTACCAAGTTCTTAAAGTCGCGTTCAATACCTTCAGGGTTGAGTTCTTCTTTCCCCGTCGAACGCAGATAATCTTCGATGCGGGTGCGGAAATCTTGCCCTTGCTCTCGCGTTTGAGCCTGTTTTACAGTTTCTAAAACTTCCGAGCGATCGCTTTCCATTTGTTCGGAAATTTCTTTCACTCTAGCTTCACTGATATCACCTCGCTGCTTCAGCAAGTTGGCGAAATATTCAAGATTCAATTCTTCCAACTCTCGTCTTACAGTTGTTGGATCTGCATTAACATCATAAATGAGTTCTTTAAATTCATCCCTTAGTGTAATCCGGTTAAAATGCCAAGGAAATGAATTCAATATATAGTCTTCTACATCCGCCTTAATTGCATTTTCAGGTGATACTGGCAACTTTGCAGATACTTGTTCAGTTGCTTCATCTCTGAACTTTTGTAATTGTTTCGTGATTTGATCAACATCGACATCTTGAACTTTTTCTTTCAGTTTTTGCAACTGATTAGTAATTTTGTTCACATCGATATTGGAAAGGTTGACTCGCTCCATAACTGCTGGTGCAGCCGCACTTAAGCCATATCGAATAGCTTGCTTAATTACACCATTCCCATTTCCACCTCCGACTGTAACCAGTTGTTGAAGGCGTTCACCTAATTGCTCTGAATTCAATTCTTCGGGAGTAGCAGACTTCAGCAAATTAATTACTTGTTCTGTGGGATTGTTCCGATTCAATGCTTGTTGCCAACCACCTTGAAATTCATCGGCTATGCGATTGATATCTTCTTGAGATAAATCTGTGCGATCACTAATTAAATCAACAAATGTTTGACGATTTATATTTTGCAATAGGTCGCTATTAGCAACAGATTGCAAATCTGTATCTTTAAGAAGCTGGTCAAATTGGTTACGAATTTCTGTAATATCTAGCTTTGGTAATTGCAAAGAACTTAAAGAACTTTGGAGCGTATTTCTAATATCTTCAGGATTAAAGCCTGAAGTTAATTCCCGTCTGACTGCGGCTGTAATATCTTCAGCAGTCGAAACTAACTGTTTTTTTGCAGCATTAGCACCGATGCCAGCAGTTGCTGTACCCATCAGAGTTTGAAAACCAGAAGTGACAGTACTAGCGATAGAACCAATAAAAGAACCTACTGCTGATGAACCGAACCAAATTACTAGTGAAAAATAAGTAGCCCAAATAACTACACCGATAATTGAACCTAGAAATTCACTTTCGATTAAGCTAAGTTTTACCGCCAGAAAAGAAGCAATAAATAATGCAATACTAACGGTTAGCAACGCCCAGACACCTATTTTTGTCTGAACTGAACGAATTTTAATACCCAAACTTTCTGATTCATCGTCAGAATCTGAGTCAATTTCCCAAGATGAAATTCCGACAGCAACTGAAAAGTTAGTCAATAATAATTGAAAGGCAAATGCCATTAAGACACCAGCTAGCAATGCTACCAAAAATTTAGGGCCAGAAAAAAGAACTGATGCTTCTTCTGGAGTTAGTGATTCCTGAGCTATTATTGGCGCTAATCCAAAAGATAGCCAGTTCGATCCCCCACTCGTTAAAAGACTTTGGAACATAGTATTTTCTCACTTGCAGTCAATTAAATAACCATTGATCAAATGGCTTACTTATCAATTTAGTTACCAGTTATATGAATTGACACTCTCTTAGGTAAGAAGCTTGCTTGTCAAAAGTCGTATTTTACAAAAGACAAATATTTGTATGATTTTTTACTTGAAAATAATGTAAAGTTTCATAATATTATATTAATTTGTTTGATAAAATCTAATCTATTTGTGATTACTAAAGTTTTGGAGCATAATTTTAGCTAATACATAACTATATGTATGTTTTTATTATAAATTGTATTTAATAAAGCGGTTTTTCAGTAAAAATTTAGCTAATTTTAAACCTAATGTTTTTAGAGATTATTTTCATAAGTTAAATAATCAATATCTAATTTTCATAAAGCAGAGATAGCTGATTGAATTATTAAAATTTGTTGCTATCTTTAGATGAAATCACGTATGTCTAATGATAGAGATAAAATTTATTCCAAGCGATTGATGAAATGTAAACATAAACATGTATTAATAAGGTCATTAGCATCTCATAAATTTAGTGAATAATTGATTTTTGCTGAGGAGAAAGAATAATGGTTGTAGGTCTACATAAACGTGCTGTAGGTGTATTTTCGCATCGTCGGGATGTTGAACATGCCCTACATGAATTAAAAAAAGTTGGTTTTGACATGAACAGAGTCTCTGTCATCACCCAGGATGGAGACAGAGATGATATTTCTGGCGCTGAAGTACGCGATCGCGTCGGTGATAAATCTGACGATGGCGCTAAAGTCGGAGCTGCTACAGGTGGTGCTTTGGGCGGATTGACTGGTTTATTAGTCGGTCTTGGTACTTTGGCAATTCCTGGAATTGGGCCAATTATGCTGGCTGGAGCCGCAGCAACAACCTTAGCTACTACTCTGGCTGGTGCTGGTATTGGTGCAGTAGCTGGTAGTTTGATTGGTGCATTAGTTGGTTTAGGAATTCCCGAAGAACGAGCCAGAGTTTATGACGAACGCGTGAGACGGGGACATTATTTAGTCATCATAGATGGCACAGATGCAGAAATCGCCAGAGCAGAAGCAATTTTACATCAGGGTGGTGTCGAAGAATTTGGTATTTATGACAACCCAGATGCTAGAAATACAAATACTGATTATGTAGCTCCAACATCTAATGTTGCTCATAGTGGTGTTGCTAAACGCGCGATTGGGGTCTTTTCTCATCGCCGAGATGCAGAGGCAGCAATTACAGAATTACGAGATGCAGGTTTTCCCTTAAGTAGAGTCTCCATCATAGCCAAGGATACAAACGGTCATGGGATCGCTGGTGTAGATGTAGATAAAAATGTCGGCACAGGTAATAAAGCAGACGAAGGTGTAAAAGCTGGAGCAGCTACAGGGGGAGTTGTAGGCGGCTTGACTGGCTTATTAGTTGGTCTTGGAACTTTAGCAATTCCTGGAATCGGGCCTGTGATTGCAGGTGGTGCAGCAGCGACGGCTATAGCATCAACTGTAGCTGGCGGTGCGATTGGTGCAGCAGCTGGCGGTATTGTTGGCGGACTCGTTGGCTTAGGAATTCCTGAACACAGAGCGCGAGTATATAGCGATCGCTTCCAAAGAGGTGACTACTTGCTAATTATCGATGGTACCGAAGCTGAAATCGGGGAAGCTGAAACGATTCTCAGACGGCGCGGTATCGAAGAATTTGCTATCTATGATGGTAGTGATTTAGGTGAACATCGCCCAGGTTTAGACCGTGTAACCCATCACGATACACCAGTTGTGAATAGCGATCGCACCAATTATTCAACAGGTCTTCATGGAGACGAGCCTCCTGTAATCATTGTTGACCGTCGTGATGAAACACTCTAACCCCAGGTAGCTGCCACTCACACTAATTTTCTCTAATTTAAGGAGCAATAACATAAAAACTTTGCTCCTAACTCAAGAAACTTGCTCCTTACTTATGCCGTGAATATCCACACACTCGACAAGTTTCACTTTCCGATTCAAAATTAAACCTATGCAAAAGCTAACTCCCTTCTTAATTAGTTCACTTTTAATTTTTGGTGTTGCTGCTTGTGATAACGCTTCTAAAACAAGTGAATCTGCACCAAATAATCCTAATGAAGCTCCACCATCACCGACTGTACAAACAACACAAGCTTCTCAAAAAGATGCTCAAAGTAAGGTTCGCAGAGACCAACTTAATTCTGATATCCGTGCCCGCGAACAGCGTAATAATACAACTGGTGGTGATGCACAAAGAGCTACAGGTGACCTAGCAAGTGAAGTTCGATCCAAGTTAGAAGCTAACATACCCAAGGGTCAACTAACAGTTGATGCATCAAAAGATGGGATTGTCACGGTCGGGGGAACTGTGAACAATCAACAGGAGTTGGCTAAGATTGAAACTTTAGCTAAACAAATTAAAGGTGTCAAAACTGTAGTTGTTAAAGCAACTGTTACTCCACCAAAACAATAAAGCTGCTAATAACAAATTCAACTGAGTAGGTAGGCAAAAATAAATTAAGATGCTCCTGCTCAGTCTTAGTAGTTAGTTATACTTATTACTGACTACTAAGAATTGACAAATGATGACCTGAAAATTATATTTATTGACGCTCACAGTTATACAAGCTCTTTGTACTTACGGAAAATAGAAATTATGGAAACCGAACAACAGCAACGTGAATCCGTGAATACCCCTTTTTCACAAGACACACTAGCAATTGAAGGTACAGATACTGCAAATTTGCCAAAGTTACCACCTGCACCTGAAGCGGAATCTCAATGGCAGCAAATTAGCAGACAAGTTTCTCAATTTTTAGAGCAATTGCCCGAATATTTAGGTAGCTTTTTTAGTAACTATAAGCAGCCACTAACAACAGTTGGTTTGATTGTAGCGGCGATCGTTACAGCCAAGATAGTACTAGCAGTACTGGATGCAATCAACGATATTCCTTTACTATCCCCGACTTTTGAGTTAATTGGAATTAGTTATGCCACTTGGTTTATTTCCCGTTATTTACTGAAGGCTTCAACCCGGCAAGAATTAGCCGATGAAATTCAATCACTGAAAAAGCAATTTCTGGGCGAATAAATTTACCAACCATCAAATTACTATAATGTGGCATAATTTTGTCCGCCTCTAACATTTTGCTGAAGCCTCAGTAGGCTAGCATGTGTCTTCGCTAGTTAAATAATATATAATCTAAATGTTCATATTCCCGACTTGTCTAAAAAGTCGGGAATTTTATAACTATCTTATTTTGGATACAAAACGTAGTGGAGACATAAGAATATTTATTGCTGTCAATGTTAACTTCAGCTAAAACGCTTGTTTTATATGATGAACAGAAATTACATCTATTGAGCAGGACTTCAGACTAGTCTTTTATAGCAGCCCTAAATCATTCGTGAACAATAAGATCCCCGACTTATCAAAAGTCTCTCAATTTTCACAACTCATTTAGGATTGCTATAAATACATCAAAAGATAGAGAGCATAACATTATATTTAATTTTAAATCACTTCTAAAGATAGTAGAACAAAGATGAAAAACAACCTAATCTAGGCTTTGAGGTTATTTAATAGATTCTTTAACGAGGACATAAATTATGGCTAATAATGAAGCAGTTAAGAGAGATATAGATTCATCTGATAGAGCTGAAGTAGATACATACGATCGCGGCATCATCCCAGCTGAAACTGCTGCTCGCATGGAAAGAGAAGGAGATAAGTACAAAACACTCCCCACAGAAGAACGGGAGGCAGATGCACCTACAGATGACCAAACCGATTCACAAAGTATACGCACCACCGATGGCTATACCGTGGACAGAGAAGGTTTGTCTAATAACTATGCAATTGAACCGGAAATGTATTACGAAGAACCGGGTGATGCACGCCAACAAGCGGCAAATGATAGGGAAGAACGCATTGAAGAACTTGGAGAAGTTAATCAAGACGAGGAAGGCAAGTTGACAGACAGGGGTGACAGCCGAGGTAGAGGCCCAGGAATAGTTTAATTACAACAATCCTTTTTGGTAGCTGCAATTACACATAATAAGGCTAAATAGGCAGTTTGTAGAGACACAATTATCATTGCGTCTCTACTTATTTATATATTATTATATATGGGCGAAATCTCGGCGAATAAAGCACAACCTGACATACAATTAATATCGTAATTTTTACCTTTTGATATATAGCAATCCTATCTGATTTCTAAAAATTCTCAACGTCCAGATCCCCGACTTCTTAAAGAAGTCGGGGATCTAACTTTTCACGAATGATTTAGGATTGCTATATTGGGTTCGTAATAACTTCTAGTAGCGCATATTAGAACAAAAGTTCTTAGTTATGATACATTTAACTACAGCAGAAATTATTTAAAAAAGTAGGAAAAGTAGGAAAAGCAAGAAAAGTAGGATGTTTTATATAAACCCTTGATTATCCTGTTAATAAGTTGTAAATTGATGCGTAAGTACACACTCAATTAATAAATTCAGGTTTTGGTTAAGCAATTAAGTTTAACAGCCAATACTTTTGCCAAAACAAGAAAAAGAAGAAAAGGGTGAGGTAAAAGTAATTCAGTTTGAGTACTGTGTAACTACTAAAGCGAGAAAAACTTTCGCTATTTCCTAATTTCAAAATTCAATACTGTTTACTTTATTTTGAAAATTTGCGTTTTCAAACAAGTCTAATTTGCGTTTTAACCGTTCATAATTAGGCAAACTTTGTTAATAGTTTTAATTTTTCAAACATTTTCTTTACTTTCAATCAATACATTCTAACACATTCTAATTTTTGATAAAAAGACCACGAAATATGACATTATCCAACATTGCAATTACTTCTCTGACTCCCACTGTTACTTAAAGTGGCAATCGTGGTACTTACCGTATTAGCCGCGATCGCACGGCTGGCAATTTAACTATTAAACTCAACATTGATAGCAGTAGTACAGCGCTTGATGACTACAATCTTAGCGGCAACAAAGTTACAGTCACTGGAAATGCTGTTACTGTTGTAATTCCTGATGGAAAAAACTTTGTTGACATTAATCTGACTGCGATTGATGACATTCAAGCCGAAGCCGATGAAACAGTTAAACTTAATCTAGCAGCTAATCCTACCTATAATATCGATACCGTAAAAAATACAGCCACTGTTACTATTAGCCGTAACGATACAGTAGTAACTAACACCAATGACAAAGGTGAAGGGTCATTAAGGCAAGCGATTGAAAATGCCAACGCTTTTGCTGGGGCTGACACGGTTAACTTTGCTGGGACTGTATATAATGATGCTTTTCCAGATGCGATCGCTCTGACATCTGGAGAATTAAATATTACCGATGATGTCACCATTCAAGGAACTGGAGCGAAAAACTTAAGCGTCAGTGGCAACAATACCTCCCGTATCTTCAATATTTCTGGAACTCAAACAGATGCAAATATTGATGCTATTACCCTTACCGATGGGAATGCAGGCACAGAAAATGGTGGTGGTACCTTAGTTAACAGTGGAAATACCCTGAACTTAAATAATAGTGTGCTTTCTAACAATACAGCCGTTCGCGGTGGAGCTATATCCAACACAGGTACAGCGACCATAACTGACAGTACCATCGATCGCAACCAATCCGCCGTTAGCGGTGGTGGGATCTATAATTTCGGCACAATTACAGTAAGCGATAGTACCCTTTCTAATAACCTAGCCAATGCTAACGGTGGCGCTCTCACTACTGTAAATACAGCTAACATAATTAACAGCACAATCTCTGGCAACCAAGCCAACTCTTCTGGCGGTGGAGTAACAAACTCAGGTTTGCTGATCATAAGTAACAGTACCATTGCCAACAACACAGCAGATGCTGACAACGATAGTGCTGGCGATGGTGGAGGAATTTTCAGATTGGGTGGGACGGTTACTGCATCCAATACCATCATTGCCAATAACAAAGATTTAGGTGGTGAAGCGCCCGATGTATTCGGCAATATTACAGGCAATGCTAACAACCTGATTGGCGCTACGGCTGGGGCTTCTGGAACTATCGGCACTGGTAGCGATATCGTCAACCCCAACCCCGGATTAGCCCCCCTAGCTAATAATGGTGGGAATACTCAAACCCAGGCTTTACTAGCTACTTCACCAGCCGTCAACGCAGGCAATAATGCTTTTATTCCCAATGGTATCTCCACCGATCAACGAGGTACAGGATTTGATCGCAGCAAATTCGGGACAGTAGATATCGGTGCTTTTGAAGTACAGCAGCCGATTGTCAGCCTCAGTGCAGTTTCTCCCACTGCTACAGAAACAGGAATAGCAGGAACTTACCGTGTTAATCGGATTGGTACTGCCAGTAACTTAACTGTCAAACTCACTATTGGTAGCAGCAGTGCTTCTGTGAACGATTACACTCTTAGTGGCGGGAACATTAAGATTTCTGGTAATACTCTTAGCGTTGTTATTCCTGATGGGCAAAGCTTTGTTGATATCAACTTAGCTGCTATTAATGACTTGGCGGCTGAAGCTGATGAAACTTTAAAACTGAATCTAGCTCCTGACGCTGCTTATAGTATCGATACAACCAACCCAACTGCTACCGTTACTATTGCCCGTAACGATACCACCGTCACCAACACCAACGATCGCGGTGAAGGATCATTGCGACAAGCAATTGAAAATGCCAATATCTTTACTGGGGCTAATACGGTTGATTTCGACACGAAAGGAAAATTTGCCACAGCCCAAACCATTACCCTAACTTCTGGGCAGATCAGGATTACAGATGATGTTACCATCTCTGGAACAGGAGCCGAGCAACTAACAGTCAGTGGTAATAATGCCAACCGTGTTTTGAGTATCTCTGGAACGGGAACAGATGCCAAAATTGACGGCTTAACCATTGCTAATGGCAATGCCAAAACAGCAGACGGAGGCGGCATCTTAGTTAATCAAAATAGTAATTTAGTCTTAACTAACAGCGCTGTTGAAGGCAATCGTGGCAACCTTGGAGGTGGGATAGATATCCTTGGTACAGCTACCGTTATCAACAGCACCCTCTCTAATAACCAAGGTGATGCAGGTGGTGGCATCTTAAACTCAGGTACAGCTACCGTCATTAATACTACCCTATCGGGCAATCAAGCTAGAGTCTTTGGGGGCGGCGGTATCGGCAACTTAGGGACAGCCACCTTGATTAACAACACCATTACCAACAATACGGTGGTAGCTAATTTCAATAGTACTTTTGGTGGTGGGATTGAAAACTTCTTTGGTGGCACACTTGCTGTCAAAAACACCATTATTGCTGGAAATATTAACAGTAATAATCAAGCGGCTGATGTGTCTACTGATAGCGATATCGCAGGTAATGCCAATAATCTAATTGGTACTACTGCCGGAGCATCAGGAACAATTGGTACAGGTAGCGATATTACCTTTGCTGAAGCCGGAATTACCAACATAAACCAAGTTCTTAACCCGATTTTGCAAAATAATGGTGGCACTACAGCTACTTACGCCTTAGTTCCCACTAGTATTGCGATTAATGCTGGTAATAATGCCAATCTCTCAGCAGATACAACTGATTTAGATGGAGATGGTAACACTACCGAATCCATCCCTTTTGACCAACGAGGTACTGACTTTAACAGCTTTAAGTTTGCTACCGTAGATATTGGTGCTTATGAATCTGATACTGTTTCTAGTGCTGGCGGTCAAAAAGAGTTAATCGTACCCCGTGGAGAGGGAAGCCATACTATTCTTAATTTCGGGGGTGTAGGCAGAGGTAGTAATCCTTCCGCAGCTACTATTGCCGAAGTGGATACTATTAAATTCAAAGGAACTGGCTTGACAGCCCGCAATCTACTTCTAACTCAATCTGGCAAAAATCTAGAGGTTACATTTGAAGGAGTTGCTAAGACTGATACCCAAGTTACCTTACAAAACTTTGCTCTAGAAAACTTGGATAACCTTTCCACATCAACTGGTAATCTTCTATTTGATGGACAAACTAGCATAAGCGACAACTTTGATGTTGTTAATGCCGATTCAACTCAAACTGGCGTTTTAAAACGCAATACAGTCACGTTTTTCAATGATTTTTCCAACAATATTAAGGCTCTTGACAACTCTAACGATGTCATCAATGGTCAGGGTGGGAACGACATTATTGATGGACGTAGTGGTGATGATTTGCTGCGTGGGGGTCTAGGCAATGATACTCTGATTGGTGGTGCAGGTAATGACATTCTTATTGGCGGCGCTGGCAATGACACTCTTACAGGTGGAACAGGTTTTGATCAGTTTATCTATCAAGCTTCCAGCGACAAAGGAACTACTGGTGACACTATCACTGACTTCAATTCCAGCCAAGATAAACTAGTTTTAACTAAACTTGTTTGCTAGCTTAGGCTACAGTGGTAGTAATCCTATTACTGATAGCTACTTGCGTTTTGTTTCTAGTGGTGTCAATACTCAAGTTCAGATTGATACAGATGGGATAACATCTACCCAAGGCTTTAGCTTATTGGTGAATTTGAATAATGTCTCTGCTAACTCTTTAGTTATTGGCAGTAACGTCTTGGTCTAGAACTGGCTATCAGGTGGTAGTAAGACATACTCAAAGATACTTTATGTAATCAGTTGAAGATGTGGAAGATATAAGAATATTGCTCTTATATCTTCCAGCTTCTTTGATAATGCGCTGTTTATTGGCGGCGTTAATAACCTTAGCATGGGTACAACATACTGAAAATAACTTATACCGTTTATTTGTGAAGCTGCATATATTTACCCCCCGGCTACGCCGTCCCTCCTTATGAAGCTACGGTGTACACACAAGTTATTGAATCACTACCAGTCCTCGAATTACCCCACCCTAACCCTCCCCTTATAAAGGGGAGCCACTGCGTTGGGCGGCTCTGCCGACTTGAAGCATGTGGCGTGAGGGAACTAGATAGATTTCTTTTTCCCCCCTTTCTAAGGGGGGATTAAGGGGGGTAATTAGCCTTATGAAGGGGGGACTGATTATGTGCATCTTCATACAGAATTGGTATTAGTAGGAAATTAACAACTAATTTCTGTCTTGATTAGGTAAAGATAAATAGCTATGATTCACGATTTATTTTCTCCATCTTCTGTACAAGAAGCGACTTTAATTCACTTACTAAACTACAGGGCGCTAAAACAACCAAATCAGGTGCCATATACCTTTTTAGTAGATGGAGAAGCAGAAAAAATTAGCTTTACTTATGCAGAATTAGATCAAAAAGCCCGTAAACTAGCAGCTTTACTCCAGAGTAGGAAAGCTTTTGGAGCAAGAGCGTTACTTTTTTACCCGCCTGGACTAGAATTTATAGTTGCTTTTTTTGGATGTTTGTATGCAGGTGTCATTGCTGTACCCGTGTACCCACCACAAGGTAAACAAAGAATGACAAGGGTAAAGGCGATCGCATCTGATGCACAGGCAACTTTTGCACTCAGCACCACATCTTTAATTAGCAACTCTGCACAAAGCATTGAACAAGAAGCAGAATTAGTAGCTTTGCAATGGATAGCAACCGATGAGATTAGCAGCAATTTATCAGATGATTGGTTTTTGCCAGAAATTAATTACGACTCACTAGCACTTCTTCAATACACTTCTGGTACAACGGGGAAACCAAAAGGAGTGATTGTAAGTCATGGCAATTTATTACATAATTCTTATTTAATTTATAAATCTTTTGAACATACAGCTAACAGTCGCGGAGTAATTTGGCTACCTCCATACCACGATATGGGGCTAATTGGTGGAGTGTTACAGCCTGTATATGGTAGCTGCTCAGTCATTTTGATGTCGCCAGAGTCATTCATACAAAAGCCTTTTCGCTGGTTAAAAGCTATTTCTGACTATCAAGCGACTACTAGCGGTGGCCCCAATTTTGCTTATGATCTGTGTATTGAAAAGATTACTCCCGAACAACGGCAAGAACTGGATTTAAGTTGTTGGGAAGTAGCTTTTAATGGTGCTGAACCTGTACGTGCGGAAACTATAGAGAAGTTTAGCACCACCTTTGCAGAGTGTGGTTTTAGAAAGAGTGCTTTTTACCCCTGCTACGGTATGGCGGAAACGACTCTAATTGTGTCTGGGGGTTTAAAAGCAGCTCCACCAGTAATTCACTTTGTACAAAATCAAGCTTTAAAACAGAATTTAATTGTAGATGCTACCTCTGAGACAGAGAATAATAAAGCGATCGTTGGTGTTGGTCACAGTACCCCTAATCAAAAAATTGCGATCGTTGATCCAGAATCATTAACTCAGTGTCCCGATGGACAAGTCGGAGAAATTTGGGTTGCAGGGTCGAGTGTAACCATTGGCTACTGGAACAAACCCGACGAAACGCAGCAGATTTTTCATGCTCAACTTCAAGATCCAAAAGAGGGGCCTTATCTCCGCACGGGAGATTTAGGATTTTTGCTCAATGGCGAACTATTTGTCACAGGTCGCCTAAAAGACATGATAATTATTCGAGGACAAAATTATTATCCCCAGGATATCGAGTTAACAGTTGAAAACAGCCATCCCGCGCTACGGCCTCATTGTGGAGCAGCATTTTCTCTAGAAGTTGCAGGAGTTGAACAGCTAGTTATTGTTCAAGAGGTAAAGCGGACTTACTTACGTAACCTGGATGTTTTGGAGGTTATAAAAGCCATACGTCAGGCAATATCTGAAGAATATCAGTTGCAAGTATATGCGATCGCCCTGCTGAAAACTGCAACTATCCCGAAAACGCCGAGTAATAAAATTCAGCGTCAGGCTTGTCGTATTAGTTTCTTGAATGGAAATTTAGATATTGTTGGAGATTGGAGTGCCAATCTTGCACAAATAGATTTATTAAAACTGCAAACAGAAGTAAAAGAGCTTCGGGAACAAACACAGAATTCAGATGTTAATCACTCTGAAAAACTAGCTTTTACAGAAGCAGAAATTCAAAACTGGTTAATTTCTCATCTCGCTTTATACCTCAAATTACCCCCTGATGAAATAGATATTCAAGAGTCTTTTACTTCCTATGGTTTAGATTCAGCAGTGTCAGTCAGTATGACAAATGAATTAGCTCAATGGATAGGTTTTGAACTGGCAATTACTCTTTTTTGGGAATTTCCCAATATTAAAACCCTAGCAGAGTATTTAGCAAAAGAAAGTCAATCATTACTATTAATGCCTTCTCCAAATAGGGTTTAAAACAAAATCTATAAAATTAAACAAATTTCTAATATGAGTAAAGAAGTTATTAATGCTAACAATAGCAAACAAATAGAATCAATTAAATTAAAATACAATATTTTTGCTCCTGAATTTAATGCTAATCCTTATCCAACTTATCATCGCCTCCGCTCAGAAGCTCCAGTACATAAATACTTGATTGGCGGTGATTGGTTCGTCACTCGCTATGCTGATGTCAAAGCAGTTTTGAGAAGTGGGTGTATTCGTACTGATGACAGACCAAAATTAATCAATGAAAGAAGCAAATATCTTAAAAACAAAGAGAAAAATTTGGATACTCTGGCTTACACTACCAGCAAATTTTTATTTTATATGAACCCGCCAGATCATACTAGATTACGTGGATTGCTAGTTAAAAGTTTTTCTCCCATAGTTGTTGAGCAGATGTGTCCTTTGGTTCAGGAAATTGTCGATGAATTGCTAAATAAAGTTAGGCATCAAGGAAGTATAGATATTGTTGCCGATCTTGCCAGTCCGCTTTCTGTGAAAGTTATTAGTAAACTTTTGGGGATACCAAAAGAAGCTCAAAACCAGCTACATCAGTGGACAAATGTATTGTCTAGGATTTTAGATCCATTGGTATCACTAGAAGAATATCAAAGAATGAATCAGGCTACGCAAGAGATTCAAGACTATTTACGTAGTTTGATTCATGAACGAGAAAGAAATCCCCAGCAAGACTTGATTAGTAGTCTCATTACAGTTCAAGAGCAAAGTGATAAATTAACTCAAAAGGAAATATTGGCAGTTTGTACATTGTTATTCGGTGCAGGAGAAGAAACTACAGGTAATACAATAGCTAACGGAATTCTAGCATTGCTCAATCACCCTGAACAAATGGAACAGCTCAAAAGAGAACCAATAAAAATTCAAAGTGCGGTAGAGGAAATCATTCGCTACGATAGTGCAATTCAGATGATTACCCGGATTGCTACTGATGATTTAGAAATAGGTAATCAACAAATCAAAGCAGGTGAAAAGATAGTTTTGTGCTTAGGTGCTGCTAATCGAGATCCTGCCCAGTTTTCTAACCCCGATCAGTTAAATATTAACCGAGAGCAGAATCATCACGTTGCTTTTGCTGATAATATTCATTATTGTCTAGGCGCTGCATTAGCACGGCTGGAAACTCAAATTGCTATTAATACAGTGATTCAAGAGCTTCCTAATTTAAAGCTAGCTAGGGATAAATTAGAGTGGCGAAAAAACATAGCCATCCGTGGCTTAAAATCTCTAAGATTGAATTTTAGTATTAACTAAGTTTTTTGTCAGGTTTTAGTAAATATAGTAGACAGTAAATCTAACCAATTAAAGATAATAATCAAAAGCAAAAAATGGAAAAAATCTTTAAGTTTAATCCTTATGAACCATCCTTTCATGATGATCCTTATCCCATTTATCATAAACTTCGTTCTGTTGAACCAATACACCAGAGCTTCAATAATATGTGGGTAGTTACTCGCTATGCTGATGCTAAGGCAATTTTGCGAGACTCTCGCTTTTGTGTTAATAAAATGCCAAACCACGTTAAATACAAAAGCGATTATCTGGGTAATTTCAATACACTCGCACAAGCTATTAGTAAATGGTTAATATTTCTAGACCCGCCAGAACATACTAGATTGCGAGGATTAATAAGTAAAGCTTTTTCTGCTGCTACTGTAAGAAGTTTATATCCCCAAATTCAACAAATTACAGAGCAGCTAATTAGTAAGATTCGACATCAAGGCTACATGGATATAATTGCCGATTTTGCTTGTCCTTTACCTTGTAATGTGATTTGCACAATTTTGGGAGTACCTGTTGAAGATTGGTATAAGCTATATTATTGGTCAGATAAATTGTCTGAGATTTTAGATCCACTCAAGTCTTTGGAAGACTATGAGCAGATGAATAAAGTGGCGTTAGAATTTACAGATTACTTTAAGGGCTTGATTGCTCAACGCAAAATAAATCTACAACAGGATTTTTTGAGTGCTTTGATAGCAGTTAAAGAACAGAATAACAAGCTCACGGAAGAAGAAATTATTTCCATCTGTATGTTACTTTTTCTAACTGGTGAAGAAACAACAGTCAATCTCATCAGTAACGGTATGCTTGCTTTGTTGCGTCACCCAGAGCAAATGCAAGAAATCAAGACACAACCTATGCTTATTCAAGGTGCTATAGAAGAAATACTGCGTTATGATAGCCCGATTCAGATTACTACACGAATAGCAAATGAAGATGTTTTTTTAGATAGTGTAACTATTCAGTCTGGTGATAAAGTATTGGTTGTATTGGGGGCTGCAAATCGAGATCCTGCACAATTTCCTGAACCAGATCGTTTTGATATTACGCGAGTTAATAACAATCACTTAGCTTTTGCTGATGGTATTCATTCTTGTTTGGGTGCAGCACTGACGCGGCTAGAAGCTGAAATTGCTATTAATACTCTTGTGCAATTGCCTGACATACAGTTATTACAAGAACAAGTTGAATGGCGAAAAAGAGTTCCTTTTCGGAGCTTAAAATCTCTTCCAGTTACCTTCAAAGCAATGAATATAACATAATTAAATAAAAAATGTTTTACGAAACTACTATTTTTAGATTTACACAGAGTCTAGAATCAAACTGGTTCCTCATTAAAGAGGAGTTTGATAGACTGCAACAAAATGATTCTATTCCTTGGCAAAAAGAGTTTCTTTATAACAAGGGCTGGGATATTTTTACTTTGTATTCTTTTGGAAAGAAACTTGAGGATAACTGCCGTTTATGTCCACAAACAACAAAATTAATAGAAGCTATTCCTGGAATGACAACAGCAACTTTTTCTTCCCTTGCACCTGGAACTCACATTGTTCCTCATGAGGGATATATAAACACTGTACTCCGTTGTCATTTGGGTTTAATTGTTGCTGATGACTGTGCGATACGAGTGGGGCATGAAACAAAAACTTGGGAAGAAGGTAAGTGCTTAGTTTTTGATGATACAGTTGAACATGAAGTTTGGAATCGCAGCAATATTTCCAGAATAATTTTATTGATCGACTTTAAAAAGTCTCAGTTTTCAAATTTACCTCAAATATAGAATTTAAGTGGGAATGATGCAATTTTGTTAGATCGGTGAATGAGTGAATTAAGAGAAATTAATTCAAAATTCAAAAACTCTTGCCTCCTCTTTTCCGATGCCCATTCATTCAATGATCAGTGGCTCAAATTCACGATCGCGCCATTGTCTCTGATACCATTCCGAAACTAAGGGACGCACAATAAACTTAGGATGGCCTTCACCTTTAACGTCAATGCGTAAACCTGAATAAGGTCGCCGCTTGTGAGAACCTTGACCGTTGCGACCAATGAAGAGATGCGATCGCGCTACTAATTTATTTTCCTCCATCAAATCTGCTCCCTCAACCCTCTGGCGCCGCAAACTAAAGCCGCTACCGCCACAAACAATCCAGTGGATATGAGAATCAGCGTGTCCTGTATCCATTGTCTCCAGGTGTTCCAAGCAGTGGGCGTGACCGTTTAATACCAAATCAACCAAAGGACGCCCCTGAGTTAAGGAACCTATTTCTTCAGCTACCGCATCCAGCACACCACGGAGGCGATCGCGAATTATCAGAGTTTGTGCTTGCTGCCACTTTGTCGCTTCAGTTACATAAGGAGGATGATGGAAATAAATTATTCTTCCCCTAACTTCAGAGTTATTCCAAGATTCAATTAATTTTTGCTTGAGCCAGTCTAGTTGTTCAGTGTCAATCAGCGTTGTTTTATCAGCAGCTAATTGCTTTTTGATATCAACAATAATTTCTTCAATTTGTGACAGCTTGGCATGATAGTCGTCTAATTGGTCAGCCTCAATAGGATGTTCTGGACGAAGCTTGGCTGAGGTTTCAATGATTTGTTGCTTTTCTTGCTCTAAATCTTCACGACGTTTTTCTAAAATTCTGCGATTAGCATCGCCTTGTTTTGTTTTAGGTAGCGGTGGTGGATCGTTAAATGTATTTGAATCTAAGGCAAAGAAATCAATCCCGCCATAGCGGAAAGTATAGTAGCGATTGGGAAGGCGGGTAAAATGCCCAGGTTCATAGCTGAGACAATAACCTGTATCTGTTTTAGCTGTGTAATACTGATTTAGATGATTATTTAACTCTCCTGGAAGCTGAAACACCTGAAGATAATCCAGAAAAGCCCGTGCGTAGGCTTCACCCGTTCCTGAACCATGCAAGCCTACATCCAAGTCTAAACGCGATCGCAACAGGCGGCGAATGGGTAATGTTGTCAGAGAGGCCAAGCTCAATAGAATCGGCAAGTTATAGTAATCGTGATTTCCCAGTACAGGTAAAATGGGCAGCTTAAAAATCATCTGGTCATAAGCAATCTTTTGGGGATGCTCTCCTCCCAAGAGAAACTCTTGATAAGGCTGGATGAAATTCTGCTGATAGTATTCACTTGACCCCACTAAATAGATCACATCTCCGGTATGCAGCATAAAACGGCATTCGTTGTGATGGGGCAACATTAGTTCAGCCACCTTTCGCTGCGGATTATGTCCCCGGTGCTTGCCGGAACCACTATCACCTACAACTAAAAATGAGAACTCAGAATTGTCTGTTTGTCCATCCTCCAACACCAGCCGAGTTTGGTCGATGTTCCGTTCCACAATTAACGGATCTTGCCATCGTACCCGTTGATTCATTTTACGGATTTTGTTAGCGATCGCTGGATCAGATACAAGTTTCAATGCAACCTACTCCTGAGTTTTCAATTGAAGGGGAGCAGGGGGAGATGAGGGAGTGAGGGAGCAGGGGAGGCAGAGGAAGCACGGGAAGCAGGGGAAGAAATAACCAATGCCCCATGCCCAATTCCCAATGCCCCATGCCCAATGCCCCATGCCCAATGCCCCATGCCCGATGCTCAATGCTCTCACTCCTCCACTGTGTCTTTCATCTCAATAATCAGATTAGGAAGTCCCTCTAGTTTTTCGGTAGGCTCAACTTCTTCTACTAATGGCACAAAAATGTTCAAACCTGCTGGTACACACTTAATTTCTACAGGTGTTGTGCCTACTATTTCACCATCTAGAACAACTTTTTGCGGTGGTTTAGTTGTAATTTTAAATTCTTTGGCTCGTAGGAAGCCAATATCATTTCGCTCGGCAGCGTTACCTGTAGAAGCCGTTTGAAATAGATGAAATGTAGCTGCGATCGCTCCTGCTTTGTTAACTGGAGCTACAATCGTCAAATCTAGCAACCCATCATCATAAATCAGACCGGCTGGGCCTTGAGCCAAAACTGAAGTAGGAGGGGCAGCATTTGCTACTGTAACTGCACAGGCACTAGTCTTAATTATCCTGTCTTCTGTTTCAATTTCAAGATCAAAGTTTTTTAAATTTCTCAGTTGCTGAATTCCAGCAAAAACGTAGGCCATCATCCCAAAACGATTCTTAGCGTCCCTATCTGCCAATTCTACAGTTTCAGCTTCAAAGCCAATACCTGCCAAAAGTACCATTGGTCGATCATTGCAATAGGCTACGTCTACATGGCGGGTTCCTCCCTGCAAAATTGTCTCACATGCACCTGCGATCGTGTCAGGAATTCCTAAAGCTGTAGCAAAAGCGTTTGCTGTGCCTCTAGAAATAATGCCAAATGGAATATCAGTACCCACTACAGCCGTTGCCGCCGCCGAGAGAGTGCCATCTCCGCCTGAAGCAATGATTGCATCTACCCCTCGCTCTACAGCTGCTAAAGCCAGTTCGTCAGCATCGATTTCTTCAGTTGTAAGATAAATATCTAGGTCAATTTCTGGCTCTAATATTGCCCGAATTTCTGCCAGTTCTATCTCTGGGTCACCCTGACCCGCAACTGGATTGAAAATGAGGCAGGCGGAACGATTCATAAAATATTAAAGGCTAAACTTAGATCACTAAAATACCAAATTTTTTCTAGCATTCTTGTGAAACTTCATCTTCCTTCTGGCGGCTGGTTTACCTTTTGTAAGAAGTTTAGAAGTTTTCTGGGTTGGAACATACCGATGTTGATGCGTATTTAAGTATGTTTTGTCTTTACTGAAACAATAAAAATTTGCCATGCGTCAATTATTACCAGTTTTAGCAAGTATGCTGACTTTCAGCAGTTTAAATACTCCCACCATGACAATAGCAGGCACAACGCCTGATTTACGGGAGATGCGCTTAGTTCAAACGGTCAACTGTAATAATCCTCAAACCCAAATAGCAATTAATGAATGCGCGAAGTTATCTTATCAAAAGGCAGATAAAAGACTGAATCAAGTTTATCAACAATTGCTACCTACCTTAGAAACATCTAGGAAACAGAAATTGATTGCTGCACAACTTGCATGGCTCAAGTTTCGAGATACCAATTGTGAGTTTGAGAGAAGCAGATATGAAGGAGGAAGTATTGCCCCTACCATTTATTTTAATTGTCTAGAAAATCTTACAAAACGGCGTACCCAAGAATTAGAGGAATATCTCAAATCCGATCCCTGATTTTGATAAAAATTGTGATTTTTCTTAATATCTCGCAATTTCTATGAATGCGTTAAAATCCGATACAAAAGTGTATTTACGCTCATAAATACAGCGAAGTGGAGAATAGACGAATATCACTGCATGATTACGGCTGGTATCCTAGATGATCGAATGTTCCGATTCCAGCTTAGATAAGGATTTAAAAATAAAAACCAAAGTCTATGCTGAAGTAGAGATTCCTGAATAGAACAAAGTGAAACTAAGCGATCCTAAGGGTTTTGGATTGCTTTTCTATCAGATGCTCCGCGAACACGATTTCGCAATGTAAATATTTTTGTCCAGCCGCTTACCAGTGTTAACGCGATCTAAGAATATTTAGAATATAGTATTTATGAAATTTAGGAATTTAGACGTATGTCACAACGAATACGACATCCTAACTATTCCGTGAGTAAAAACACCGTTTTGATTCACAAGAAAACACGACGAGATTTTTTAAAGTATATAAAAATTGGAGGACTAGGAGTAGCTGGGGTAACTACTACTGGATTGAGTTTGCTTCAGCCAACCTTAGCTCAGTTCGTAAATCGTCAGGATGACTGGCGTTGGTGTAATAAATGTCAAGCACTAGCTTTTGCAGGAAATGCGTCACTTGGAGCTTGTCCAGCTGGCGGTGTACATAATCACAACGGTAGTTATAACTATATTCTAATCCACGATACACCTCGTCTTGCTGGCCAGGATAACTGGCGTTGGTGTAATAAATGTCAAGTGCTAGCTTTTGCAGGAAATGCGTCACTTGGAGCTTGTCCAGCTGGCGGTGTACATAATCACGACGGTAGTTATAACTATCTTCTAATCTTCAATACACCTCTTCTTCCAGGTCAGCAGGATAACTGGCGTTGGTGTAATAAATGTCAAGTACTAGCTTTTGCGGGAAATCCCTCATTTGGAGCTTGTCCGGCTGGCGGTGTACATGATCACAACGGTAGTTATAACTATACCTTGGAGTATTTATAGCATAATTCTGGAGTCTGTACAGACGAATCTGCCGTTTTTGCTTATAGAGGCTCTATACTCTGGCTTTATAAGAACAATGCTGAAAACCCTTAAAGATGTGTCCTTTTGAGGGGGACACATCTTTAAGGGTTTTAGACGAGGCATGAAAGCTAACCGCTTTCCTTTATCCTGTATTCAAATCTTTTTTTGTTCAATATAACGCTTCAGTGTTTCTATACAAACATTTCCTGCTGTACTCACAAAATAACTTGAAGTCTAGAGAGTTGGCATTTTAATAGCTCTGGGAAATGGAATTTGGACATCTGGCTTAATGGTAAGTAATACTGTCGGAGATTCCTAGAACCAGCCTTAGGTAAAGAATTGTAATCCAAAATCCAAAATCCAAACCCCAAAATTAGTATGAGTCCCTGACTACGGTAGTCTAGATGAGAGTGAATTTATCGCCGTTTGATATATTGTTTTATGACTTCAGTTGTTTCTAGTCCTCCACGCACTATTCGGATTGGTTCGCGCAAAAGCCAACTTGCTCTGGTTCAGACTTACTGGGTACAAGAGCAACTTCAGAAAGCCTTTCCCGATCTCACTTTTGAAGTCCACACCATGTCTACCCAAGGCGATAAAATCTTGGATGTAGCATTAGCTAAGATTGGCGATAAAGGACTTTTTACTAAAGAACTTGAACTCGGAATGCTCAATCAAGAGATTGACTTTGCCGTTCATTCCCTCAAGGATCTGCCGACTCACTTACCTGAAGGGTTAACGCTAGCAGCAATTACTGAACGGGAAAATCCAGCAGATGCATTAGTGGTGCATGAAAAGCACAAAGATAAACAAATTGATACATTGCCAGAAGGTGCAGTAATTGGTACATCTTCGTTGCGGCGGTTAGCACAGTTACGTCATCACTTCCCCCACTTTACCTTTAAGGATGTGCGAGGAAACTTGATTACACGGTTGGCAAAACTGGATGCAGGCGAATACGATGCTTTGATTTTGGCCGCAGCAGGGTTAGAGAGATTGGGAATGGGTGATCGCGTTCATCAAATTCTCCCTAAAGAAATTTCCCTTCATGCCGTGGGACAAGGAGCTTTAGGGATAGAATGCCGTGCTGATGATAGCGAAGTGCTATCTCTACTCAAAGCAATCGAACACCCCGAAACACGCGATCGCTGTCTCGCGGAACGATCTTTTTTACGCTCTCTAGAAGGTGGCTGTCAAGTACCTATTGGTGTAAATACAGAAATATCCGGTGATAATTTGACCTTAACAGGGATAGTGGCTAGTGTAGATGGTCAAAAGTTCGTAAAAGATACCGTCACAGGGATTGCCAATAATGCAGAAGCGTTAGGCACAGAACTAGCACAAGTGTTACGACAACAAGGAGCGCAAGAAATTTTAGCAGAAATTTTTGCAGTGATTCAACGCGGTTCTTAACCAATTGGGCAAGCCGATGTGATTAGATAAGAATTGATCGTTGTTGCACAAAAGATGTGCCAGACGCGACAAGAGTTAATTTGACAATATAGACAGAACCGGGGAAGCAAAAATTACCATGCGGATTCTATTTGTGGCAGCAGAGGCAGCACCCATTGCCAAAGTAGGAGGAATGGGTGATGTTGTTGGGGCATTACCGAAATTTCTGAGAGAAATGGGGCATGATGTGCGGATATTCTTGCCTTACTATGGCTTCCTGCCAGACAAAATGGAAATTCCCTATGAACCTATCTGGTGGGGCGATGCCATGTTCCAGCATTTTGCAGTATACGAAAGCGTCCTGCCTGGTACTGATGTTCCCTTGTACTTATTTGGACATCCTGCCTTCATGCCCCGCCGCATTTATTCCGGAGATGATGAAGACTGGCGGTTCACTTTATTTGCTAATGGTGCAGCCGAGTTTGCCTGGAATTACTGGAAACCGGAAATTATCCATTGCCATGATTGGCATACGGGGATGATTCCCGTATGGATGCACCAAGATCCTGATATCACCACAGTCTTCACCATTCATAATCTGGCTTATCAAGGGCCGTGGCGTTGGTATTTAGAAAAAATTACTTGGTGTCCTTGGTATATGCAAGGACACAACACAATGGCGGCGGCGGTGCAATTTGCTAATAAGGTAAATACAGTTTCGCCCACCTATGCCGAGCAAATCAAGACACCTACTTATGGTGAAACTTTAGAAGGTTTGCTGTCGTTTATTAGCGGTAAATTATCTGGGATTATTAATGGAATTGATACTGAAGTTTATAACCCAGAAGATGATAAGTACATTACCCAAACCTTTACTGCTGATACCTTAGAGAAACGTAAAGCCAACAAAATTGCTTTGCAAGAAGAGGTAGGATTAGAAGTCAACTCCAAAGCCTTTTTAATTGGGATTGTGACCCGATTAGTGGAACAAAAAGGCATTGATTTGATATTGCAAATCCTCGATCGCTTCCTTTCTTATACAGATGCACAGTTTATTCTTTTAGGGACAGGCGATCGCTACTATGAAACTCAGATGTGGCAATTAGCATCCCGCTTTCCCGGACGCATGGCAACTTACTTACTGTATAACGATGCCCTGTCTCGCCGCATCTACGCTGGTACTGATGCTTTCTTAATGCCTAGTCGTTTTGAACCATGCGGTATCAGCCAAATGATGTCTTTACGCTACGGTTCTGTACCTATTGTCCGCCGCACAGGTGGATTAGTTGATACCGTAAGCCATCACGACCCCGAAAATGCAGCAGGTACAGGTTATTGCTTTGACCGCTATGAACCCCTAGACCTTTTCACCTGTATGATCAGGGCTTGGGAAGGCTTCCGTTTTAAACCACAATGGCTAGAACTACAAAAGCGGGGCATGGCCCAAGACTTTAGTTGGTATCAATCTGCAAAAGAATACGTGAAGTTGTACAGGTCAATTTACGGTCTACCAGAAGAAGAGGAAACACCACAGCCAGAGTTAGTCTTAAACGAAG
This sequence comes from Nostoc sp. CmiVER01, assembly GCF_034531135.2. Classification (NCBI taxonomy): domain Bacteria; kingdom Bacillati; phylum Cyanobacteriota; class Cyanophyceae; order Nostocales; family Nostocaceae; genus Nostoc; species Nostoc sp. CmiVER01. The sequence goes on from NZ_JAVRBU020000014.1 coordinate 122,480, forward strand.
CGATCGCTAATAGCAAATCATAAATCTCTATAGGGGCGTACAGATGTATGCACCATGCACCTCATTTTTGAACTCATGATCGATAGCATTGTTTAGATTAGCCTGATATCTAAAGATGCTAATCATGAGTTTTTTTATTTTTAAAACAATTCTTTCTTTATAAGTCAATATCGTTAAGTTAAGCCCAAAATCCTCAGTAGAGACGCGAAATTTCGCGTCTCTACATGCTAAAATCAATACCAAAAATCCTTAATTGAACCGTATTGCTTTATAAGCATCTAATACTATTCCACACAAACCTTGATATATTTTATTTTTTAGGTAAAACTTACATAGGATTGCCATCTAACGCTGCTTTATTACTGTGACTAGATAAAAGTCAAAAAAACTTTGTTGTTATGAGTTCCTATTAATATAGAAGTACCTTAAATTGAACATTACTTCTATATTATTTTTTAGACTAATAAAAAAACATTAATTGCATTGATAATGTAATACGGTTCAATTAAGGTCAAAACTCTATTATTCAAATCAATTTTTTAATGTAGACGCAAAGCGGTGCAGGCTACCGCCTTCTCTACGAGAGGGTCTGCCAACGCGCACTATCTCGCAGAAAAGGCACAGAGGACGCAGAGATAACAAAGAGCCTAACTAAATCTTATTAATTGATGATGAGATTCCTGAGTTTATTTAGAACATCTTATCTTCCTAATTGGAGTTTAATGAAGCCCCGATAGACTTTGGACAAGCTTTAAAAAACCTTCTTGGAAACTTATAAGTATTCATATATAGATAATTGTATATTATTTATTGTATTGAGCTACCAATTTTTTCTTGAATATTTTTTCATGTTTTAACGGTTTAATTAGGAAAAGGTTGTTAAATATCCAAAATGCTAGAAACAGAAACTCAGACGCAGCCTATTTATAATATTCCTTCAATCAGGAATTATCGATGGTCAACTCATCTTGATCTACTAAGAGGTTTAGCTTCCTTATTAGTTTTTATTGGTCACACAAGAATTCTATTATTTATAGAATATGCAGAAATTAGTAATCCTAGTTTTTTTATAAAAAGGTTAAATTCATTAACAGTATTGGGTCATCAATCTGTAATGATTTTTTTTGTCCTAAGTGGATTTTTTATTTCAACTAGCGTCATAAAGAGAATTCAGCAAAAGCAATGGTCTTGGGTTAATTATTTAGTAGATCGTTTAACACGCTTATATATCGTATTAATTCCTGCTTTATTACTATCTTCTTTTTGGGATTCTCTTGGTATAAAAATATTTGGTACTGGACAAGATAGCTTTTATGGAGAAAAGTTTCACAACGGTCATTTGGCAACTTATAAAATTTTGGAAAATTTCACGTTTAAAAATGCTTTGGGAACTCTAGCTTTTGTACAAACGATTTTTGTAGATTTATTTGGTTCAAATAAGGCAGTTTGGAGTTTAGCCTATGAGTTTTGGTACTATATACTTTTTCCTTCTATCATCCTATTCTTTTTTGCTAAATCTTTAAAAGCTCGTGTCTTATATGCTTGTTTAGCTTCAGCTATATTACTCATGGTTAGTTCAGAAATTAGAATTTATTTTCTGGTTTGGCTAATGGGAGCATTAGTTAGTATATCTCATCCTTCTAAATATCTTAATAATAAAAATGTCCTCAATCTCCTCACTTTTTTGTCTATACTAATCCTGTGCATTTCATTAATCAGTGAGCGTTTTATTGTCCGAGAAATAGCAGACTTTTCTATAGGAATTTCTACTGCTATTATGATATATTTTTTAGTTAATAGTCGTAGTGAAATAAGGCAAGAAGGAATATACGAAAAATTTTCTAAAGGTTTAGCAGGATGTTCTTATACTCTTTATCTTGTCCACATGCCAATACTGTGCTTTATTAGAGCATGTGTAATTAGCGATCGCCCTTGGGAACCAGATATTTTGCACATATTCTTGGCGCTTATCATAGTTGTATTTGTATTTTTATATGCGGTTGTCATAGCACATTTTACTGAGTCAAAAACAGGCAAGTTGAGAAATCTAATTATGTCTTGGATAAAAAACAGAGGTTTAAATCAAGCTTAACTGCTATACAGAGCAAATCAAGACGCCTATTTATGGTGAAACCTTTCCGGAGGCATGGCAACTTACTGACTCTATAATATGTCCTGTCTCACTGTATTTTTGCTAATATTCTCTAACGCAACAACTCAGGTATATGGTAGTATACCTGAGTTAGGCATTAAAACCAAAGTCAATCTAGTTAGCCAAAGATAATCTAGGTTAAATGATCCCGGACTACTTACAATTTATAAACAAGTAAAAGTTGTCGAAAGTAGCACGAAGCTTAAAAGATAGTTTTGCTGTTGAGCAATATTATCTCTTCCTATTGCTGTTACTTCTAAAGTTATTGCTTGATTACAAAAATGAACAGTCATACCAATTCGCAATGGGCAACTATTAGGGACGCTATTACAAAAGCCTCGCTCCGTTTGCAAAGCGTCTCGTAGAGAAGAGAGCAATTTGCAATTAAAAAAATTAGAGATACTTGCCTTTCAAGGTTTACATCGGTTGCATAATTTATTTTAGTGAATTGGTATTACACTATTCTTAACATTTAGTGATTTAATTAGTTTTTACAACTAACCCTGCAATTACTATGAACAAAAAATTAAACTTACTACAAGTATATCGCGGTATAGCTGCTCTAATGGTAATTCTTCACCACGGAAATGGAATACTTTCTCGTGAACTACATCAAAATAATTTATATTTATTACAAACATTTCATTTCGGTTGGATAGGCGTTGATTTCTTTTTCGTACTTAGTGGATTTATTATATTTTATATTCATCAATCTGATATAGGTAAACCTGATAAGTTTACGCCTTTTGTGTTTAAAAGATTTATTCGTGTGTATCCATTATATTGGAGCATTTTAGGCATCAAAATTTTAGCTTCTCTATTTAATACTGGTAAAGATAGCATTTATCAGCGAAGTGCAGACGAAATTATCAAGGCTGTTTTATTGCTACCCCAAGATAGGTCTATTCTAGAGAGTAGTTTTATTGGTGTCAGTTGGACGCTCTGCTATGAAGTATTTTTCTACTGTATATTTGGTTTCCTAATACTGAAAAATACAAAAATTTACCGAGCAATAATTTTTGCTTGGATAATTGGTATAACTCTTAATCTATTTAATGTTTTACCAATTGGCAAAAGCTATCTGCTAAACTTTATATTTTCTCCACATAATCTAGAGTTTGTGCTGGGTTGTTTAGCTGCTTATACGATATATAAATATCAATTTAAGTTTGGAACATCATTAATTTATGCTTCAATATTTTTGTTGATGATATCAGTTATAAATACAAAATATGGTGAATTTAATGTTTCAGGTATCTCTTCATTAGTAGCTTATGGAATTCCCTTTACCTTACTGATTATCGGATCTGTTCATTTAGAAGTAACAAAAGCAATAAATGTATCACCAATCCTAATTTATTTAGGTAATGCGTCTTATTCTATATATTTAACACACGGCTTTTTCTTAAGTAATATAAGCAAAATATTCAATAAATTAATAGATAAATTCAATATTTTACATTTGAGTCAAAATTACAGTATATATTACAACGCTATTGCATTTATAATTATTATATTAACAGTAGCTATGGGATGTGTAGTTCATTCTTATATTGAGAAACCATTAATTGGAAATTTAAGGAAAAAAGTATTTGCTAAAATGGCTTAATAGTGGTGTAGCAATTCTAAATCATTCGTGAAAAGTTAGATACCCGACTTCTTAAATAAGTCGGGATATAGACACTGCGAATTTTAATAAATAAATCAGATAGGATTGCTATAGATAAGCAGTAGTAATATTTTATTCTCAATTTGAAGGCATCTGTTATTTATTTTATGAGAAAAACTATAAGTAACGAGCCTAATCCTCAAAAACGCCCATTCTGTAATAGTTGAGTTATGGTTTTGTTAGCGTGAACTACATATAATTACCAACCTATTAAACGACGTTTTGGCATCCTTAATCTCAATTGCTTATTTTTTATAATGGTTACACAGACGAGGGTGGGGAGTATGTCACAATGTTTATATACCAAAAACTATAAAAATAAAAAACCGTAAAACATCATCCGCAGGAGTAATAAGTAGGAGTTAGAAGATTGATAGACGCAATGGACTTTTTTCAGTTAAGTGCTGGTAAGTGGCGATCGCAACGTGCAACTCATCACCTGCCCTTTAAACGCTCAGAAACAGGAGAATCGGATATACAGGTAGAAACTCTAGATGCCAATCATCCAGAAATCATTGAACTGTGCCAGTATCATCAGATTGACCCCAGCCTGTCAGTAGGTGGATCGCGGGTACAATGGCTAGGTACAATGGCTTGGGATAGAGAAAATGATGAGAACCATCAAGGGAAAACCATATTTGCGATCGTGCCTGATGGCGATAACCCGAGATCTGGTAAATTACTCCGTGAAAGAGGCTACGCTGAAATTATGCCTGTAGTAGGTCTTTTTCACATGGATGATGAAGATGGGCTAGTGTTGACAACCGAATACGAAACAATGAGTTCCATTGAGAGATTCTGGTTCGCTAGCCCAAATATGCGACTACGAACCAGTACAGTGAAACGCTTTGGTGGCTTCAGCACTGCATCATTTTGTACCGAAACTCGTATTGAAACTTCCAACCCAGAACAAATAACAGAAAAACAAGGGTCGGATGTTTTGGAAAAAAGAAAGTTTTATTCAGTTTTGGGCTGGTGAATGATTCTCAAGCAGACCGATGCTTTTACTCGTGGCCGAGATTATCTGTATCAAGTACAGAGGTTTGCCCTAGAACCGGGTATGGTTGATGTGTTCGATAATGTGCGCGATCGCATCCCCATTTGTACCTGGATCGGCGATAATATTAACACCATTAACGCTCAGATCAATACCTATCTAGACCTTTGCCATGAGTGCTTTCATCCCCAAGAGCGTCGCCATATCCAAATTTTTGCAGTCCCCATAGCTCAATCCTTCGGCATTGACGGGCTGTGCAATATTCTCACAAACCCAGTAACTATTCTGGTAGATGTCGGTCGAATTGCACCTAGAGACTGGTTTGGTGTAGTCGTTCATGAATACGCCCATGCTCATCTAGGAGACTTTGGTCACAATCAGCAGTTTGCTAGCATCCTATCTCATCTATGTTTAGGGCTGGGATTAGAACCACCTTACTGGGAGGCAGGTATGGAAGCAACTTTGCGTAGCTGGCCTCACTGTAAATCAACCATAGATCCCTTGGAATTTTGGATAGGTCAAGGGAGTAGAGAGTAGGGAAAACAAAGAGACAAGAGGTAAGAACTTGCAACAAGTCTCTCCCCTTGTCCTTAATTCTTCACTCCCCATTAATTTCTTTTGCTATATGTTAAAAATTATTGCTTTATTTCAAAAAGGTGAAACTGAATCTTCTAATCTAAAGTATATAAATAAAGTTTTTTAGGTAGTTATTAGGCTGAAAGCCTTACTCCTTTTATAAATCAGCTATGGGTTGAGTCCAACAAGCTAATCCTTGTTTTTTGGAATAGTTAAGTTCCTCTTGGTTAAGTTTCGTGAAATTTTATCAGAATCTGAAGTTTTGATACAACTACTCCCTTAATATGTGATCTAAAGTTGTTAACTTTAATTAAGAAATATGGAGGCTTTAGAGTGGCAATTCCTCTGTTAACATACGACCCTTCAAGTCAGAATCAGCGTGTAGCTGCATACGAAGTACCGGGTGATGAACAACCCAGGATTTTTAGTACAGACAATCTGCTTTCTCCGTCAGATTTAGACCTTCTGATTGAAGCAGCCTATCGTCAACTTTTCTTTTATGCCTTTACTGCTGATCGCGAAACATTTTTAGAGTCTCAACTCCGTAATGGACAAATTACAGTACGGGACTTTATTCGTGGGTTGGTACTTTCCAATACCTTTAAGAAAAGCTTCTACGATCTCAACAGTAATTATCGCTTTGTTGAGCAAGTAATCCAGCGCGTTCTAGGACGCGACCCATACAATGAGCGGGAAAAAATTGCCTGGTCAATTGTAGTCGCTACCAAGGGTATTAAAGGCTTTGTTGATGAAGTCCTCAACACTGAAGAGTACCTGAGCAATTTTGGAGACTCCACAGTGCCTTATCAGCGCCGTCGGATACTGCCATCTCAATCTGCGGGTGAGTTGCCATTCAACATCAAATCTCCGCGATACGAAGCTTACCACCGTACCAAACTGGGTTTCCCCCAAATCATTTGGCAGGTCGAAGTACGCAGATTCCTTCCACAAGAGCAAAAGCCCAAGGCTGGCGATCCAGCTTTATTCTTGGCTTTGGCACAAAGTATCAATGCAACTGGCAATGCTCCTCAACGGATATCGTCATTCAATATCGATATCGAAAAGTCTGTACCTTATCGGCAAATAGCAGGAATTAAATAACGATTTTTGTTCGACAGCTGACTAGTACATACATTTGATCATTTTATAGCGTGCATAAGTCTTGGGTTATGTAGGAGTTTCATTTAGGTATAACTAGTGGAACAGACTCTATCCCATGTCTAATGCACGCTAGTTGTTAAAGGGGATTTTTGCAAGACTTAATGTCTGTGAAATGGTGCTGCTTTCAGATGCGGGATGAGTTTAAAGTGTAGTTCGTCTTTTTAACATCTCCAAAAGTTTTGTAAAGTGACTTGGAGGGTTTGCTGTCACTTCAATCAACTCTCCAGATACGGGATGTTGCAATTTTAGTCGCCAAGCGTGCAGTGCTTGACCGGGCAAATTTACCCCTACTGAATGACCAGAACTATAAACTGGGTCGCCGACAATGGGATGCCCCATTTTGGCGCTGTGGACGCGAATTTGATGGGTGCGTCCAGTTTCTAGTTGGAAGTGGATTAAGGTGAAGTTACCGAGGCGTTCTAGTACTTGCCAATGAGTGACGGCGGCTCGTCCGCCTTGTTCGACAGGCATAATAGCCATTTTTTTGCGGTCTTGTGGATGGCGACCAATGGGCAAGTCAATTCTGCCACTTTCAGCTTTTGGCGCACCATAAACCACGCCCAAGTATTCTCTGCGTGCGGTTTTAGCTTTGAGTTGTGCTTGTAGGTGATGATGAGCAACTTCTGTTTTAGCGATCGCGATCGCACCTGTTGTATCCTTATCCAATCGATGGACGATTCCCGGACGTTGGACTCCGCCAATTCCTGGTAAATTAGGGCAGTGTGCCAATAGAGCATTTACCAAAGTACCATCGGGATGACCGGGTGCAGGATGGACAACTAAACCTGCGGGTTTGTTGAGAATGAGTAGGTGGTCATCTTCGTAAAGGATATCTAAGGGGATATCTTCTGCAAGGAGTTCTAAAGGTTGCGCTTCTGGGATTTCGAGAGTGATGCGATCGCCTAACTTGACATTGATCTTCTTAGATGTGCAAACTTTATCGTTAAGTTGGACATTACCCTGTTCAATTAACTGTTGGATGCGGGAACGGGATAAGTCTGGTAATTCTTGGGAAAGGTAACGATCAAGGCGATCGTTTCCTTTAGTGTTGACGCAGTGTATCGTATCCCTGAAGGGAAGTAAACTAGACGTTGCATCCTCTAATGGAGTTGAGAAGCGTTCGCTATTTTCTTGGATTTGTAAATTAAATTCAGTCACAATTGCTCTAGATTATTAATTCCCCTTTCTTTAAGTAAAGCGCGGAATGCTTTAAAAGGGCGGTTATAAATCCTGTCTACCCAAGTAAAACCTTGATTTGACCTCAGTCTACAGAGGCGGACGAGAATTTATACCCAAACATTAGCTTATAGTTTTGCATATAAAAACAATCATCGGGTTCAATACCCGCACTTATATCTTTACGCTTAAAGTAGATGCAAAGTTTATGTTTGAGCTTTTATCCCTTCGCACCAAGTAATCATTTTATAAATTAGTTGGAATACATATATTTGGCGCACACAAGCCAAGAAACTCTAGCGTTGTCACCTCAAAAGTATTCAAATCCACGCGGCGGATGGCATGATTATTGGTATCGGCAATATATAGATATGAATTCATAGCACTCAATCCTGAAGGTTCAAAAAACCGAGTGTTTTTACCCTGGCCATCTTGTAAGCCATTAGTACCATCTCCTAAAACTGTTTGACAATTCCCTGTACTGGGACTCACCAATTTAATTTTGTGATTGTAAGTATCTGCTACCCACAGAAAATTTTGAGCATATTCCACTCCTAAACAGTGCTGCAAACGGACATCTTCACCTTGTCCATCTACATCACCAAAATCAAATAAACCCCCACTACCGCAAACAGTTCGCACTTGGTACGGTTCTACAATTCCTACACCGCGAATTGAGCTAACTTCACTGTCAGCAATATATAATTCATTCCCATCTGTGCTAATACCGCTAGGTTGAGCAAAGGCAGATTCAGTAAGTGAACCATCAATACACGCTTCTGCACCAATACCAGCATAAGTTTTGATAATGCCAGTTTCTAAATCCATTTGCCAAATTTGATGAGGCCCAGCCATTGCAATAAACAAGGTATTTCCCACTTTGACTAAATCCCAAGGAGAATTTAGCGCAGTTTCTAAACCAGCACCGCCATGAGGAGAGATATTGCGGCTTTGTTCACCAGTTCCTGCGATCGCTTGCACTACTTGATGCTTTAAATCAATTCGCCGCAGTGTATGATTTTCTGTATCAGCAACATAAAGAATTTGATTTTCGGCATCATAAGCCATTCCCTGTGGTGCAAAAAATTGCGCTTCGTTAAAAGCACCATCAGTTAAGCCAGATTTTCCAGTACCAATCAAGTGCAAAATTTCGCCGTCAAAACTACTCATAATCAGGCGATGATGTCCAGAGTCAGCGATGAATAAACCCGTTGGAGTCGCTAGAACTTTACCAGGAAAAGCTAGGGGTGTGATTAATGGTTGGCGCTGTTTCTCTAAAGTCAAGCTGAGTTCTTGAAAATTAATTGTGCCTTTGTCTTGGTGTTGCTGAATTAACTTTTGAATCAACTCGTCTAAAGTGTCACGATTTCCTTCACCAGAAATTTGGCCAATCACGTAACCTTCTGGATCAATAATTATTAACGTAGGCCAAGCACGTACAGCATACTCTTCCCAAATCCGAAAACCATTGTCAACTATAACTGGGTGTTCAATGTCGTAGCGCAGGATAGCTTGGCGAATATTTGCTGTTTCTTTTTCGTTGTCAAATTTAGCAGAGTGAACACCGATAACGGTAAGGCTATCTTTATATTTTTGTTCTAAATATTTCAGGTTTGGCAGAATATGCAGACAATTGATACAGCAGTATGTCCAAAAGTCTAAAATTACAACTCTACCTTTGAATTGTTTAAGAGACAAAGGTTTATCGGTATTGAGCCAAAAGTAATTTTGTGGTAATTCTGGCGCTCTGACACGGGGAATCATACTAATTTGTAATTCGTAGTGACGCTCGTTAGCGCAGCATCTCCCCTTGGGAGAAGACTCGCTAACGCTGCGCTAACGTAATTCGTAATTAATATAATGTTCACATAATTAGTTATGATTCCCACAGTCATAGCAACCCCACCGCTTAATCTCTTAAAAACAGACGTCATAAAAACTTAGCTTGATAAGATTTATCGTTCCCGTATAGAGTATGGGAATGACAGAATTTACGAAATCCTGTACCTTAGCTATACGGCGGCAATAGCTCAAGGGATTTTAAACTGCTGATGGAATCAGGATTATCAGCAATATTAAAACATTCGATTAAGCAATGCAGCTTATCTTTCGCTTTCCAATATCAGGGCAAACGAATACCATTTAGTAAATTATTAAGATTTAGCGTTTCTCCTGGTTCAATCTCTATTAATATTGCACCCTTTGCCCAAACAGGAACATTATCACCTCTATAAATTACTAAGTTTCCATCATCTTGAACTACAAGACGACAACTAGAAGCAGGTGCAGTAAAACTTGACCAGATGGGGAGTGAATTAGATCGATAAATGACTAAATTGCAGTCGTATTGCATGACGATGTAGCTATCTGCTGCGCCAAAAGTGTTTGATGACCACACAGGAGTGCCAGATGAATTATAAAGAACAAAGTTTCTATCTGATTGCTGTACGGCTTTAAATTGTCCATTTGGTGAAATCAAGTATTGACCAGGGAATAAGTATTCGCCTGTATTAAGAGTAGATGTACCAGCACCCGCTAGAGCCTTGTTTTGTTGAATAAGCAATGTAGCTTGTAATGAAATTGCAAATGCTGTTGTTAAACCTAGAATTTTAGACAGTGTAGATAATTTCATAAACCTACCTCCAATAAAGTTATATTATTTGTAAACAGTGTTGAGATACAATATTTCTAAAGTCGCACAATTATATAGTCCTTGCAAAATAGTGCAAAGACGAAAACTATTGAGTTTTAAGGCTCACAACAACGACCAAGAGATTATTGCTAATTATAAATGTTATTCTTGGTGTTTCTACGCTATTAAAAAGCCTTTATAAACATCAGGGTATACTGTTAATTACTATTTAATAAATGAACTTTTAGAAAATTTACACTTTGATAAGATTTGACAAACTAAGTACTACGGAATTATCAGCCTGGGTGCAACTAGCTAAAACCCAAGCTCAACAGGGACGAGTTCCCGATCGCATTCCGCAATTGGCTTTAGCTAATCCTAGTTGGTTTGCAGTTCATATTTACTGCAAATCTGGAAAAAATATCACCTTTGGCGATACAGCTTGTGTTTTCCCGCTAATGAGCGTTATTAAGACATTTTCCTTACTTTATCTGCTAGAAAATTTTGGTGCAGAAACGGTTTTTAGATGGGTTGGGATGGAACCATCGGATGCACCCTTTAATTCTTTAGAACAACTAATTGCCGATCGTGGATACCCCCGCAATCCGATGATTAATAGTGGAGCAATTACCCTCGCTGATAAATTACCTGGAAAGGACGCAAGCGTTCGCACTCTTTTATTTTGTCACTGGCTCAACCAATTAGCGGGTTGCCAACTATCTTTGGATGAGGCGATGCTGGCTTCAGTGCGATTAACCCATTCAACAGCCAATGAAGCGATCGCTAATTATCTTGCCGAAGCGGGTTATCTTAACAATATTGAAACAGCACTTGACACATACGAGCAAATATGCTGCATTTCTGGGCAAGTTGAAGATTTAGCCCTGTTAGGAAAACTCTTAGCTTTTGATAATGGCTCCCTTTTATCAAAAAACCGCCGAATTGTCAATGCAATAATGTTAACTTGTGGATTATATGAAGCTTCTGCGGAGTTTGCAGTCAGGATTGGTCTACCAATGAAATCAGGGATTGGTGGTGGACTTATAGCAATAGTACCAGGTGAGGGAGCGATCGCTTGCTACAGTCCCACCTTAGATACAGTAGGAAATCCGGTAGTAGGGCTTGCTTTTATTGAGGCATTATCGCAAAAATTAGAGTTGAGCATTTTCGGGTAAATGCTGCTTTTGAACTGGAAGACAAATGATGAATTCAGTACCACTACCCACCTCAGACTTACACATTAGTTGTCCTCCGTGTTTCTCGACTACAATCTGACGGCTAATCGAAAGTCCCATACCAGTGCCAACACCTCTAGCCTTAGTAGTGAAAAACGTCTCAAAAATTTTTCCTTGAACATCAGAGGGAATACCAGAACCATTATCAGCAATGCGAACAACTACCCAGTTTTTATTTTTAAGTTCAGTAGCGATCGTAATTTGTGGTTTGTCTTGAGGATTGTGCTGTTCCTCCAATGCATCAAGTGCATTATTGATAATATTCATAAACACTTGATAAAGCGAACTAGAAAAACCTTCAATGCTAGGAATCTCACCGTACAAGCGCTCAATTTTAATGCCTTTTTTAATTCGGTTATTGAGGATGAGTAGCGTACTATCTAGGCATTCATGTAGATTAACCGGATGTGCTTTTGCTTCATCCAGGCGAGAGAAGTTTTTCAAACTTAAGACAATTTGTTGCACGCGATCGGCACCAAACTTCATCGACTGCAAAAGTTTGGGTAAATCTTTTTCTAAAAATTCTGCATCAATTTCGGTAGCGTAGGCTTGCACCGCCAAAGATGGATTAGGCACTTCTTGGCGATAGATTTTTAGCAATTCTAATAAATCGTCTACATATTGAATAGCAGGATCTAAATTACCATAGATAAAATTTACCGGATTATTAATTTCATGGGCAATACCAGCTACCATTCGTCCTAAGCTAGACATTTTCTCACTTTGAAGCAATTGGGCTTCTTGCATTTGCTGTTGACGAAAAGCTGCTGCTTGCTGTTCTTCCAATAAGCATTTAACTCTATGTAAAACTTGGTTAAATGCAATAGCAAGTATGCCAATTTCATCTGTGGTGATGACAGGTGCTTGCAGGTCAAAGTTAGATTCTTTAGTGACTTGCTGCGCCATACTCGTCAGCACTTTGACCGGATAAGTAATAGTTCGACTTGTTAATAAAGCTAAAATAGTAGCAACTAGCACTGACAACAGTATACTGGCAGCAATAATATAAATCCGCATTTGCGCTGCTTTCTTGAACGCAGCTGTCGCTGCTACTGATTCCTCATAGGAAGCTTTAATAACAGTAACCAATTCATCAGATATCTCGTCAAACTTGAGTGCTAATTCACTGTTGGTAAACTTTAACAATCGTTGTTGGGCGATCGCAATTTTCTTTTCATTTAAAAGCGATAGATCAAGTTGCTGAAATAATTCCTCAAGTTGTTGAATATAAGTTTGTGGTAGACCATCATAGGTTCGCAAAAACAGGGGAATATTCTCAGTATTTTGACCTGTATAATCAGCACTTTTTGTATATTTTTGGAGTTCAGACCAGACTTGCTCAATTTCTGGTGCATGGACATTAGTAATGTGGCTGTATTCCTCTGTATACAACTTTGGATATGGCACTAATGGGATGAGTTGCTGTTGATGAGTCCGTGTCTGGAGGATACCTGTCTGGAGGCGATGAAGCAAATTGAGTTCCTTAAAAGCGTTTTGTTGCTTCTGCAACGCCTTTTCTTGATACTGGTCTCCAAGGATTAATCCAATTGTGGTTCCTAAAATTCCAACACTGAGAGCAAGAGCATAGCCGGATTTAATTTTGTTCCCAACACTCAAACTATTCGTCAGCCGTGAAAACCACCCTTTTCGATTCGATTGTAAAACAGGAATATCGCCGGAAACTGCCTGAAAATTTGAACCATGATTCTGGGAAGCCATAGTAATCCTGAGTAAGCAATAAAAACCAAGCCTTACTTAGAATTCCCTAGTTGTTCTGCGGAATTAAAAATTTTGCAACTTTTTGCTCCCAACAGTAAACGAGTTATTTCACTTCTATTTTTTCAGGTAACGGCGTTGATTTAGGAGTTGGTGTTACCTCTGACTGTGGTTCTGGTGTTGGTGTAATTATTTCTGGTGCAGGAGACTCGATAATCTCTGGTAGCGTCGGTGGCAAACTAGGAAGTGTCTCAACTGGTGCTTTTGGGGTGGGGACTTTACCAGCCCGACGGTTGAAAAATCCGCCAAATCTAGATTTTGTTGGCTGAGGTACAACTTTTTCAGGTAACGGCGTTGATTCAGGAGTTGGTGTTACCTCTGGCGGTGGTTCTGGTGTTGGCGTAATTATTTCTGGTGCAGGAGACTCGATAATCTCTGGTAGCGTCGGTGGCAAACTAGGAGGTGTCTCAACTGGTGCTTTTGGGGTGGGGACTTTACCAGCCTGACGGTTAAAAAATCCGCCAAATCTAGGTTTTTTTGGCTGAGGTACAACTTTTTCAGGTAACGGCGTTGATTCAGGAGTTGGTGTTACCTCTGGCTGAGGTTCTAATGTTGGCGTAATTATTTCTGGCGATGTTGGGGATAAGGTGGGAGATGGTACCGTTGGAACTTCCAATTTTGGTTGTTCTGGCTTGTTTGGCTCTGTTTCAGATTCTTTGGGAGTTTCAGTTTCGGGAATCGGCTGTTTGTCTACCTTCGGTTGTATTTCGGGTGTTTTTTCAACGGACGGTGTAGGCGTGAATCTATAATTTGGATCTACAATGCCGCGCACCTCATCTGCTGTAACTTCTCCTCTGACAATTCTTGACAAAGTGTCTTTACCCTTTGGCTGGTAGTCAATCAATCTAACTGTGGTATTAAAGGCATTTTTGACAGTATTTCCCTGATTATCAAGAAATTCTAGTTTTATCCAGTTTTTTCCTGGATGGAAGCCTTTAAGATAAACTGCTTGCCAGCGATCAAAAATAAAGCTTTCACCATTAATTGTGGTGCGGATGCGCCAATCACTGAATTGGTCGTTAGGATTTTCTTTGCCAACGAGGTGCAGGGGAGCGTTAGTTAGGTAAAAGTCCAGTAAGATTGGTTCTGCTTTGTAGCTACTTTGAGGGCGGCTGTAAGTTAGCAGAGGTAACTTGGGATCTGGGTTGTTGTCGTCGGTTTTGGTGAAGACGTGAAATGTTGTTTGAGCATAAGCGCCTTCATTCTTAAAGCTTTCATGCCAAGGGCGGGAGGCAAAAACGCGCAAGGTATGAGTACCTGGAGACAAGTCTGGCAAAACCAAGGGCTGATTCAGATCGTAAACAGGAATATAAGGTTGGTTATCCAGAATTACGTGTAGATGGGGCCCTAGTTGTAATTGTGGGTCTTTAAATATTGGTAGATCCTTAACCTGAAAACTGGCTGTGGCTTTGTTGTCTTGGAGAACTTCATCAGCTTGTGGAGTAACAATTGTCACTTGTGGCTGATAAACTTCCAAAATTGTCCGCAGTTCTTGGATAACAGATGGTGGGGAAACTTCCGAAAATTGCTTTGAAATTTGAGAAATCTCTGGAGGGTTATCTCTATAGTCAGTAGATACTTCTTGGCTACTGATTTTATCGCCACAACTGGTCAAGCTTAATACCAGCAACAATGTCATTACCCACTTGAAAATGGGGAACCTCTCAGGGAGGAGTTTTTCTAACACCCTTTTCTGCCACGAGTTCATGCGTTGCACCCAGTGATAGTCTTCGACAATTGACAGATTATTTTGGCTCAAACTGTCCATCTGGAACTATAGCCCAAAAGATGAAATCTGCCTCAAATCTCATAATTTTCTTGTGTATCTCAGGAAATTATCAAATGAGTCATATTCTTTACAGCTTTTTACTTGCAACAATGGAAATATGATACAAATGTTCATGAGTAATAGCAGCCAAAGCTGAAACACCGCCTCATACAGCCAAACTATAAAATTTGCAAATTGTTATTCTTTGTAAATTAAATAGATAATCTATTGACTTTTGGACAAAGGCTTTGAAGTTAAAAGGCAGTTAAGGCAGGAATTCCAGCAATATTTCCGCAAGTTTGAATTATTGTTAAAATATCTCCAACTATCTCCAACAAAGTACAAGTGAAGACTCTATAATTCAACGAGAAACAACAATCCACATCGGTCTTCATCGCAGCTTCAGTAAAATTCTGGATTTTGCGGTAATGGTTAATTTTGTGGTATTCATGATTCCTCATTCCTTATCTAGAGAGGAGGTCGAATGACAATAAGTCCTCCGGAGCGAGAGGAAAAAAAGGCAAGAGTAATCGTCGATAATGACCCAGTTCCAACCTCATTCGAGAAATGGGCGCAACCTGGACACTTCGACAGATCCTTAGCCAGAGGCCCCAAAACCACCACATGGATTTGGAACCTGCACGCACTCGCCCATGATTTTGATACACATACAAGCGATTTAGAAGATATATCCCGCAAGATATTCTCAGCCCACTTCGGCCACTTAGCCGTAATAATGGTTTGGTTGAGCGGGATGATTTTCCACGGCGCGAAGTTTTCTAACTACGAAGCTTGGTTAAGCGACCCGTTGAACGTTAGACCAAGTGCTCAAGTCGTTTGGCCCATTGTTGGACAAGACATTTTAAACGGTGATGTTGGCGGTGGTTTCCACGGTATTCAAATCACCTCTGGTTTGTTCCAAGTATGGCGTGGCTGGGGTATCACAAACTCCTTCCAGCTTTACTGCACTGCGATTGGTGGCTTGGTATTAGCAGGCTTGTTATTATTTGCCGGCTGGTTCCATTACCACAAACGCGCTCCTAAACTGGAATGGTTCCAGAATGTGGAGTCAATGCTGAATCACCACCTGCAAATATTGCTAGGTTGTGGTTCCTTGGGATGGGCAGGTCACATAATTCACGTATCCGCACCGACCAACAAGCTTTTGGATGCAGGCGTTGCTCTCAAAGACATACCCTTGCCCCACGAGTTCATATTGAACAAAGACTTGTTGACCGAGCTGTATCCCAGCTTTGCTGCTGGTTTAGCACCTTTCTTCACCTTGAACTGGGGTCAGTATGCTGACTTCCTCACCTTCAAGGGCGGTCTAAACCCAGTAACAGGCGGCTTGTGGATGACTGACATTGCTCATCACCACTTAGCGATCGCAGTTATCTTTATCATTGCTGGTCACCAGTACCGTACCAACTGGGGTATTGGTCACAGCATTAAAGAGATTCTGGAAAACCATAAAGGGCCTTTCACCGGTGAAGGTCACAAAGGTCTCTACGAAAACCTGACCTCATCCTGGCACGCTCAGTTGGCTACTAACCTAGCTTTCTTGGGTTCGCTGACCATCATCATCGCGCATCACATGTACGCGATGCCCCCTTATCCATATTTGGCAACTGATTATGCTACACAGTTGTGCATTTTCACCCACCACATGTGGATTGGTGCATTCTGCATAGTCGGCGGTGCGGCTCACGCTGCCATATTCATGGTGCGGGATTACGATCCAGTTGTGAACCAAAACAACTTGCTGGATCGGGTGCTTCGTCACCGAGATGCGATTATTTCTCACCTTAACTGGGTGTGTATCTTCCTCGGCTTCCATAGCTTTGGACTTTACATTCACAACGATACAATGCGTGCCTTGGGACGTCCCCAAGACATGTTCTCTGATACGGCAATACAGTTGCAGCCAGTGTTTGCCCAGTGGGTACAAAATATCCACACCCTAGCTCCTGGTGGCACTGCTCCCAATGCGCTAGAACCCGTTAGCTATGCTTTCGGCGGTGGGATTTTGGCTGTAGGCGGTAAAGTTGCGATGATGCCCATTGCTTTGGGTACGGCGGACTTCTTAATCCACCATATTCACGCATTCCAAATCCACGTTACTGTCCTAATTCTGCTCAAAGGTGTACTGTTTGCCCGTAGCTCTCGTCTGATTCCAGACAAAGCAAACTTGGGCTTCCGCTTCCCCTGCGATGGTCCTGGTCGTGGCGGTACTTGTCAAGTATCTGGTTGGGACCATGTGTTCCTCGGACTATTCTGGATGTACAACACAATATCCATTGCAATTTTCCACTTCAGCTGGAAGATGCAATCAGATGTCTGGGGAACCGTAGATGCAGATGGTGCTGTGACTCACATCACCGGTGGTAACTTTGCCCAAAGCGCCATCACCATCAACGGTTGGTTGCGAGACTTCTTGTGGGCGCAAGCTACGCAAGTCATCAACTCATACGGCAGTGCGCTATCTGCTTATGGACTCATGTTCTTAGGCGCTCACTTTGTTTGGGCATTCAGCTTGATGTTCCTGTTCAGTGGTCGCGGCTACTGGCAAGAACTGATTGAGTCCATTGTTTGGGCGCATAACAAACTGAAGGTAGCACCATCCATTCAGCCTCGCGCTTTGAGCATTATTCAGGGTCGGGCTGTAGGGGTAGCTCACTACCTCTTAGGAGGAATTGCCACAACTTGGGCGTTCTTCCATGCACACATCCTTTCAGTAGGGTAGCAATCAGTTATGGAGTGCTGAGTGCTGAGTGCTAAGTGCTGAGAAAAAACTCGGAACTTAGAACTCAAAACTCAGGACTCTAGAGGCTGGTATTTGATGGCTAAAGGTCAGAGGATTTATTAAACCTATGGCGACGAAATTTCCGAAATTTAGCCAGGATCTCGCACAGGACCCGACGACTCGTCGGATATGGTATGCGATCGCTACAGGCAACGATTTTGAAACCCATGATGGCATGACGGAAGAAAATCTTTACCAAAAGATTTTCGCAACTCACTTCGGTCACTTGGCAATCATCTTCCTGTGGGCATCCAGCCTCCTGTTCCACGTAGCCTGGCAAGGTAACTTTGAACAGTGGATTAAAGATCCCCTTCATATCCGTCCCATCGCCCACGCGATTTGGGACCCTCACTTTGGTAAACCAGCGATCGAAGCTTTTACTCAAGCTGGCGCTAGCAATCCGGTAAACATTACCTACTCTGGTCTCTACCACTGGTGGTATACCATCGGTATGCGGAATAACAGCGAATTGTACAACGGTTCAGTTTTCTTGCTATTATTCGCTGCTGTATTGCTATTTGCTGGCTGGCTGCACTTGCAGCCCAAGTACCGTCCTAGCTTGGCATGGTTTAAGAGTGCGGAACATCGCCTAAACCACCACTTAGCAGGTTTGTTTGGTGTTAGTTCTTTGGCTTGGGCTGGTCACTTAATTCACGTTGCTATCCCCGAAGCTCGCGGACAGCACGTAGGTTGGGATAACTTCCTGAATACCCCACCCCACCCAGCAGGTTTGACACCATTCTTTACAGGCAACTGGGGTGTTTACTCTCAAAACCCTGATACTCCTGGACATATATTCGGGACATCGCAAGGTGCAGGAACTGCAATTCTGAGTTTCTTGGGTGGTTTCCATCCCCAGACAGAAGCTTTGTGGCTGACTGACATAGCTCATCACCATCTAGCGATCGCAGTTCTATTCATCGTTGCTGGTCACATGTACCGGACAAACTTTGGGATTGGTCACAGTCTCAAAGAAGCCTTGAATGCCAAGAATTTCTTCGGTATTCCTGTTGAAGGGCCGTTTAACCTACCTCACCAAGGTATTTACGACACCTATAACAACTCCCTGCACTTCCAATTGGGATGGCACTTAGCAGCGTTAGGTGTTGTCACTTCCCTGGTAGCGCAGCACATGTACTCCATGCCTTCCTACGCATTTATTGCGAAGGATTACACAACCCAGGCAGCGTTGTATACGCATCACCAGTATATTGCTGGATTCCTGATGCTTGGTGCTTTTGCTCACGGAGCAATATTCTGGGTACGTGATTACGACCCAGAACAAAACAAAGGCAACGTCCTTGAGCGCGTGTTGAAGCACAAAGAAGCGATTATCTCCCACCTTAGCTGGGTATCCCTTTTCTTAGGCTTCCACACCCTCAGCTTGTATGTTCACAACGATGTAGTGGTTGCTTTCGGTACTCCTGAAAAGCAAATCCTGATTGAGCCAGTGTTTGCTCAATTCGTCCAAGCTGCTAACGGTAAAGTACTGTACGGTTTAGACACCTTACTATCTAACCCAGATAGTATTGCTTACACAGCATGGCCCAACTACGCTAACGTTTGGTTGCCAGGCTGGTTAGATGCCATCAATGCTGGTACTAACTCCCTGTTCTTGACAATTGGCCCTGGCGACTTCTTGGTACACCATGCGATCGCTTTAGGTCTGCACACCACCACCTTGATCTTGGTCAAAGGTGCTTTGGATGCCCGTGGTTCTAAGCTGATGCCCGATAAAAAGGACTTCGGCTATGCCTTCCCTTGCGATGGCCCCGGTCGTGGCGGTACTTGCGACATCTCAGCTTGGGATTCCTTCTATTTAGCTGCATTCTGGATGCTTAATACCCTTGGCTGGGTTACTTTCTACTGGCATTGGAAGCATCTAGGTGTTTGGCAAGGCAACGTAGCTCAGTTCAATGAGAACTCTACATATCTCATGGGCTGGTTCCGCGATTACCTTTGGGCTAACTCTGCTCAGTTGATTAACGGTTACAACCCTTACGGCGTGAATAACCTATCTGTCTGGGCTTGGATGTTCTTGTTTGGACATTTAGTTTGGGCTACTGGCTTCATGTTCTTAATCTCCTGGAGAGGTTACTGGCAAGAGTTGATTGAAACCCTTGTTTGGGCACACGAACGTACTCCTCTAGCTAACCTAGTTCGCTGGAAAGATAAGCCCGTGGCTCTGTCAATCGTTCAAGGTCGTGTAGTTGGTCTAGCTCACTTCACTGTTGGCTATGTCTTGACTTACGCTGCATTCTTGATTGCTTCTACTGCTGGTAAGTTCGGTTAACTGAGCTGCGAGTTTTGTAGATAAGTAATAAAAATCCCCTGCCGCAAGGTGGGGGATTTTTTTGTATTTTCACTTTAGATTAATTTTTCTACTTTTTTAATAACCTTAAAGCATAGACCTCTTGGCATTTGTGCTTTTTGCAAGAAAGGGAAAAGGGTAAAGGTTAAAGGGGAAAAAAACGAGCGAAAATCGGCAGATGGCTTGTGAAATCACAGAACAATTAGCGATCGCTATTCAACAATCTCACGGGCTGCAACTAAACGTCAAGTTCAAGGTCTAGAATTGCGCTTTCAAACCCTGCTTAATCAATTAAACTTAGGAGTTTATCGTCTGACAGAAGATGATGTTTTCTTAGAAAGTAATGGTGCATTTCTACATCTACTGGGTATAAATTCCTTGACTAAAATTCCAGAAAGCCACACCCTTGCACCTTATTTTCAGGCAGAAAATTATGCCAAACTTTTGCAACAACTTAAGCAAACTGGAGATTCACGTGAACACGAAGTACTTTTACAGCGAGCAGATGACAATGAAATTTGGGTGCGGATTAGTCAGACTTTGACCACTAACAATAATATTACGGTAATTGATGGCATCATTGAGGACATTACGACACGTAAGCAGACAGAGCAAGAGCGCGAACAACTGCTACAACGGGAACAAGCTGCACGGGCAGAGTCAGAAGCAGCTAACCGAATCAAAGATGAATTTTTAAGTATCTTATCTCATGAGTTGCGATCGCCACTTAATCCTATACTCGGTTGGTGTAGGCTACTTACTAACCACCAATTAAATTAGTCAAAGAGAGCTGAAGCTGTAGTCATTATTGAGCGCAATGCAAAATTGTTGTCTCAGATGATAGAAGACCTTTTAAATATTTCTCAAATTCTGCAAGGTAAACTCAGCCTGAATATTTACTCTGTAGATTTAGTATCTATAATTTCGTTAGTGCTAGAGAGTGTTCAGTTAACAGCCCAAGCTAAAAACATTCAATTGCACAGTGTTTTAACACCGAATGTATGCCTTATTTTGGGAGATTCCACTCGTTTACAGCAAGTATTTTGGAATTTACTATTTAATGCTATCAAGTTCACACCTGCTGGCGGTCGTGTAGAAATTCGTTTAAAGCAAGTTGATACACAAGCCGAAATCCAAATCACGGACACAGGTCAAGGAATTAGCCACGACTTTTTACCTTACGTGTTTGATAAATTCCGTCAAGCAGATAGCAAGACTACTAGAAAATTTGGTGGATTGGGAATGGGGCTGGCAATTGTCAAACATCTGGTAGAGTTGCATGGTGGTCAAGTCTGGGCAGAAAGCCTTGGTGAAGGACAAGGTAGTATTTTTACCGTCAGACTGCCATTAATGGCAACGCAGACTCAAACAAATACAAACATTAAACAGTTTGATAATCACCTAATTTTAACTGGTATCCGAGTCTTAGTGGTAGATGACGAAGTTGATTCTAAGGAATTAGCTGATTTTATCCTTTAAGAGTATGGAGCAGAAGTAATAGCTGTAGGATCGCCATTTGAAGTTGTTCCAACTTTGCTGAGTTTTCAGCCGGATGTATTAGTCTTAGATATTGGAATGCCCGATATGGATGGCTATATGTTGCTGCAACAAATTAGAAGTTTGCCACCAGAGCAAGGAGGGCAAATTCCAGCGATCGCACTGACAGCTTATGCTGGAAAATTAGACCAGCAACAAGCAATCTCAGCAGGGTTTCAAGCACACTTACCCAAGCCAGTAGATATTGCCCAATTAGTAGAAGTTATTGCCAAACTTATAAAGCCAACCTAATAGCATCTGAACTCCCAAAAGCCAATACTCTAAAATAAAATATCCTCTGCGTTACTTTGCGCTTTTCTCTGTGTTCCGTCTGCTTTAAAAAAAATAATTTTTCAAATTAAATATTTTTCCAATCTCAAGATAAGTTATAACTAAAAAGCCCAGATAACTTTATAATCTTGCAAGAAAAACCAATAACTTCACCAAAAGAAATAACTTTTAATCCTTCTTATACCCAACAGAACGGAGCAGCCTATTTAGGTGATAGCCTTAAACTTATTGAATTCATTAATGATAATAGTATTAACTTAATTATCACATCACCTCCATTTGCTCTGACACGAAAAAAAGAATATGGTAACGAAACTGCTGAAAAATATATCGAGTGGTTTCTACCTTTTGCCTATCAATTTAAAAGAGTACTAGCAGATAATGGCTCATTCGTACTAGATTTAGGTGGAGCTTACCTACCTGGTAATCCCGTGCGGAGTATCTACCAATACGAACTTTTAGTCAGATTATGTAAGGAAGTAGGTTTCTTTCTTGCTCAAGAATTTTACCACTATAACCCGGCTCGACTGCCAACCCCTGCTGAGTGGGTAACAATCAGGCGGATTCGTGTAAAAGATTCTGTAAATACAGTTTGGTGGTTGTCTAAGACACCCAATCCTAAAGCAGATAACAGAAAAGTTTTAAAGCCCTATAGCCAAAGTATGAAACAATTACTCAAAAATGGCTATAAGGCTAAAATACGTCCTAGTGGACATGATATTTCGGATAAATTCCAAAAGGATAACCAAGGTGCAATTCCACCAAATCTACTAGAAATTGCTAATACTGAATCGAATAGTGCTTATTTACGACGCTGTAAAGCAGCAGAAATTAGACCCCATCCAGCACGTTTTCCTCAAGGATTCGCCGAGTTCTTCATCAAATTCTTAACTGATGAAGGTGATATAGTTTTAGATCCATTCGCAGGTTCTAACACAAGCGGGTTTGTGGCTGAAACTCTGCAACGCCGATGGATATCTTTTGAAATTAACGAGGATTATGTAATGGGAAGCCGTTATCGTTTTACTTAATGAAGATATTAAGTAAATATTTAGGACTGAACAGTTAAAATCTACAACTCATAACTACTTAAATTTCTCCATTCACTTGCATTTGATGAACTTGGTCTGCTAACTCTTGACGACCTGAATCATCTAGTTTGTCAATTGCTAACATTCCCATGAGAATCACTTCTTTCAGGGTTAAACGTGTTGAATGTGCCTGTTTTTGCACAATCTCTTTAATAATGGGACTCACACCAATCGCTGTACTAGCTCTAGCCACGGAATAAAAGAAAAACACTAATGATTAAGCCTAAATCTTAGCACCTTCCATGAAGTTATTTTCTGTAGCTAAAACTTAATTTAAATGTGTTTCAACTCATACTTCAATAAGTAAACATTAATTTTAAATTAGCTATGTAGAGAATAAGCTTCTGAGTGCAGGGTACTGTCCCACAATTGGACAATTTATATCAAAATCTTAATTATCGCATTAAAGGTAAGAGCCTACTTTTGAATGAAAATAAATTTAACTTTTATTATCCCAGAATAACGGGTATAGTGTCTAACAGTACTAAAAATAACTCTAGAGCTATCCCAAACCTTTTTGAGGGTCTAGGGGCATAACTTCTAACTGTGCTGTAAATTACCTAAAATGGTCATAAACTTATTTAAGTATCGATCCTTGTCTGATGCTAGCTATTGAATCTTTAATCTAAACTAATTCTAGATTAGAGAACTGATGTATTTGCAACACTCAATTTCATCTGATAAATTGAAAAACTATCCTTTTAGTTCTAGTAAAATATCATGCGATCGCCACAACTGGCTGACATTTTTAAATCTGAAATCAAATGGTTATTTATTATGTTAGTAATAGCAAAGGGTAAAACCTCTGGACTGAGATACTCCTACTAATTGCCAAGTTTGTAAACACTTGCAATATTTATACCAACTGAGTTATAAAAAATAGTCGGTTTGTAAAAATAGGGCTTTCAGTACAACTCTCCTCACAAATAAAATTTGTATACCACCAGGAAAACCGTAATTTAAAGAGATCGTGAATTCTCAAATATAATCTCGTTAACAGGCTTTACAGAACTATACAGTTTAAATAAGAATAATAACTTAACCGAAGTAAAATTTTCCTGAATACAGGCAACTAATGCTGTGAGATGGAAAAGCAGTGAGTAGAGGAGAGACAAAGCAAATGAGGGACCCTTATCTGTTGGCAGCAGGCTTGTTAACAGTATTAGCAATACCAGCATTGGCTCTTCCACATTTGTCGATTATCTTGCCAGAAAATTCTAGACCCTTGTGGAATTTAAAACAGGGTTCCCAGGCAATAGTCAGTGCAAAAATTATCAATAGCGTTGATATCTCCTTACCAGAACTCAGCGGCCAAGGGTTCCAACCCCTAAAAAGTTTGCAACCAACAGCAGGTGAGAAAAACATTAAGAGTTTACCAGAAATCAGTAGTCAGGAATTACCAGCTCCAACAGAGTCATCACTCAACCCCAGTTCCCAAGCAACTGGTTTATCATTAACATCTGGGAATCAACTTTACTACCAAAGATTGGCGGCTCTGAAAACAGGTCAGATTTATACGCGCGTAGATAGTGATAATTTGCAATCATTGTGGGAGTCGATCAAAAAACGTCAATTAACTTATGATGACTGGAAAAGTTTATTAGCTTTAGAAGCTAGAGCGATCGCTCAAGGTCAAGGTGCAAATCATCTAAGTATCTTAGTTGGCGATTCTTTGAGCATGTGGTTTCCTAGAGAAAAACTACCTACTGGTAAACTATGGCTGAATCAAGGCATATCTGGAGATACTTCCAGTGGCGTTTTAAAAAGATTGGGGGCATTTTCGGCAACACGGCCGGATGTGATTTACGTCATGGCTGGGATTAACGACTTACGAAAAGGCGCTAGTGATGACACAATTTTGCGTAATTATCGCCGAATTGTCCGTCGCTTACGGCAGGCTCACCCAAAAACTCAAATTATTGTCGAATCAATTTTGCCTACTCGCCTAGCAAAACTTTCCAATAGCCGCATTCGTCACATCAACACACAACTAACCCAGATTGCCAAACAAGAAGGTGCTAATTATCTAAATATTTATAGCTGGTTTACGGATATGGAAGGCAATTTGCGCCCAGAGTTGACCACAGATGGGTTACACCTGTCTCAAGAGGGTTATGATGTGTGGCGATTGGCACTACAACAGATAGAATACAAGCTAACTCAGCGTGAGAAATGAGCGATCATCGTGCCAAGACTTGGAGCGATGTCTACGACGGGCTGCGCCTACGCAATTTTTAGATTTATGGAAGTTACTGATAACGATGCCATCACCATACGTTCTCTAATTGAACATCAATTGGCAGCTTTTCAAAAAGATGATGCCCAAGGTGCTTTTGCTTACGCTAGTCCGGCAATTCAGGCGCAATTTGGAACCCCAGAATATTTTATCCAAATGGTAAAGATAAGTTATCCAGCAGTATACCGTCCTCGTTCTGTCTTTTTTGAGAAGATAACAACGATTCAGGGAAACATAACTCAGCCAGTGTTACTACTAGCTCCTGATGGAGTTCCCTTGAGGGCTTTATATTTTATGGAAAAACAGCCAGATAATACCTGGAAGATTAACGGTTGCTTTCTAGTTTCCGTAGAAAACAAATAAGTATAAATTATATCTTCATACAACCAAAATATTATAATTTAACGCCCAAGGCTTCTCGATTCAAAATCTGATTTAACTTACCGCTACGATAACCTTCTAAATCCAGGGTTACGTAAAGAAATCCGAAATCCTGAAATACAGAAACCACTTTTTGTAAATCTGTAGTTAAGACAAACTCTTTAATTTGTTCTGGTAGTAATTCAATGCGTGCTGTATCTCCTTCTGATCGCACGCGCAAATTCTGCCAACCTAGCTTTCTTAAGAAAATTTCTGCTCTACCAACTCGTTGTAATTTAGCTACAGTAATCTCTTCACCATAAGGAAAGCGGGAACTGAGGCAAGGTTGAGCGGGTTTATCCCACCAAGGTAAACCGAGTTGTTGCGAAAGTTGTCTAACTTCAACCTTGCTAAGACCAACTTCTGCTAAAGGCGATCGCGCACCTCTTTCTTTCGCCGCCTGAATTCCTGGGCGATAATCATGCAAATCATCGGCATTTACCCCATCCACCACGTAGGGATAACCTAACTCTAAAGCCAAAGGTTTGAGAGTGTCGTGCAATTCACTTTTGCAAAAATAACAACGATTAACCGGGTTAGAGGTGTAATTAGGATTTTCCATCTCGTGAGTCTGGACGATTTTATGAGGAATCCCAATAGCTGCGGCTTGAATTTTGGCATCTTCCAACTCTTCTGGTAAAAGTGAAGGAGAAACAGCCGTCACAGCTAAAGCGCGATCGCCCAACGCATCATAAGCAATTTTGGCAACCAAAGTACTATCAACGCCCCCAGAGTAGGCAATCAACGCCTGCTCCATTTCTTGAAATAAGGCTTTTAATTGCTCAAATTTTTCTGTCAGCATCATTTCCCAATCCTGCCCAAACCCTATAGCACCCAACAGTTTCTATTGTAGTCATTTCCCTTTGCTACTCTACTGCCCTAATTTTCCTGTTGTTGGTGGTTTGCTGTATTTAGCTATCAGACTGGCTAAAAGTGGTAAATCAATTGGTTTAGAAATATAGTCATTTACTCCAGATGCTAGACAAGTTTCGCGATCGCCTTTCATTGCCATTGCTGTTTGAACAATTACCGGAATCGCCCGATATTGCTGATTTTCTCGCAGTTGCTGTACCAACTTAAGACCATTTCCATCTGCCAGATGAACATCCATCAAAATCACCACTGGGTCTAACTGTGGTAAAGCTTCCCACATCTCGGCAGCATTCTTAACCCAAGTCACCTGATATCCCAATTTACGTAGATAAATTTGCATCAAATGAGCGTTGGGTAAGTCATTTTCGACCAGCAAAATATCTACAGAAGAATTAGTAGTCAAAGGCAAAGGAGATAAGGAGGATTTTTCTTCTCCTGCTTCCTCTGCTTCCCCTGCCTCCCCTGCTCCCTCATCTTGCTTAAAGGGAAGTATAAGGGTAAAACGGGAACCGCAATTTACTTCAGATTCCACTTTCACAGAACCACCATGAATTTGGGCGAGTTTTTGAGTTACTGCTAAACCCAAACCAGTACCTTCACCACCAGCGACAGCCTTGGCAATTTGGAAATAGGGTTCAAACAGTTGAGCTTGGTCTTCTTGAGAAATGCCAGTACCAGTATCCCAAACTGTAAAATACACAAATAGACCTTTGGGAACAACCTCTAAGCCAACACTTCCTTGGCTGGTGAATTTTAGGGCATTGAAGAGTAAATTCAACAGCATTTGCTTGAGCCGCAAGGGGTCAGCTACTAGGGTTGTGATATTGGGGTCAAGTTTTAAACGGAGTTTCAAACCCTTATTAGCAGCTTTCTCTTTCACCAGTGCGAAAACATTTCTACATAGCATTGGCACATCAATAGTTTCCCACTGCACTTCCATCTGATTTGCTTCAATTTTAGAGAGATCCAAAATATCATTAATCAGAGCTAGCAAGTGCTTGCCGCTAGACCGAATGATATTTAAATACTCTTGCTGGCGTTCTTGAGTTGGTTCAAATCCTGGGGTTAAAAGGAAGTCGGTGAACCCAATAATAGAACTAAGGGGTGTGCGAATTTCGTGGCTGGTGTTTGCCAAAAACTGATTTTTGAGTTGATTGGTGCGCTCCAATTCTTGATTAGAGTTATTTAACTCTTGATGCCGTTGCTGCCAAGATAGAATGTGTCTAAGTTGTACCAAGGCTGTTGTACAATGCTTGGCACACCTTGCCATCAATTGGGATCTGAGTTGAGCAAATGATTTTATCAGCGAATCACGAGCAGAGTTTAGGGGTGCGGCGGCGATAATTAGCCAACCCATGACGTTGCCAGAATCATCAGCTAACCGCCAAGCGCTCGGTGGTTGTTGATTTTCAAGCTGCTGCAAATCTTCGAGTTCTATGACCTCTTGTAATCTCAACAGCAGCTTTTTTTCTGCTGTCAGCAATTCTAGAAATAAAGGTTGTGAGTTTGAGGGCAGAGAAGACGAAACATAGCAAACTGTGGCAACAGTTGCTTGTGGTTCAAACAAAGCAATGCCTACGGCACAATCTGTAACCGCCAAATTACTGCTGTTCACAGCACTGTTAATCTCGTGAACTACAGTTTGGAGAATTTTTGCTTCTGCGTCTCCTGCCTGTGAGACAGTGTTACAAGCAGAAAGTAGGCAATCACTAAGGCAACTTTGCAACTGGTTCAAGCTGCTCTCCAGCCATAACTTGGCGCGAAGTTGCTCAATTGTTGTCAAAGGTTTTGGCCTTACATCTATCTGTGAGTTATGGTCTGGTAAGCTTGAGTACTGCTGCATGGTCAACTAGACCGTTGAACTAGTTTAGCTTCGCATAAGAATCCGAAAAGGATTCTATGTATATTAACTGACAATTCTTTTTTATTTATAAACCATAACTTATGTTGTTATAAACCATAACTTATGATGTTAAATTTAGCATCTCTTGTAAAAAAATTATTATACGAACCACTGACGTAAAATTTTTTAAAGCAACGTAAGGCTTATGGACACACAATTCGCCCAATTAATCGTTAATGGGATTGCGGTGGGGAGCATTATTGCTCTAGCAGCAGTCGGACTCACTCTTACCTACGGAATTTTACGGCTATCTAACTTTGCTCATGGTGATTTTCTCACTCTTGGAGCCTATCTGACATGGCTGATAAACACTATTGGAGTCAATATTTGGCTGTCAATGATCCTGGCGGCGGTGGGAACTGTAGCAGCAATGCTGTTATCGGAAAAGTTACTATGGTCAAAGATGCGCTTTATCCGTGCTACTTCCACTACGCTGATTATTATTTCTATCGGACTTGCCTTATTTCTTCGCAACGGCATTATTTTTATCTGGGGTGGCAAGAACCAAAATTATAATTTACCTGTTACACCAGCATTAGACATTGCGGGTTTAAAAGTGCCGCAAAATCAATTATTGGTATTGGGTTTGGCGGTGTTAGCAATTTTGGCACTGCATTACCTGTTGCAAAATACCAAAATTGGGAAAGCGATGCGAGCAGTTGCTGACGATCTAGACTTAGCTAGGGTCTCCGGTATTAATGTTGACCGTGTAATTTTATGGACTTGGGTAATTGCTGGCAGTCTTACATCCTTGGGCGGCAGTATGTATGGATTGATTACAGCCGTTCGACCGAATATGGGATGGTTCTTAATTTTACCATTATTTGCTTCAGTAATTCTTGGTGGGATTGGCAACCCTTACGGTGCGATCGCAGCAGCTTTTATCATTGGTATCGTCCAGGAAATCAGCACTCCTTGGCTGGGTTCGCAGTATAAACAGGGTGTAGCCCTGTTCATCATGATTTTGGTGCTGCTCATTCGTCCCAAAGGTTTATTCAAAGGAACGATTTGAGCAGCACCATTCCACTTCTAATTATTCAATAATGTGGAAATACCAGGCTGCTACCAGGAAATTGATAGCTAACAAGAACAGTGCCCAGCCTGTGCGATAGGCGTAGGGAGGTTTAGCTCCACTGTCGGCAACTGGTAAATCTTTGTTTTTAGCAGTCATAATGCGATTCTCCTTATGTCATGACTTTTTAAGAAATACCAAACTGGTGTACCAAATATTCAAATTCTTTAAGAATATTTGTGTGAAGTTAAGAATTGGGCATTGGGAATTGGGAATTAGGCATTGGGCATTGGTTATTTCTTCCCCTGCCTCCCCTGCTCCCCCTGCTCCCTCATCCCCAACTCCCCACTCCCTCCTCTCCAGCATGATAGGAACTGCGAACCAGAGGCCCAGAACGAACATGGTTGAATCCCATTTCCCATGCTAATCTGCCGAGTCGATGGAATTCCTCTGGAGTCCAATATTTTTGGACTGGCAGATGTTCTAAAGATGGGCGCATATACTGCCCCATAGTCAAGCGATCGCACCCCACAGCCCTTAGATCAGCCATTGCTTCAACGACTTCATCAAGTGTTTCTCCATGTCCCAGCATCAAACCTGATTTGGTGGGAATTGTCGGATCGATTTCTTTGACCATAGCTAGTACCGAAAGGGAGCGATCGTATTTGGCTCCCCGGCGCACTGGCCCAGTTAACCGTTTTACTGTCTCGATATTGTGATTGAAACAAGCTGGTTTGGCTTTTACAATCATGGCTATTCGCTGGCGTTGACCTGATTCCCCAACACCAGCACCACCCCAAAAATCAGGGGTCAGCACTTCAATTTGAGTCTCTGGGTTCAATTGGCGGATAGTCGCGATCGTCTCCACAAAGTGCCCTGCACCCTGATCGGGCAAGTCATCACGGGCTACAGAAGTCAGCACTACATAACGCAATCCCAAAAGCTGCACCGCTTGGGCTACCTTTTGAGGTTCCTCTAAATCAAGAGGCATCGGTGCATGACCTTTATCTACTTGACAGAAAGCACAAGAGCGTGTACAAATAGGCCCCATCAGTAAAAAAGTTGCAGTTTTTTGGGCATAACACTCGCCCCGGTTGGGACAGCGCCCTTCTTCGCAAATCGTGTGAATTTGGCGCTGCTTAATAATACGTTGTACGGTAGAGATTTCACTGGCTTTGCCAATAGGACGACGTAACCAGCTAGGCATTGCCGTAATTTCAGACTTTAGTTCGGCTCGTTGTGACGAAATCATATAGTAGTCCGTTTTGATTTTGAAATTATTTGTTTAGCTAGGGAATAGGGAAGAAGCCTTTTTGGGGTGTACTGATTTTTTGTAAAAATCAAATACGAGTCCTATAGACATCTAAGCAAAATACGGATATAGGCTGATAGTCTGTTAATTAACAAATGATAGATAAGAATAGACACGAGGATGCTCTTCATCAAGTCCCCATGTCTCAGTATCAGCATGTCCCTTATCCCCTAGAACAGAGCCAGAGCCTTAAATATCACCATGACACAAATTGAAAATAGCAGAAGCAAAAGTTTTGCAAAATACCTCTAGGAATGTCATTTATACCGAAATATACTATCCCCCAATTGCTAAAAATTTTGTATATAGTGGGGGAATTCTCAATGACAATCGGCAAAGCCGCTATTTACACTTAAAGTTTCTGTTAGAGCAAACAGTCGTGGCAAGCAACAAGATTTTAGTTATCGATGACACTACAGTTGTCAGGGTAAAAGTACGAGAAATGTTGCCTCCGGGCAATTTTGAGGTACTGGAAGCAAAAGATGGTTTGGAAGGACTAAATTTCATTCTTCAGGAAAAACTCAGCCTGATTATGCTGGATTTCCTGTTGCCTAAAATGAGTGGCTGGGAAGTTTTCCAGAAAGTTCAAGCCGATCCTGAATTAAGAAAAATTCCTTTAGTGATCATGTCTGGTCGCAAGGAAGAGGTGACTGAGAAAATCACAGAACCCTTTGAATACTTTGAATTTCTGGGTAAGCCTTTTGATCAGAAGCAACTAATTAACGCAATTAAGTTAGCTATGACCAAGGCGAAACTGCCACGCCCAGAACTAGTACCAGTAGGAGCCGCTAGTGTCAAAAATGGCACAGTTGCAACTTCTGGTGTAACCACTGCTACAGCAACTCCTACTGCTGCAAATACTGCAATGCCTACGGCGGCAAGTAACGCAACTCCTACTGCTGCAAATACTGCGATGCCTACGGCGGCAAGCAACGCAACTCCTACTGCTGGAGGAGCCTCTGATGCAGAAATTAGTGCATTAAATGAGAAAATTGTCAAAATGCAAGCTGAAATCGATGGCTTGAAGAAACAGCTTACTCAGGTTGTGACCTTTATTAAACAAAAAATAAAGTAGCATTTGTACTCATTATTATTATCGCAGCTAAAAATACCCCGTTTATAATACGGGTGTCCGATTAAAAGCGGGTAAAAATAGTTAGTTCAAAAATACTTATGTTGACAAATCATCGTTGAAAACAAAATTCAAAAGCAGGAAAACATAACTAGCAATTATCTGCACTTCTAGAAATTTTGAATTTTG
Source organism: Nostoc sp. CmiVER01 (assembly GCF_034531135.2). Lineage (NCBI taxonomy): Bacteria > Bacillati > Cyanobacteriota > Cyanophyceae > Nostocales > Nostocaceae > Nostoc > Nostoc sp. CmiVER01. The sequence continues at coordinate 154,671 of NZ_JAVRBU020000014.1, forward strand.
AATTCCCAGAACGCGAACAGCGTCTTGGTAGAAGAGGTTGACAGTCTAGAAAAGCAGCCCAATACCCACAAAACCTGCCGCAGTTTGCTCTTAATCTAAGAAGAACGGCAGGCTTTTTTTATTTGTAGGACTTACGCACTGTATAAATGCATCGTTATGTGAATTATGTGAATTAACGAGCTTGAGGTTATTTCAAGCTTTTCTGAATTATCACTGCGATGCCTACGGCGGTAAAGTACGTAAATAGACCATGCTGTATTTAGGTGTGTAGCTGCGAGAGTACGGCACTAAATCCTTACGAATGCTGCGTTAGGATGAAATCCATAAAGCACCCTACAGCACATAATTTTGTTAAAAAATCAAAGCATAATCACATAGTTCAATATGAAATATTTACTAAAAAAGGATATGTTTAAATTTTATTTGTTTAAATAAAATGCCTATTTCATGATATACATAGCCTTCGCAGGGGAATACTAAGCCATATAAACAAAAATTATGAGCATACCCCGTAATGTCAGTAGCATTAAATACATTAACTGCATTTCCTGGCTATCGTATCACCGAGCAAATCTACTCAGGTAGTAAAACCCTAGTTTATCGGGGCATTAGAGAACAAGATCAAAAACCAGTCGTTCTCAAATTGATGCGGAATGAATATCCTACGTTCAGCGAAATCGCCCAGTTCCGCAATCAATATATCATCACTAAAAACCTTGATCTTCCTGGCATAGTCAAAACCTATAGCTTAGAAAACTACCGTAACAGCTACGTCCTAGTGATGGAAGATTTTGGTGGTATTTCCTTGCAAGACTGGCGAGTAGAGGATAAAGAAAAGAAGGAAAACTGGCTTTCCCTTAATGAGTTTTTCCCTATTGCTATTAAAATTGCTTCTATCCTTGAAGGACTACACTGCGATACCTTTCGCGGAGCGTCTCGTAGAGAAGGCGAGCTACGCCTACGGATTATTCATAAAGATATCAAGCCTGCCAACATTCTGATAAACCCTACCACAGATGAAATAAAACTCATCGATTTTAGTATTGCCACTCTCCTACCAAGAGAAATTCAATTTCTCACGAATCCCAACGTATTAGAAGGTACCCTAGCTTACATTTCTCCAGAACAAACCGGAAGGATGAACCGAGGTATTGACTATCGCACTGATTTTTATTCCCTCGGTGTCACCTTCTTTCAACTCCTCACCGGACAGTTACCCTTCACAACAAAAGATCCGATGGAGTTAATTTACTCTCACATTGCCAAACAACCGCTAAAAGCCAGTCGGATTAACTCTAATATTCCACCAATTTTGTCTGATATTATCAGCAAGCTGATGGCAAAAAATGCCGAAGACCGCTATCAGAGTGCTTTGGGGTTAAAGCATGACTTGCAGGTGTGCCAAAACCAATGGCAAGAAAGAGGAAATATTACACCCTTTGAATTAGGTGCAAGAGATATTTCAGACCGTTTTGTAATTTCTGAAAAACTTTATGGTCGCCAAAGTGAAGTTGAAACCCTACTCGCAGCTTTTAAGCGTGTGACAGAAGGCGCAACAGAAATGATATTAGTCAAGGGTTTCTCTGGCATTGGCAAAACTGCTGTAGTCAATGAAATCCACAAACCTATTGTGCGTCAGCGTAGTTACTTCATCAAAGGGAAATTTGACCAGTTTCAACGTGACATTCCTTTGTCAGGATTGGTGCAAGCTTTTCGAGACTTAATTGGACAACTGCTCTCACAAAATGATGCCCAAATTCAACAATGGAAAGCCAAAATTCTCTTGAAGTTGGGTACACAAACTCGGGTGATTATTGATGTACTTCCTGAGCTAGAACAGATTATTGGTAAGCAACCTCCGGTTACAGAACTATCTGGCAGTGCTGCCCAGAATCGCTTCAATTTATTGTTTCAAAAATTCATCCAAATATTTACAACGAAAGAACATCCCCTGGTTTTATTTCTCGATGACTTGCAGTGGGCAGATACGGCATCTTTGAAATTAATTCAGTTATTAATGTGTGAAAGTAAGTTGTCTTATGCTTCAGAAGAGACAGAACAGATGTATGAAAATAAGGGAGGATTACTGTTAGTTGGTTCTTTTCGAGATAATGAAGTTTCTAAGGCACATCCGCTTTCTTTGACACTAAAAGAAATTCAAAAAGCAGGAGCAACTATTAATACGATCGCCCTCGCACCCTTAAATCAGGGTGATTTAAATCATCTAATTGCTGATACTCTGCATTGTTCTGAAGGAGTTGCACTTCCTCTCACTCAGATGGTATTTGCCAAAACTAAAGGCAACCCATTCTTTTGCGTTCAATTTCTTAAGTCTTTACATGATAATGGGCTAATTGTATTAAACTTTGATGTTGGTTATTGGCAGTATGATATTTTCCAAGTCCAAGAATTGGCTCTTACAGATGACGTTGTAAAATTTATCACTCTACAAATAGAGAAATTGCCAATATATACCCAAAAAGTTTTGAAAGTTGCTGCGTGTATTGGTAATGAATTTGACTTAAAAACTCTGGCGATCGCCAATGAAAAATCTATAGTAGATACAGCATCAGACTTGTGGCAAGCATTAATTGATGGGCTAGTTTTACCACAAACTGAAAATTACAACATATTTTCGAGAGATAATACTGATCAAGACTTAATTGTTGATGGGATAGAATCTACACAATTTTCAATTTCTAATTTACAGCTACCTAAATATAAATTCGTACACGATCGAGTACAGCAAGCCGCCTATTCTTTGATTCACGAAGAACAAAAAAAGCCAATTCACTTAAAAATTGGGCTACTTTTATTGAATAATATTCCAGTTGCAGAACAAGAAGAAAGGATTTTTGAGCTTGTCAATCAGTTTAATATCGCAGTAGAATTTGTCTCCCCTCAAGCTAAACGATATGAACTGGCCCAAATGAATCTAGTTGCTGGACGTAAAGCTTTAGCATCTACAGCTTATCCTGCGGCCGTTAAGTATTTAACTATTGGCATCAAACTGCTGGCAGGTGATAGTTGGGAAATGAAACATGATCTCACCCTGGCTTTATATGAAACTGCGACAGAGGCAGCATACCTAGCTGGCAACTTTGAACAGATGGAGGAATTGGCAGAGGTGGTGTTGGTACGCAAACCACTGCTAGAAAAAGTAAAAGTTTATGAAGTCAAAATTCAGGCTTATGGGGCACAGAACCAAGCACTGAAGGCTGTGAATACTGCCCTAACCTTTTTGCAACTTTTGGGAGTGGAGTTTCCTGAGCATCCAAGCCAGTCAGATATTCAGCTAGCAATGGCAGAGTTAACATTAAATCTTAGCGGCAGGCATATTGAGGGTTTAGTTGACCTGCCTGAAATGACACAAGAGCAAGCTTTAGCATCTATGCGTATTCTATCAAGCGCCCTTGGTCATGCCTATCAAGCTTTTCCTGTACTTTATCCCTTGTTTGCTTTTAAACAGATTAATTTATCACTTAAATACGGTAACACTTCCTTATCAGCCTATGCCTATGTAGCTTATGGGGTAATACTCTGCGGGGTAGTAGGAGATATTGAGTTTGGCTATCAATTTGGAAAACTGGCTGCAAGTTTGTTAACTCGCTTTAATGCTAAAGAAGTCAAAGCTAAGGTCATAGAGGTATTTAATGCTGCTATCCGGCATTGGAAGGAACATGCCAAGGAAAACTTAAAACCTTTGCTGGAAGCATACTCTGCTGGACTAGAAACGGGAGATTTAGAATATGCAGCCTATGCTCTTAATGTTTATTGCTACTGTTCATATTTTGTCAGTAGAGAACTGACCGGACTGGAACAGGAGATGGCAATTTACAACAGTGCCATCGGTCAAATCAAGCAAGAAACAGTATTTAACTGGAGCGCGATTTATCGGCAGAGTGTCTTGAACTTGATAGGTACTACGGAAAATCCGCATCTTTTAATTGGTGAAGCCTACGATGAAGAGAAAATGTTGCCGACTCACCTGGAAGCAAACGACGGCATGGGACTGTTATATTTGTATTCAACTAAACTGCATCTCTGTTGCCTATTTCAGAAATACCCTCAAGCAGTTGAAAATGCTAACTTGGCAGAAAATTATTTGCATGGTGGGATAGGACAGTTAGTTTTTCCTATATTCCATTTTTATGATTCACTAGCTAGACTGGCAGTTTATTTTGATGTTGAGAAATCTGAACAAAAACAAATCTTAAATAAGGTTGCTGTCAATCAAGAAAAGATGCAGCACTGGTCAACTTATGCCCCGATGAATTATTTGCATAAGTTTTATTTAGTTGAGGCAGAACGGCATCGAGTTCTCAATCAATATATAGAGGCAATGGATAATTACGATCGCGCGATCGCCTTTGCTAAAGAATATGAGTACATCAACGAAGAAGCTCTTGCCAATGAACTTGCCGCTAAATTTTATCTAGAACGGGGCAAACAGAAGATCGCCCAAACCTACCTAACTGATGCCTATTATGGCTACATTCATTGGGGAGCGTTAGCCAAAGTTAACGATTTAACAAAACGTTATCCCCAATTACTTACTTCTATACTCCAGCAAGAAAAAGTGAGTATCCATCCTAGCGATGAAACCACTTCTGTAAATAACATCTCTATATCAGCTTTACCTACCTTAAGTAATCAACAAACTGTTATTAGCTCGAAGAGAAGTATTTCTAACTCTCTGGATTTAGCCGCATTCATTAAAGCATCTCAAGCCCTCTCTGGGGAAATCGAGCTTGAACCACTACTTTCTACTTTAATGGAAGTTGTTATGGAGAATGCAGGAGCCTCTAAATGCGCTTTAATTTTGAGTGAAGGTGATAACTTAGCATTAACTGTCACAGTGGTGTGTTCAAATTCGCATTTTGATCGTACCTACACTGAGTTTCCATCAACTTGCCTTGAGTTAAGCTACGATGTTCCTATTACTTTAATTAACTATGTTAAACGCTCCAGAGAAATCCTGGTTATTGATGATATAAGTACTATTCCTTTTTTAGCAGGTGATAGCTACATTCTTACTGAAGACCCTAAAAGTTTGTTATCTATACCTCTTCAAAATCAAGGTAAATTAATTGGGATTCTTTACCTAGAAAATCATCTGACTACAGGAGCATTTACAAGCGATCGCGTAGAAGTTCTCAAACTCCTCACAACTCAAGCAGCAATATCTCTAGAGAATGCTATCCTTTACAAAAATTTGGCACAAGCTAAAGCAAGTTTAGAAGATTACAACCATACTTTAGAAGAAAAAGTCCAGGAAAGAACGCAGGAACTCAACGACAAAAATCACTGTTTACAAGAAACTCTACAGGAATTGCAACGTACCCAAATCCAATTGATTCAAAGCGAAAAAATGTCTTCTTTGGGAGAAATGGTCGCAGGAATTGCTCATGAAATCAATAACCCTATTAACTTTATTCATGGCAATATTAATCATGCTAGTGAGTACGTACAAGACCTACTAGATTTAGTAGCTGTCTATCAGCAAGAATATCCCCAAACTTCGCCCTTAGTTGAGGATAAAGCTGAGGAGATTGACATAGATTTTCTAGTAAAAGACTTGCCAAAGATTTTAGATTCAATGAAAGTGGGGAGTTCGCGGATAAGGGATATTGTTTTAGGCTTACGCAACTTTTCTCGCTTAGATGAATCTGAGATGAAGCCTGTAAATGTTCATGAGGGAATAAACAATACTTTAATGATTTTACAACATCGCCTTAAAGAAAAGAGCGGTCTTCCTGCAATTGAAGTTATCAAAGAATACGGAAAATTACCGGAAGTTATTTGTTATCCTGGTCAACTAAATCAGGTGTTTATGAATATCCTGAGTAATGCAATTGATGCTTTAGAAGATTCATTTGTTATCGATCATCCATCATTAGCAAATGACAAAGAACAAATAAAAAAGGATATAGATGCGTCAGTAGCTTTTTGTAAAGTAAAACAAATTCACATCTTTACTGAACTAACAGATTCTAATACGGCGATAATTAGGATTGGCGATAACGGTTCTGGAATGACGAAAGCGGTGCAGCAGAAAATATTTGACCCATTTTTTACCACAAAGCCGATAGGAAGTGGCACGGGTTTGGGGTTATCGATTAGCTATCAAATTATTGTGGACAAACACAAGGGTAGTTTAACCTGTGATTCCACATTAGGAGAAGGGACTGAGTTTGTGATTGAGATACCAATGCAACAGTCAAATATTTAGTGGTCTGTCCCACAAGTTCTGATTGATTAGTTTGTTACCAAAACCCTGTAGAGACGCGAAATTTCGTGTCTCTACAACCCTGCGAAATTAATGCAATAGACCACTAATATTGCAAAGCGGAAGTCAATTAAGATGCAGGAAGTAAGGGGAAGGGAGCAAAAACTGCCTCTTGTTGAGGCGCACGTTGCCCTTTAATTACCATCTTGACTCCAGTGGCTGGCGCAAGGGTAAAACCTCGACGCTGAGGCAGTTCTCTTTGTCGATCAACTAGCTCTAATTGATAGCGTGACAGAATAGTTGCTAATACTAGCTTCATTTGAAATATAGCCAAAGCTTCGCCAATACAGCGACGGACACCGCCACCAAAAGGCAAAAATTCATAAGGAGAAAATTGCCGTTCTAAAAAGCGCTCTGGTTGAAACTCCTTCGGTTGGGGATATAAGTCTTCACGCTGATGAGTTAGATAAATGTTAGGAAGCAGTACAGTCCCAGACTCTAAAGAATGTCCCAACAGTTTGGCAGGTTCTTGTACTACTCTGGGAAAAGAGAACATGACAACAGGGTGAATTCGCAAGGTTTCATTGCAGACAGCACTTAGATATGGCAGTCGGTAAATGCTCATGGGATCTGGAGAATCACCAAGGGTATCCAGTTCCTGAAGTAGCTTTTCACGAATTAGGGGCTTTTGATGAATCCAATACAATCCCCAAGCTATTGCTGTTGCTGTAGTTTCATATCCAGCAACGATTAGAGTCATCAACTGATCGCGCAACTCCTGATCTGTCATCGATTGACCAGTGTCATCCTGTGCTGATATCAGCATGGATAAGATATCGTTGCGGTCTGAATCATTTTGCTCCCTGCGTTCGCTAATTTCAGCATAGATCAATTTATCAATTTGCTGGCGATCACGCAGAAACTTTCCCCAAGGACTCCAAGCTCCTAAATCCTTTTGCAAGAATGAGAAAAACAATAAACTAGAACTCAAAGGTGACTGAAAAATATCTAACATCTGCGGCAATAGATGCTTAAGTTTTTGAAGTTTTTCTCCTTCATTCAAGCCCAAGACAACCTGTAAAATGACTTGTAAGGTTAGATCTTGTGTTAAGTTCCGAGCCAAGAAGCGCTGATTTAGTGGTAACTGATTAAAAACCTTTGTACACAGACCACAAATCCTTTGACCATAGACCTGCATTCGCTCTCCATGAAAAGCAGGCGTCACAAGTTGTCGCTGTTGTTTGTGACGAGTACCCTCTAGTAAGGCAACTGAATATTCCCCTACTAAGGGTTCCCCAATTTTGTTCATCTTGCCAACAGCAGCAAATTTATTTCTATCATTGGTTAAAATTTCCTGAATTGCTTGGGGATGGTTAACGAATACTACAGTATCTCCAAAACCAATTATCTTACCAGTAAAAATGTCGGGATACTGTTGAGCAGCTTTTTCCATATACCGAACAGGATCAGCAACCCATTGAAGCTTTTGGAGAAAAGAAGGGGTTTGCAGAAGATTGGGTAGTTGCATTTAATCGAAAGGGGTAATGTCATCACATAACAGTTATACTGCTTCTTTCTGCTATGGTATTAAAATGAGGTTTTATAATGAAGCTTCAAAACTTAAAATCCCAATCAATATAATCAACATAGTTGTATTGATTGGAGCTTATGAAGGAAGGATAGAGTCAATCTAACTTTTCTTTTTTATTTGTAAGCTATACTATTTTATTAAAATTAAGCTAGCTCCAGCATTTCTACAGTTTTGTAGCGAGCAGTGAAGGAATACCAATCGAGGTTACCACGTATCCAAGCATGAATTCCTAATATATATTTTGCCAATTCAGGATCTATTTCTTTTCCAAAGGATGGAATATTTGCTTCCAAATCTACCAATTTTTGGATTTCATTATCGTGCATTCTCATAGCAAGCTTCATTGCTTCTTCTAAAGAAATTTTGTGTTGGTAATGGAGTACAAATACTAAATTATGAACATGGCCAGTTGCTAATTCTCTAGACAATGAGAAGATATCATTAGACCAGCCTAGAAGGTTGTTTGTAATCTCATTAAGTTGTTTAAAAATATCCTGTTTTCGTAAAAAATCAGGAATTATCAACTGATCACAAAGTTCAATTAATGGCAAGGCAACATCTGCACCTGCGCTTAACCTACGCATTGCAATATAAGTGTCGGTATCGGGTACAATTCCATCTACACGGTTATTTGCTTCCTCAAAACAACCGTGTAAATATTTCTCAAAGCCGCAGATAAAGTAATTTAACCATTTCAGGCTTGCTTTTTCAAGCATCCGTTCTCGTAAGTTACTTAAAGCGCGACTAAGAGGTATATCGTAGCTTGTAACTTCTGCTCCATTCAAGATTTCTAGAAATCTCTTGTGAATAGCTTTTAGAGATTCAGGTTTTGTTTTCAACTCTGATAGATCGCATTGATCATCCCAAATAAATAGCCAACTCAACCAGTCATTTGCTATCTTCAGTTCTTGAAAGTTGCAATAGGGATAAGTAGTAGCTGCCATCAAGAAAAAGTTTGACTTGCAGAAACGCTGATAAGATGATTCATTTGCCAGTAGATTGAAACCAAGTACCCATTCAAGACTATACTCTTCCAGAAAATCAATATTTTTATTAATTTGTGACGAAAAAGGGCAGTATAAATCTAAAGAAATTAATTTTTCCATAATCAATATATTTATTCAAAATTTACAACATCAATTTTTGGAAATAAAATTTTAAACACCATGTTTTTCCTTTTGATGCAAATTATATTTACGCCAAAATCTTGATATTTAAAAATATATAAAATTTCCAATACTTAACTGATTATTGTGATTTCATTTCTTCAAAAAGATAACCGAAATCATACTGAATTATTTTTTACTAAAAAAATAATATTTACGTAAATACGTGTTCAGGATAAATACAGATAATAAACTTACAAAATCAGTGAGAAGTTAACAGGAGTAATTTTATTTTTACAAAATAAACACTAATTGTCTGAAACAACAAGAGTATTAATAACTAAATTCATAACGATCGCTTTCATTAAAAAGATTCTTCAGTAGCAATATTTTGCTGCATTAACACTACTTTTTTCAAAAAACAAGGGTAATAATGACTAATTTAAAACCAATCACCTTCATGAAAGAGGATATTCAGGTGTAGTCAAGATGAAGGAAGATTAGGGTTCATTTTCATACTGTAGCGATCGCTCCTGTGGTCGCATAGAGCAATTTAGTGTGAGAATGTTGCTGTTGTCAGAGTTTTTGGGAACTATAGGATTGTTAGGCTCTAAATTTATCAGTCAGCCCGCCAACAAAACAAAGGTGACTTAGCTGCGATTGCACAGCCAATAGTGAATAAGTAACAAGGAATTAAATTCAGTTAAATACATGAATTACAAGACAGATATAAAAACGCTTCATTTACCAGAAGATAGTTTCATTTTAGTGGTAGATGATACTACTACAAATTTAGAAATTGTCTTTAACACATTAACTAATGTAGGGTTTAACGTTACTACAGAAAATAATGGAGAAAGTGCAATAAAGCAAGTTGAATATAACCCCCCTGATTTGATTCTATTAGATGTAGTGATGCCGGGTATAGATGGGTTTGAAACCTGCAAAAGACTGAAACAAAACTCAGCTACTTGTGATATTCCGGTAATTTTTATGACGGCAGATTCTGATACTGACAGTAAGGTAAAAGGTCTAAATATAGGGGCAGTTGATTACATTACCAAGCCTTTTCATGAAGAAGAGTTATTAGCTAGAATTAAAACCCATCTTCAATTACGAAATCTCACGAAAAATTTAGAAAAGCGAGTTATAGAAAGGACAGCAGCTTTGTCTAGGGCATTAAAAGACTTACAAGAGTCTCAACTTCAGCTTGTACAAACAGAAAAAATGTCTGCCCTTGGTGAATTAGTAGCAGGAGTTGCTCATGAAATTAATAATCCTGTTAGTTTTATTCATGGGAATCTCCAACATGCTTCAGCATATTTTCAAGACATGATTAATATCATTAACCTCTATCAGCAGCATTATCCTAATCCAGTTACAGAAATTAAAGAGGAAATTGCAGGAATAGATTTGAAGTATATGCTTGCTGATCTACCTAACTTAATTTCCTCAATGAAAGAGGGTGTTCAGCGCATTCGCGACATTAGTATCAGTCTGAGAAACTTTTCTCGAGCAGATAGCGATCGCAAGGTTTCTTGCAACATTCATGATGGCATTGACAGCACAATTATGATTCTAAAACATCGCTTAAAAGCATCTGAGGATCATCCCAATATTCAAGTAATTAGAGATTACGATAATTTGCCAGAAATAGAATGCTTTATCGGACAACTAAATCAGGTATTTATGAATTTATTAGCTAATGCTATTGATGCTTTAGAAGAGTCTAATGTAGGGCGCACCTATATTGAAATTGAAGCAAATCCCAATCAAGTTTTGATTCAGACTAGTCTTACTGAAAACAAAAAACATATTTTGATTCGGATTAAAGATAATGGCGTAGGAATGTCACCTGATGTCCAGAAAAAAATCTTTGATCATTTATTCACAACCAAGCCTGTGGGCCAAGGTACAGGATTAGGGTTATCAATTGCTCGTCAAATTATTGTCGAGAAACATGGAGGAACTCTAGAAGTAAGTTCAGCACCAGGAGAAGGTTCAGAGTTCATCATTAAGCTTCCCATTTGAAAATCATTGCAAAAATAATTCTCCATCTATTCATACAGATAAATTTATGTTTAAGGCAGTAGTTGGTCACAGTAACGATCCAGATTCTCTATCAGCAGTTGAAGAAGTTATTCAGCAATGTGTCAGTTCTCTTGCAAGAGATATACCAAAAGCTGGAATTATTTTTGCTGCAATTGACTTTGAACATTCTCTAATTTTGCAGAAAATCCATCAGGCTTTTCCGGGAATTGAGTTGATTGGTGGGACAACAGATGGAGAAATTTCTTCCGTTTTAGAGTTTCAGCAGGACTCAATCACCTTAATGTTATTTTGCTCAGACGAAGTTGAAATTTATGCAGGAGTTGGACGCAAAGTTTCAGGCGATCCAATTACTGCAACTAAACAAGCTGTGGAGGAAGCCAAAGCAAAAAGTACCGCCGAGCCAAAGCTATGCTTAACTCATCCAGAGAGCCTCACAACTAGTGGTGTGTCTATATTGAATGGCTTAAAACTAGCTCTTGGGCAAGATGTGCCAATATTCGGTGGTTTGGCAGGCGATCAGTCAAGATATCAAAATACATATCAATTTTTTCAAACAGAAGTATTAAGTGATTCTATACCAATTCTAATTTTTTCCGGCACAATATTGTTTTCCCACGCTGTTGCAAGTGGTTGGCATCCTATTGGCCAAATAAGTAAAGTAACTAAAGTGGATAAGAACATACTCTATGAAATAGATGGTAAGCCAGCTTTAGATTTTTATCATCATTATCTTGGTTTACTTCCTCCTTCGATGGAGTATCCGCTAGCAGTGTTTGATCAGAATGGAAAAAATTTTTATATAAGAGCACCTATTAGTTATAACCAAGAATCTGGTAGCATAACCTTTTTTGGAGATATTCCCGATCAAGCAGTTATTCAAATTTCAGAAGCAGCTTATGAAGATATTTTGGCAGCTTCCAAATCATCATTTATGAATGCCTTGGATAACTATTTAGGCACAGAACCGAGTGCTGTGTTGTTTTTTTCATGTGTAGCTCGTCGGCAAATACTTGGCACGAGGGCGCAAGAGGAGTATCAGAATACCAAACTTTCTCTGACTGGCCATTTACCTGCCTGTGGATTTTATTCTTACGGAGAAATTGCTCCTATAGATCGAATTAGCCAAACGCAATTTCACAATGAAACTTTTGTTACTTTAATTTTGGGAAATCGGTAAAGGCTGATGAAAATTGAGGATTATCAACAACAAATTAAGGAACTAAAAAAAGCAAATAGAATTATCCAAAAGCAATTGGAACGTTCTGAATCAGACCGGATAAAACTTGAAGATATAAATCAAAAAAAAGAATCTTTGCTTAAAACAGTAATTGAGGAGTTAAAGGAATATCAAAATAACTTAGAAGAAAGAAGCCAGGAACTAGAAATGATGCTTCTTAATCTTCAGATAATGCAGAATAAGATGTCTGGCTTGGGAAGTCTTGTTGCAGATGTAGCCCATGAAATTAACAATTCAGTTAGCTTTATAGCAGGTAATCTGACTCCAGCTCAAGAGTATATTGAAAATTTATTATATCTGATAAACCTTTATCAGCAGACCTATCCCAAAGCATCTCAGGAAATTCAAAAAACAATCAAGTTGATTGACCTCGAATATATATGCGAGGACTTACCTAAACTAATTTCCTCGATGAAAGAAGGTACAGATCGTATTTGTAGCCTTAGCGGTAGCTTGCGAATTTTCTCTAGAGCAGATACAGAACAAAAAGTTTTTTTTAACCTTCATGAAGGTATTGATAGCACTCTCATCATTCTCAAGCACCGTTTGAAAGCTAATAAGATTCGTCCTGATATTCAAGTAGTTAAACATTATGGCGAATTTCCTCCAATCAAATGTTTTCCAGGACAACTGAATCAGGTATTTATGAATTTATTGGCAAATGCTATTGATGCTTTAGAAGAGTCTAACTCTGGACTAAGTTTTGAAAAAATTAAGGCAAATCCAAATCAAATTACAATTCATACTAATCTAATTGAAGATACAAATCACGCATTGATTCGGATTCAAGATAATGGTGTAGGAATATCGGCTGATGTTCAGCAAAAAATATTTGACCATTTATTCACAACCAAACCTGTAGGAAAAGGGACAGGATTAGGATTATCAATCGCCTATCAAATTATTGTCCAAAAACATAAAGGAACTTTTAGAGTAAATTCTGTGTTGGGAGAAGGTTCGGAGTTTATAATCACAATTCCAATTTGTTAAGGTAGTAAACATACTAATTATTCAAGTTAATTTTAATATAAATAAATGTTCAATGTGGTTGCAGTTCATAGTTACCAAATGATTTTTGATTTATAATTCGTAATTAATTACAGTTTGCGGCAAAACTCATATATGAAAAATAGCAAACTTTGACCCTGATTGTGAGCAAGCGGATAAAAGCAAGCATGAAATTCTTTGACAAAGGAAATTAAGCAGTTATTTTAGATGTATTTTGGGGAACTCTAGAACTGTACTTCCAAAATTGTGTCTTCAAAATTTATGACCAATGTACTTAACGGCTCAATGGCTACACTTAATGTTTCTTTAGAACGCGATATATTTCTACGTACATTAATCAGAGAATTATCTGGTACTTTACAGGACGTAGTTGGCTTAGAAGAAGCTTCTGGATTTATTAGTGTAGTTGGTGAAAGGATGGCTAGGCAGCTAAACCAAGATTACAAATCTGCCTTAGAAGTCTCAAATCTTTCACGTCAGCAGCTAGCTGATGTCTTGGTTGATTTAAAAAAACGAATCCAGGGTGATTTTTATGTCATTGAGCAGGATGATGAAAAAATTATCTTTGGCAACCGCATCTGCCCATTTGCCGAAAAAGTGATTAATCGCCCTGCCATGTGTATGATGACTTCAAACGTTTTTGGAACGATCGCAGCTAATAATCTGGGATATGCGAAAGTAGAATTGCAAGAAACCATAGCGCAGGGTGCTTCTGGATGTAGAGTTATTATTTACTTAAAACTTACAGAAGAGGCAGAAGATGCAGAAGGTCGAGAATACTTTAAAGGACTAGAATCTGTGTAAACCCTTCACCACTAAACTAGCCTCAAGATATAAGCTTGAGCGCAGATATGTAAAGTAGAGCCGAACGGTGAAATTGGAAGCCCATGACTCCTGAACAATTTCTTGAACTTGCTAGAGTTTTACCAGAACCTTTACTTTTAGTGAGTAGTGATGGTCAGTTGTTAGCTACCAATCAACCAGTAGCAGATATGCTAGGGTTACGGCGTCAAGAACTGCGTGGAAAAACCCTCTTTGAACTTGTAGCTGAGTCTGCTAATGATGTTATAAGATACCTGCAAGCTTGTTCAAGTAGCAGGGCAATGGTTATTGGCTCCTTGACTTTACGAAAGAATGATGGACAAACGTTAATATGTCGTAGTCAAGGAGCAGTTATTCAACCTTGGTCACCTGAATCTTTAGCTTTAATTCTCTTACGCTTGGAAAATAGAACTTTAGCTAGCAGTAATTTTGTCCTCCTGAACGAAAAAATTGATGAGTTAGCAAAAGAAGTTCAGAAACGTAAACAGGCAGAGGAAGCACTCTTGAAAGCGAATCAAGAGCTAGAAATTCGGGTTGAGGAACGTACAACTGCTTTACAAGAAACACTAAATAAATTACAACTTACCCAAACTCAGCTTATCCAAGCTGAGAAAATGTCTAGTTTAGGACAGATGGTCGCTGGTATTGCCCATGAAATTAATAATCCCGTCAGTTTTATTCATGGAAACCTTCACTACGCCCAGAAATATAGTCAGGATATACTAAAGTTGGTGCAAATTTATCAACGTTTTTGTCCAAATACTCCTCTAGAAATCCAAGAATATGTAGAAGAAATAGACTTAGATTTTCTGATTCAAGATATAAGTAAACTCTTTCAGTCAATGAAAGTAGGAACAGAGCGTATTCAGGAAGTTGTTCAATCTCTACGCAACTTTTCCAGACTGGATGAAGCAGAACTTAAGCAAGTTAATATCCATGAAGGTATTGATAATACTTTAATGATTTTGGAGCATCGGCTGCAAGCTAGGCATGAATATCCAGAAATCAAAGTCATCAAAAAATATAGTCAATTACCGAATGTCACTTGCTACCCTGGTCAACTTAATCAGGTATTTATGAATATTATTGTTAATGCCATCGATGCGCTCGAGGCGTTGATGGTCAATGATCAGTGGTCAAAAGTCAATCCAAAAACTACTTACAATCAAACACTTACAAAGAATAATCCCCAAATTGAAATTAAAACTGAGTTAATCGATGAAAAATGGATAACTGTTAGTATTGCTGATAATGGTTTGGGAATAAATCAAGAAGTTCACTCAAAGCTTTTTGATCCGTTTTTTACCACTAAAGCTGTGGGCAAAGGTACTGGATTAGGACTATTTATAAGCTATCAGATTATAGTTGAAACACATAAGGGACAAATTAGCTGTTTTTCTGATCCAGGAGAAGGTTCAGAGTTTGTAATTAAGATACCTATTTACTAAGTCTCATAAAATTTAATTACTAATTTAATAGCTTTACGAAAAATTAATATAATCATCAGTTATTAGCACCAAAAATGTTGGGTTTCGTTACTCAACTCAACCTAATAACAATTCTGTATGAATTTGTGTTAAAAGATATCAGAAACGCCTGTCTGCTACTGAGCAAACAGGCGTTTCTTTAAAGTAAAAAGTTTGGTTGAGACTCGGTTAAATCTTAGTGGTATCAACTGAGGGTTGAGACTGACTAACCGAATCTAACTTTGGTAAAAGCAGGGAATTTTCTGCTTTTACATTAGTGTTGATTGTTGCTTGCAAAATTGGGGTATTGGAGATGGAATTATTCGCCAATGTAAACAATGGATTTGACAAAATCCCTGCTATAGATGTGGCAATTAATGTTACCACCAACCCGACCTGCAAAGGTCTTAGTCCAGGCAAATCCCAACGCACTTGTGGATAATTCTTCACCGAATCGGACATTTCATGGGGTTCTTTAACTACCATCATCTTAACTACACGAATATAGTAGTAGATAGAGACGACGGTGGTAACTAAGCCCAGTAAGACTAACCAATAAAGACCTGCTTGCCAACCAGCCCAGAATAAGTAAATCTTGCCGAAAAACCCAGCCAATGGCGGAATACCACCCAAGGAAAGCAGTGATACACTCAACCCCAGTGTTAAGAGTGGGTCTTTCTGATATAAACCAGAGTACTCAGCAATCTGGTCAGTTCCCGTCCGCAGTGAGAACAGGATGATGCAGGTAAAGCCGCACAGGTTCATGAATAGGTAAACCAGTAGGTAGAATATCATACTGGCATAGCCTGCTTGTGTACCAGCAATCAAGCCAATCATCACAAACCCAGCTTGGGCAATGGATGAATAAGCTAACATCCGTTTCATACTGGTTTGGGCTAGGGCAACTACGTTACCCAAGATCATACTCAGAACGGCCAGAGCAGTGAAGACAAACCTCCACTCTTCAGCAACAAGGGGGAAGGCTGTTGTCAACAAGCGGATGGCTAGGGCAAACCCAGCTGCTTTGGAACCGACAGATAAAAAGGCGATGACTGGGGTGGGAGCGCCTTCGTAAACGTCTGGTGTCCACTGGTGGAAGGGTGCTGCGGAGATTTTGAAGCCAATACCTGCGATCGCAAAAACCAACGCAATCACTAAACCTAAAGATTGACCGACTTTAGCTGTGGCAATGCCATTAGCGATCGCACTTAGTTCAGTTTGTCCTCCAGATAGTCCATACAGGAGTGATACACCGTACAAAAATACTGCTGTGCTGGAAGCGCCAATTAACAAGTATTTCAGCGCCGCTTCATTAGAACGGGGGTCGCGCTTGGTATAACCTGTCAACAGATAAGAGGAAATACTCAGGGTTTCTAAGGAGATGAAAATCATCACCAACTCACTAGCCCCGGATAAAAACATCCCCCCTAAAGTAGCACTCAGCAAAATAGCAAGAAATTCTCCTAAAGCAGTGCCACTCTGTTCAATGTAGCGAACTGACATCAGTATAGTGGCGATCGCAGACAAGGCAATAATACCGCGAAAGACGATACTCAGGTCATCACTGTTAAAGCTACCAGTAAAACCAATGGGATTAGGAGCATCCCATTGAAAATATAGGGCGACAATCGAGGCAAATAAACCTGTGATCGCTAGATATCCAATCCAGCGTCCAGATGTACGCCCCAAAATCAAATCAACAATCAAAACCCCCAAGAGGGTGAGAATAACAATCCCCTCTGGCAAAATCGTTCCAGCGTTTAGCTGGGATGCAATATTAGCAAAATCCATGAGATGTATAGGTTTTGGGGATTAGACATTAAGGCTAACTCTGTTCACTCTAGCAAGTTTTCTAATCCCCAGACTAGCTCTTTTAACAAGAGCTTAACAGCTTGGGTGCAGATGGCGATTGCATCAACTTTACTAACTTACCAACAGCTTTCTCCGTACTTAGGAATTCATCTAACAATTTTCCTACTTCGTTTTTCAGGCGTAACCTTTAGCGAATATCATAAATAATCATGCCGCAACAAGTGTGTGCTGTGGGCGATCGCCACGGACAAAAAGCTCATAAAGTTAATAAGGGCACAGCAATGCCGTGCCCCTACAATATTCATAATTCCTAAGTTTATTAAAAACCTACTGATGGTAGCTTGCCTTGTAGCAACTGAAATTTAGACTGAACACAGTTGGCACAATTGCAACCAAGTTGATCCACAATCGGATTAGATGTTTGAATCAAGTGTGGTATTGCCAGATCAGGAATTTGTTGTGTAGATACTACCGTCATAATTTGGGTAGCATAAGGAGATTTCAGGCTGGATGCGTGTGCTGGATTGACTACCAGCAGCATAGATACCAAAAATGCGCGACAGGCAAGTAAAATCAGTTTGACTATGTTCATAATTTTCACAAAGAAACCTTTGCTGATACAGCATAGCTAATAACTTGACCATGTTCAACTTTAGTTACTGAGTATTGCTTAACTACGCCCGAATCCTTGACCCCGCAAAACCTTTGACCATACAATTAATTCGCCCTGTTCACCGCCTGCAGCTAGTAACTTCCCTTGGGGATGCCAAGCGAGGGTAGAAAAACCTGCTGAGACACCTGTGATAATTTGGGATACTTCCTTAGCTTTGTTCCACAAACACAACCAGCCATCAGCAGCAGCAGAAGCGAGAAGGAAGCTTTTAGGTGCAAAGGCGATCGCATTAATTACGCCCACATGATTAGTTAATACTCGCGCTTCCCAGCCTAAAGAATCATCCTCTAGCTTTTCCCACACCACAATACCTTCAACGCTTGAAGATGCCAGTATTGGCGCACCCACTTTCGTCATAGCTTCTGACCATGCCAATTGGCGAATTTTACCAGGGAAGCCACGCATTACCCAAGGGTCGGGATTGTTCCATTCCAAAACGGTGACACTACGATCCATGTTGCCAGAAGCGAGGAATTTACCATCGGGCGACCAAGCCATAGCTAAACTGACAGTAGTCATATCTAAATTGTATGGTTCTTCATCCCAGTTTTGACTATGCCAAATCTTCACTCCCTTATAACCACTAATGGCTAAGTATTGTCCGTCAATGCGCCAATCTATACCCAGTACTGAAGAGTTGTCGAAATTCAACGTTACGACAATTTCACGAGTATCTGCATCCCAAACTTGGACGTAACGCCCCAAACTAAAAGCTAGTAGGTTACTGGTGTAATTCCAAGCTAGCTTGTCAACCCATGCGGGGGCATTTGACAACGTGGCGATTAATTCAGTGTTACGCCAAATTTTCACCTGTCCATCTTGTCCACCAACGGCTAAAAATTTTCCATCTGGTGAAAAAGCTAGACAGTCTACTGATTTACCATTACCAGTTTGTAAACTTGTGAGTTCGCCATCATTCCACAGAACTACTTCACCGGCGGCAGAAGTTGCTGCTAAAGTTTTACCTTGTGGCGACCAAGCGATCGCAGTTACATAATCTGAAAGTGTCCCCGAATAGTGTTGTTCAAATTCCTTAGATTTGCTGGTTGTGGAGTTCATATTTGTAAAGGGGGAGTGGGGAATGGGGAATGGGGAATAGGGGATGGAGAATGGTAAATTCCCTACTCCCTACTCCCCACTCCCTATTTAAGCTAGACAGGCGAGAAAATCTTGCTTGAGTTGGGCTGCATCAAGGTTGCGGCCGATGAATACTAGTTCGTTTTTGGGGGTTTCGCTTGGTTTCCAGGGGCGATCGGGTTTGCCATCAAATATCATGTGTACTCCTTGGAATACAAATCGATTATCTTCTCCAGCAATATTTAAAATGCCTTTCATCCGAAAAATATCGGGGCCTTGAGTACGCAGTAATTCTGAAAGCCAAGTGTTTAATTTTTCTCCATCGACTGCACCTGCTTCTACTAAAGCCACAGAATAGACAGTTTCATCGTGTACGTGGGCATCTTCGCCTAAGAAATCTGGATCAATTTCTAATGCGCGTTCTAAATCAAAGGCTTTTACACCTAATAAAGCATCCATTCCGAGTTCAGAATTTTGGGTACGGTAGATTTTTGCGATCGCATTCATCGCCCGAATCCGTTTTTCTAATTCATTCAACTCTTCTGGCGCTACCAAATCTGTTTTATTAAGTAAAATTACATCGGCAAAAGCAATCTGTTCTTGGGCTTCGTCTGCATCCCAGTGCTGCCAAATATGCTTGGCATCGACAACTGTCACCACCGCATCTAAAGACAGTTGGCTTTGTAAATCTTCATCAACAAAAAATGTCTGGATTACTGGTGCGGGATCGGCTAATCCAGTTGTTTCAATTACTAAATGGTCAAATTTATCGCGCCGCTTCATCAAATTGCCAATGATGCGAATTAAATCGCCGCGCACTGTACAACAGATACAGCCATTGTTCATTTCAAATATTTCTTCATCTGCATCGATAATCAATTGATTATCAATACCCACTTCCCCAAATTCATTAACAATCACAGCAACTTTTTTGCCGTGTTCGTAGGTGAGGATGTGATTGAGTAGAGTCGTTTTACCTGCTCCCAAATAGCCTGTAAGAACAGTAACGGGAACTGAATTGTTGATTACGTCAGCCACCATACTCTAAATTCCTCTTGTCTCACCTTATGGATAATCATTATCGCCCATGATAAATCTTTTTATATTTTTGTGCGAACTTGCTGTTATTTTGAGTTTCAGCAAAATAATCACATAATTTAATCAAGAAGCACTTTATTTTTGTGCATCTGTAATAAGTAATAAATATTTATAAGTTGGCATAGCTTGATAGGAATATTGCATCTAAGCTAGTCCACTCTACCGTAAGTTGCAGGTTAGTAGCTTGACAATATGAGAAAATCGTAGGGAAGCAGCAGTAGCTTAAACTAATTTTAATCTCGCACCAAGGCGCAAAATGATTCTTTGCGTCTTGGTATGAGGATTGAATTTTATCGGGATAACAAAAAATCTTGAACTGCTTCTAAAACAACTGCTGGGTATTCTTCATGCAGTCCCAAAGAACCAGGAATAACAACGCTTCTCACTCCTGGTAAGGCTATCAAAGCGTTCATTTCTTCTCGTGATTTGGGCGGGCTGGATTCCCCAATTACTACCATAAGCGGTACGGTTAAAGACTGCACAAGTTTCAGAAAATCAGACTGTTCGTGTACAGCATCGAGATTACCAGTTACAAAGGCAGCAGAAGCAAATCGCGCTCCTGGTTGTTGAGTCGTGTGCCACTTCTTCTCAATGAAACTGGGTGTAACTTTAGCCGCGTCAGTAAAGACATGACGACGGTACATCAAACTTAAGAAGGATGGGGTAGTGTTGAGTTTGTAGAGAGCTTGACCAAGTATAGGCGATCGCACCAATTCTCTCACAAAGCCAGCTATCTGTTGACTTGCCCCCATTGTCGGCAAAGGCCCACGCCAAGTAGGAGCTAACAACACAATTCGTGAGAAAGTATCAGGTTTTTTGACAGCTAATTGGAAAACGTAGCTAGCAGCATGACCAGCCGCCACCACAGTAATGGGAGTGTTAAAAACAGCTTTGATAAAATCTTCCAGAAATTGCTGATATATTTCCGGTCGGTAATTCAAACTAGGGCGAGAAGATTCACCAAATCCAGGCCAGTCTATTGCTATAACTTGAAAATTGGCAGCTAGTAACTTGGCAAGTTCGCCTACTTCCAAACGCGTTGAAACACTGCTGAAAGATGGTAGCAGCAATAACGGTGAACCTTTGCCGAGGGTTTCATAAACAACGCGTAATTGCTGATTTTCCCAATTCCAGAGATATTCTTGAACTACTCCACCAAAGCCAGTAGCAGCAGAGGTAGATAATAAATTTGTTGACATTAGACTAAATTTTGGTAGTTGTAACCTTATTTGTCAGTTGTTTTTTGTCAGTAGTCTTTTGCTAATGACCAATGACAAATGACCAAGTTTAGCTAGGCAAATCTAACTTACATTCCAATGCTTTTTTTTGCATGGTTTTAAAAATATTGTAAAATCCATTAGCACGGGAAGGTGTCAGGCTAACGTTTAAACCTGTTTCTTGAATAAAATCTGGAGTAAGCTGGACAATCTCACTTGGCGTTAATCCATGTAATCCTTCAACCAGAAGCCCCACTAATCCTTTGGTTAACTGAGAATCGGAATCGCCCTGAAACACAACCTTACCGTCATCCAAGGCTGCGGTGATATAAACTTGAGACACGCAACCAGGAACTTTATTTTCGGGTAATTTATCAGCTTCTGGGAACTCATTGAGCTTCTGAGCATACCAGATTAGCTGTTCGTAGCGTCGCTTCGGTTCGGAAGCGCGTTGAAAGCGCTGGACAATTTTAGCGAGCGCAGGTGGCAAAGAATCTAGAGTTGAGGACATAACAGAAGCTGCAAATGATCGGTATCACTTTGAGTGTAGATTATCTTTAGAGCAATCGCGCCGACCGTTCACCTTGGCATATCAACTAGCTATAACCTATCAAATCTAGACAATTACTGCGTAGGCGCAGCCCGCCGTAGGCATCGCATTCATTTTCAGTCAGCTTTTTCAATTTGCCTAATCACAAAAACTTAATTTTTTTATAAACAAGTTCTAACAGTAATTCTATGGAAGTTACTGTTGTATCACTATAGGCTTATTGCTATTACGTAAGTATATGGAATGCGTGAAATTTATGTATAGCTTGATTTTACTATGGGATGCATAGATTGAGCTGCGCCTACGCATTCACAAAATTAGCTGCAATTAGCTTTTAACTAAGCAGCTAGTACCGCAAGGCGGAAGTCAAAAGTTAAAAGTCAAAAGCATTATGGAATCAGCTTTTTAGGGATTTTGAATGGTTGCTCTATTTCTACCGTGACGTACTAGGGAATAATCAATAAATAATTAAAAATTAAAAATCAAAAAAAATTCTGATTTTTAATTTTTAATTTTTCTCCCTTAAGGATTAATTGGTAGTTTGTGCAGCTAGCATCTGCTTCAACTTTTCTAATTCCGAAGCCCAACGAGGATCTGGACGAATAGCGTCTGAATCGGTGGTTGTGGTGCTGTTTTCACGAGAACCGCCGCCGCCACCTGAGCCACGACGAGGCTTCTTAGAGCTTTTCTCGCGGCGGCTACCTTCTCTATTAGGGCTAGGAGTGGGAGTACTACTAGCAGCAGTAACTGGTTTTGGAGCTTGCTCCTCGCCCTCATCACCTTTTGTCCGAGGTAATGCCTTCTCTAGCTTAATCGGAGTGTCTTTAAACATCTGACCATTATATTTTTCAATAATTTCGTCAGCTTGATCGTCGTTGTTGACTGTAAGAAAACCGAAACCACGGCATTTGCCAGTTTTACGGTCTTTAATTAATTTAGTAGTTACAGCATCACCTTCTGCTGCAAAAACTGCTTGCAGATCCTGACGATCTATTTCTTCTTTAGGCAAATTACCTATATATAGGCGAATGGACATGAACTATACCTCCAGAGTTAAATGAACATGGCAAGGCAAGAAAACAATCATTTGGCTTTGGCTTTTAATTAAATAGATGCTATTGACCAAGACTGCCATCAACCAATTTTTTGCTCGAAACTGTCAACCTATACAACAATACAGTTTTTCGTCGGGATCAAGCTTGTTTAATCTAAAGGCTCACACTATGGTGAGCTAATAACACCTTAATTCTAAGAATTATAAATTTAATAGCCTATTGCCTGCTAAAGTACACGCTTTCTTCCATGCCTTTTTTCGCAGAATCAAATACCATTCCTAACATTACCACGGTATTTTCTACGTAGCTAGTTTAGCGCATACATTTCTGACATTAGTATTACTGCATCGTAACATAAAACACATTTTTTTATTCAAGGGAGCATATTTTGAAACAAAAACCAGCCACTGGCTGGTTAATTTACTGCTGTGTTGGAAAGATAAAAGGTATGGAGCGGGGGAAAAACATCCGAATCCACAAATAAGCTGTAGTGCTAAGTTATGTCGCTTACTATCGCTTGTGTAAATAAATGTAACATTTTTAAAGAAAACCTGCAACTTTTGTTTACATTCCAATTTGGCCTTTGTCCTTTGCTAATGACCAATGACAAATGATTAATGACTAATGCCCAATGCCCAATAACTAACTAGTGAGAAAAATGTATGCGCCCCAAGCCTGTGCTGCAACTGCTAAAAAAGTAGACCAAATGGGATGAGGGCTATGAATGGTTTTACCACTTTGAGTTTCTAGGGTTTGGATATCGATCCAAGGTGTTGCTCCTCGGCGGAACCAACCTGTGACGATAATTTGCCTACCAATTAAATCCTGGTGATTAACTCGCTGTCCTAACCAAGAAACATGGTGTAATTTCACTAAACCTGCGCTCGATTGAAAGATTAAATCTTGCGCTAAGGAGTTGCTAGTGCCTTGACGACCTAATAATTTACCTACAAGACACACGCTGATACTATCAATTGGTAAGGCAGAAGGGTCAGCTAACAGGTTGGGTAGATAATCGTCAGTTTGCACAGTGGCAGGCTTAATATCGGGGAAGAAAGAATTAATCCGTATCAGTGTACCGATGCTAAAGCCAATTAGAAGGGAGCCTGTAATTAAAGACGAAGCATCGTATCCCCACTTTAAATTTAAAAACAACTTGAGTGCGAATACTAATTGCCAGGCTAGGTAGAAGAAAGCTGCAAACAGAACCCCTAAAGGAATTCCCAACCAGGGAGCAATTTGTAATAAGAAAGACTGACGCTTAACTTTTGATGGTTCGTTAGCAAAATGTAGTTCAGTGTCTAGATGCCAGTGACGGGCTATTTGGCAGAGGCGTTCGATGCGATCGCCCATCAGGGGATGACTATTATTAATAGTAAACCATCGGCGATAGGGATTAGCAATATCCCACTTCAAAAAGGATTCAAAAGATAAATTACTGGCAATAGTGCCCAAAGAAAGGCTCTGTTGATGGCTGACTGGTGTCAAGAGATTTAAGCTTTCTAGTTGCCAACTGGTCTGTTCCTCTTTTTGGATATCAGCTGCAATGCCAATGGCGATTTTGAGTAAAGCGCGAATCAGAGCATTGGGATTACCAGTAATTTCAGAGGCGACGCGATCGCTATAATAAAGCCGCAACCGCGACAACCATAATGCAGTCCCAGTCAGCAAACACCAAACTCCATAAACAATACTAGCCAGAATTGCCATCGGCGATCGCCAAATCTTCCCTGATATTTTGTCTCCCCAATTCGATACTTGCTGATATAGCCGATGAATTGGTAGTGTCACCAGCAGCAACAAAGACATCACAGCAAAATCCCAGTGAGCAATATGCCCTAGCTGTGTAGCGTAGATAATGGCGATTTCATCATCAGCTAGTTGCTCTAATAACCCCTGACTTACAACAATCCTGGCATTACGTGGTAAACTACCATAAGTCAGGATAATTGGTGCAGCCATTGGTAAAATCCGCAGTTTGGGTAACGGCCAGTGCCTCTGTTGGCAACAACGTTGTAGCACCCGAACAGCTTCGCGGCTATGGGCATTCAATACATCTTTAGAAAATTCTCGCTGACCATACAATTTAGTTAGTAGCAGATCCAGCAACCAAGGTGATACTCCGATCAAAATCACCAATACTATTAGCAACAATTTAGTAGGGTCGCGGTATAAAAGCTGCAACGGCTCCAGATAAGGGAGTTTGACTAAAGTCTGGTTGATGAATCCCATTGCGAACTTGAGCATTTCTCGCATCACCCAAAACAGAGCGATGAATGTTCCTGCTGTCAACAGCCGCAAAGGGATTAATTTCGGTTTGCGTAGGGGTTGCCATGCTCTAGCGCGTTGTGCTTGCCGCCAATAAATAACGCCGAATAATTTAGCTTGGGTGCGGGTAACAGAACCCATAAAGCCGCTTAAGGGTACAGATCCTCCTGCTGCTGGCAATGGTGTCGCGACTGTAGCTTTGAGTTTAGCTAGTGGCACCATTGACGGGGTGTCGTTGCTCTTAGTTTCTATTACTTGGTCTTTTGGTTCCTCTAATGTCGGAGTTTCCGGGGGAGTAACTGGGGCTGAATCTGGCGTTGAATTTGGAGTTGAATTATCTAAAGCAACAAATCCAGTTTCGACATTTTTTGATTCTTGGTCGCGTTTTTGGCGTTTTGTTAGGTGTTCGAGAGCGCGTGTTGCCCACTCTTGAACTTGCGGATTGTTACTCTCAATGAGATTCTGAGAAATAGCGATCGCTTTGGAGGCTTCTCCAATCCGTGCATAAGCCATCACTAAACCAACCTGGGCTTGTAAGCTAGCAGTACCATTACTTTGGCTGCTAGCAATAGGTTCTAGTTGAGCGATCGCTGTTTGGTAATTTCCCTGCTTGAGGGCAACTAAACCAGCCTCCAAAGACGGTTTGGCATGTGAAGGCATACAAATTCTGGCACTCCAATCTCTTCTAAGTGATCCACGTTTGTGCAAAAGCGCGAACCTCGGATGCCGTGGAAATCAACCGCGCCCAAGTTTTGCCTGTCAAGTGAATGATAAAGATTGAATCCAGGAGTCAGGAGTCAGAATTCAGTTAGCTATTTTGTAGGACTAATTCTGAATTCAGAATTCTGTATTCTGTATTCTTCTTCATTCCTCCACTGGTTGTTGACTAGAAAAAACTGGAGCGATCGCGCTTAATTTTAACTCTGGATGGTCGCCCAGTAATTGTTGACAATTCCATTCGTTGCGGAATAGCAACACTGGTCGTCCCATACTGTCTTTAACTGTAGTGGTATTGAATATTCGTCCCACTTTTTCTAATGCTTCCCAACCACCCTCAACCCAACGGGCGACACTGTAGGGCAATAACTCTAATATGGTTTCTACACCATACTCGTTTTGTAAGCGAAACTGCACTACCTCGAATTGCAACTGACCTACCGCCGCTAAAATTGGATCGCGCTTGGCTTCATCAGTTGAATACATAATTTGCACAGCACCTTCTTCTCGCAATTCCGCAACGCCTTTTTGGAATTGTTTAGACTTCGAGGGGTTGGGATTCCTCAAAGATGCAAACAGTTCTGGCGAAAAATACGGAATCCCTTCATATTCGAGCTTTTGTCCCGTGTAAATTGTATCTCCGATCGCAAAAACACCAGGATTATTCAAACCGATCACATCGCCAGGATAAGCCACATCAATCGATTCTCGCTCTTGAGCAAAGAGTTTTTGCGGGCGAGACAGACGGATGGGTTTACCAATACGGGCGTGATTCACCATCATATCTTTTTCAAACTTACCAGTGCAAACCCGGATAAATGCGACGCGATCGCGGTGTTTTGGATCCATATTCGCTTGCAGCTTGAAGACAAAACCCGAAAATTCTGGATATGTAGGGGGAACTTCGCCAACACTACTGTAGTGAGAACCGGGTTTGAGGGCATAGTCGAGGAAATACTTTAGGAATAACTCTACACCAAAGTTAGTCATGGCGCTACCAAAGAACACAGGCGTCATTTTGCCGAGGTGTATCAGCTGCAAATCCAACTCTGGCCCAACTCCATCTAACAGTTCCAAATCATTTTTTAGTTGGTAGTACAAGCTTTGTTCTAGCTGTTCTTCTATTCTCGGATCGCCTAATTCCACAATCGTATCACGGGCTTCTCGGCTGCCGTGGGCGCTGCGTTCAAACAGGTGAATTTGTTGCTTGTGCCGATCAAAAACCCCTTTAAAGCGATCGCCCATCCCAATCGGCCAGTTGACCGCATAGGTTTGCAATCCCAATTCTTGCTCAATTTCATCCAAAAGTTCCAGAGGTTCTCTTCCTGGGCGATCAAGCTTGTTGATAAATGTAAAAATTGGGATACCCCGCAACTTACATACTTCAAACAATTTGCGGGTTTGGGGTTCCAGACCTTTTGCTGCATCAATCAACATCACTGCATTATCGGCGGCCGCAAGGGTGCGATAAGTATCTTCACTGAAGTCTTGGTGTCCGGGAGTGTCTAATAAATTTATCTGACAGTCCTGGTATTCAAATTGCAACACAGTGGAAGTAATAGAAATACCCCGTTGTTGTTCCATCGCCATCCAATCAGAGGTCGCTTTGCGCTGTGCCCGTCGCGCCTTAACCGCCCCAGCTTCGTGAATTGCACCTCCGTATAGGAGCAGCTTTTCTGTTAGTGTAGTTTTACCCGCATCAGGGTGAGAAATAATTGCAAAGTTGCGGCGAAGTTCAACTGCTTGAATAAGTTCAGACTGAAGTTCAGTAGACATAAGTGTATTTGTTTGTTAGTTAACTTAATTTTTTTGACTCTAGTAAGTCTTTTAATCTTAAGACAACGATGCTCGTGATAGGGTCGTAATATAAGCAACAATCTGACTAAATAGGAGAAAGCAATGTACGACACAGATAAGCGAAAGCTTCTATCCGCCTTGTCGCATGGAGCGATTTTTTTCAGCACAGCAGTGGTATCTGTAGGTATACCTATCGCCATCTTCTTTGTATCTGATGATCCTGTTGTTAAAGAAAACGCCAAAGAATCCATTAATTTCCACTTTAACGTTTGGCTTTATGGAGGAATTCTAGGAGCGCTGTTTTTTCTATTCGGTTGGTTAGTGTTACCTCTATTATTGCTCGGGCCATTAGCCGGTCTGGGATATATATTGCACTGGGGATTAACAATTTGGGCCCTCGTAAAAGTTTTCAGCAATCCTGATATACCCTTCCGTTATCCCTATATTTTCCGAGTTTTTTAATACAGATTATTGTTGGGTATGGGGTATTGGGCATTGGTAATTGTCAGTTATTGCTACTAAGTACAACATTTCATGAATTACTAGCGAATTCTCTGCGTGCCTCTGCGTTTACCTCTACACCACTACCCTGCGGGAAGGCGAACGCGAGTGCGTCTCGTAGAGAAGCGCCTATGCGTTTAAATTTCACCCCTCAATTCTCCAGGATTTTTGAGAGGGTTTTACGATTTTGAATTTTGAATTGCTTACTATGTTGTTTTTTTTCCAGCCCGTCGGATAGATGCAACCAGGCTGTAGAATACAAAATTGCCCTACAACTTGATTAAGAGTAGGGCAAAGGACAGTTAAGCACTGTTTGTAGTCTGTCTGACGGCAGGAAAATTTTAGCCTGCTTTTGTGACGCTTTATTTTGTGTCCATTTGCGTTGTTTTTCTTCATAAAATTTTATGTTTCCTACACATCGCCCCCGTCGTCTGCGTACTCATCCTCAACTGCGCCGGATGGTTCGTGAAAATGTTTTGACAACAAGCGATTTAATTTACCCACTATTTGCTGTACCGGGTGAGGGAATCGCTAACGAAGTAAAATCGATGCCCGGAGTCTACCAACTTTCGGTAGATAAAATTATCGAAGAGGCAAAAGAAGTTTACGACTTAGGAATTCCTTCTATTATTTTATTTGGTATTCCGGCTGATAAAGATGTGGATGCCACTGGCGCTTGGCATGATTGCGGTATCGTCCAAAAAGCTGCGACTGCGGTAAAAGCAGCAGTTCCAGATTTGATTGTAATTGCTGATACTTGTTTATGTGAGTATACCAGTCACGGTCATTGTGGTTATTTACAAACTGGTGATTTAACAGGACGAGTTTTAAACGATCCGACTCTAGAATTGTTGAAAAAAACAGCAGTTTCGCAAGCAAAAGCCGGTGCTGATATCATCGCACCTTCGGGAATGATGGATGGCTTTGTCCAGGCAATTCGTCAGGGTTTGGATGAAGCCGGATTTCAAGATACGCCGATTTTGTCTTATGCTGCTAAGTATGCTTCGGGTTATTATGGCCCATTTCGGGATGCAGCAGACTCGACACCGCAATTTGGGGACAGAAGAACTTACCAAATGGATCCAGGTAATGCCCGCGAAGCGATTAAAGAAATTGAACTGGATATTGCTGAAGGTGCGGATATGCTCATGGTTAAGCCAGCCTTGGCATACATGGACATTATCTGGCGGGTGAAAGAAGCGAGTAACTTACCAGTTGCGGCTTACAATGTTTCTGGTGAGTATGCGATGATAAAAGCTGCGGCTCTCAATGGTTGGATTGATGAGGAACGCGTGGTTATGGAAACTTTAACTGGGTTTAAACGAGCTGGGGCAGATTTGATTTTGACCTACCATGCCAAAGATGCAGCGCGATGGTTAAAGTAGGACAAACGCCAGCTAACCTTACAAGCGGGTCAAACTTTGGTTGAGAGACGGGGTGGATATCTTGAACATCTGCTGCAAGATGACCAATGGATTTATGGGAACACTCAAACCGTAAGAAAGCGATCGCTCAATCTTTTAATAACCGCCATCCATAACCTACTATCCGCTTATACTTGCGGATAGCAGGTTCTTATTCATATCCAACATGCTCTTAAAATAGGGTGAGGTTATTCAAGATTTTTAGCTAATTCAATGACTTGTGTGTATATCAAGTTTTAGAAAAACCGCAAATTTCAATTTCTTCTTGGCTAAAACTATCTTTCAATATCTTGCAGAGAACACATTTACTATTTACTTTTGATACCTAATTACAGCAAGGATAATTAATTCCTGACTTCATGTTACTCCTATACCTAAAATGCGTAAGCGCAGCCCGTTGCAGGCATCGCTAACATTTAGGTCTGCACCTAGAAATCTAATGCTGCGACAAAAACTTCATCTTAATTATGCAAGGTTTTAGGAGAAATTTTCCCAACATTGGGCAACTAATTGGCTCAACCAGCGACGTTGTTGCTGATCCAACAGTGGATCGTCTGCTAGCAACTGAGCGGTTAATTCTTCCAAAGATTGACCCTGAGCGCGGACAATTTTTATTACTCCAGCGATCGCACTGGCAACTAGTTCTTCATCAATTGGCTGTTGTTTTAAGGCAACAATTTCCTGGGGACTGTCTGGAATGGGATAATTCATGGCGTGGGTTTACAGAAATACAAAATGAACAATAAATTTGACACATTCTTAAAATTTCTT
This sequence comes from Nostoc sp. CmiVER01, assembly GCF_034531135.2. Taxonomy (NCBI): domain Bacteria; kingdom Bacillati; phylum Cyanobacteriota; class Cyanophyceae; order Nostocales; family Nostocaceae; genus Nostoc; species Nostoc sp. CmiVER01. Next base: position 185,142 of record NZ_JAVRBU020000014.1, read on the forward strand.
CACTGAATCTTTACGAAAGTAATAGGGCGGAGTTTACCTTACTTTGTGCCTTCATAAAATCTGTCTTAGTGAGTAGATTGATCGGAGATATCAGGAAACGATGAGAGAAATTCTTTATTTAGAAGTTCCAACTTCGGATATAGCAACTGTGCGTAGCTGGTTACAAACAGATTTTGAACCCGGAAATGGAGAAAAAGTGCTTACCTCGGAAGGTTTTCGCCTCAAAATCCCCACTGCAACTACAACTGCTACCGGGACTATTTCCGAAAACTTACCTGCGGAACTTTCGGTATTTGTCTGGTCGGTGCAACGAACTACCTATCTGAAAGTGTTTCGTTGGGCAGAACAACCCTTTCCCAAAGAGGGACAGATTTTGCAACGCCTAACCAAAGAAATCAGAAGCCGTTTTCCGCATCATTATCCAGAACCGCCAGCAATTGATTTATCTAAGCAATCAATATTTGCAGCACTAGGCTCTGCTTACCCCCTCACCGTCAAGTATTTTCAGAAAATGCCCAACGGTGAATATGACCTAACGCGTGCCTACTGGTGGGAACAACGATGGCGCGAAGGAGTACGGAATCCGCAACAGCCGCGTCAGGTGGTTTTTTCCAGTCGAAGGGATAGGAGAGCAGGGGAAGCAGAGAGCAAGGAGCAGGGGGAAAATTTTTCTCCTCTGCACCCTGCACCCTGCCCCCCTGCCTCTTCACCCTCATCTCCGACTTATGACATCATCTACATCGGTGGCGCACTAGGCGCAATTCATGCAGCACTGATGGCCAAACTCGGATATAAAGTCCTGCTGGTGGAACGAATGCCCTTTGGGCGGATGAACCGAGAATGGAATATTTCCCGCGATGAGATTCAAAGCTTAGTTAACCTGGGTTTAATCACCCCCGCTGAGTTAGAAACCATCATTGCCAGGGAATACAAAGACGGATTCAATAAGTTTTTTGATGCTAATAATCCAGCTAAACTGCGATCGCCCGTCCTCCACACACCTACAGTGCTAAATTTAGGCTTAGATTCTGAAAAATGGCTCCAAATGTGTGGGCAAAAATTGCAAGCGGCAGGCGGTGAAATCTGGGATGAGACAGAGTTTATCCGTGCAGATATTGATATATCACAAGTACTTTTGAAAGTCAAGCATTTACCCAGTCAGGTTGAAAAGCAAGTAAGTGGACGACTGTTAATTGATGCAATGGGAACTGCATCCCCCATCGCTTGGCAATTAAATGGTGGTCGTGCTTTTGATAGTGTATGTCCGACGGTGGGAGCGGCAATTGAGAGTGGATTTGAGCCGGAAGTATGGGATTCCCAATATGGAGACGTGCTTTACAGTCATGGAGATATTTCGCGAGGAAGGCAGTTGATTTGGGAACTGTTTCCTGGGGCAGATGATGAACTAACGATTTATTTATTTCATTACCATGAGGTCAATGCTGAAAATCCCGGTTCCTTGCTAGAGATGTATGAGGACTTTTTCACGATTTTGCCAGAGTATCGCAGGTGCGATATGGACAAATTGGTGTGGAAAAAACCGACATTTGGGTATATACCGGGGCATTTTAGTGTCGGAAGTAGCGATCGCACAGTTGCCTTTGATCGATTGATTGCGATCGGTGATGCAGCATCACTCCAGTCTCCCCTAGTCTTTACCGGTTTTGGTTCGCTAGTTCGTAACTTAGAGCGTTTAACAACTCTGTTGGATACTGCTCTCAAACATGACTTGTTGAGTTTCCGCCACTTGAACCGAATTCGCGCTTACCAAAGCAACGTTTCCGTGACTTGGCTATTTTCCAAAGGCATGATGGTACCCACTGGAAAATTTTTACCACCCCAACGGATTAACTCTATGCTCAACACCTTTTTTGGACTGTTAGCAGACGAACCCCAAGAAGTAGCAGATAACTTCATTAAAGATAGGTGTGATTGGTTAACCTTTAATCGGCTAGCACTTAAAGCAGCTAGAAGAAATCCTGCCTTACTTTTATGGATTTGGGAACTTGCTGGCCCTAGAGATTTAGGGCGATGGCTTGGTAGTTATTTCAACTTCGGTCGTCATGCCCTAGTAGGTGCTTTGCTGAGTCCGTGGTTCCCACGCTTCTTAAACCGAGTAGGTTTGTGGCTAGAACCCCGGAATCCAAGTTTGTGGCTGTGGCTGCTAGCGATTAATTATGCGATCGCCACAGGCAAACCGCGATCGCGCGCTCAAGTAGTAAAAGCCAACCCAGAAGCCATAATTCCGAAGTCATTAGTATTAGACAAATGACAACTAACTATTGACTCTTGGGGCGGAAATTTGGCAGTTCCACAGATGCCAATGACTTACGCCCCTTGGGTGGACGTTGGGGATAAACCACTGGTGAAGGTGAACTTGTATCATTGGTGTTATCACCTAATGACTCTAGAGATAAATCAGTTGCCGACAATTCCAACTGGGTCAATTGTGATTCTGACCAGTAATCTTCAGTTCCTTCAGGCGGCGTCTGAGTGTGAGGTGAAGTAGAAGAAACTGCTAACTCATTGGCTGGTGAGACTACAGAATCTATTGTCCAAGAAGTGGAGGTAGTTGTAGGAGAATTAGTTTCTGCTGCCAACTGCTCCTCCTGTGGATTTTCTAATTCCTCATTGTCTTCTAGGATTGTTGCTAAAGTCTCCCAAATAGGTGCATCACCCTGATTATTATCCACATTCGTTTTTGGCGCAGGTGGTGGTGCAGATGCTGACTGGGAGGTGAAAAACATTTGGATGAGACTATCTAATTGCTGATCTAAATTTGATGACCCTGATGTTGAAACAGCTTCCGGTGTCTCTGGAGAATCATCAATTTTTGGAGGAGGAGCGGATTCTCCTGGTATTGACGAATCTTGCTTAACTGACCAGTTCCAAGAAGATGATGGCGTCGGAGTCGATTCATTTCTTTGGAATGGGATTGTTGCTGACGGTTCGCCCCAAGAATTATCTAGATCATCAGTCAGGGATTCTGGTTCTGCTGACCAAGGTTGAATTGGCTGGGCGTTAGGAAACAAAGATCGAGCTTTTCTAGAGAATCTTCCTTGCTTACTAGTTATGTCTTTGGGATGTTTTGCAGTATCTTCTAGCGAGTCATAGTTAGGAACTGATGTATCTAAACATTTTTCTAAAGCTGCTTTAAATTGCAGCGTCTGGCGTTGTTGTCGCATCAGTCTAGTACGTAACTCCCGACAAACAGTTTCTGATTGCAATAACTGCTGAGACTGTTCGCTGCTGTTAGTGTGTAACAACGTACATTCTCGCTCTAGCTGGGCAAGGCGTTGTTGGCTGATTTGTAGCTGTGCTTTATAACTTTCAGCGAGAATTTCCTGCTGTTGAGCAGTTTGTACAGCAGTTTCTAATGTTTGAAATAGCGATTTTATTTGTTCTTGAGCCGCAGCCAGTTCTTGAGCGTGTTGGTTGAGCATCGACTCACTAACGCTAGAACGAGTTTTCTGCCACTGCAAAACCTTTTCTGACTCAGCTAGATTATCTTTTAGCTGCTCTACTTGTTCATACAAGTTATTGTTAGCTGCACGCAATTCTTCGTTCAATGCCAGCAGGTTCTGAAATTCTGAGTCAATAAGTGCTTGTTTACCGCTTTCAGGCTCTGCAACCCAGTCTTGCTGGGTGGTATCTTTTGAAAATTGTGTATCATCAGCTGGCATGAGGAGTGGCAGTTTGCTGACTGTCATATTGTCATTAGGCACAACTGAGTAAAACGGACAACTCGCCTGCTCTGATTGTGGCGAATTAGCAGAATTTAGGGATTCCATCACAACCCCCTTGTTTGAGGTGTTAGCTTCATTCATCACTACTTGACTCACCTGCTTAAAAATATTCAGCAGTGCTGGCATTAGCATTGCTTATTAACTGTGTCTAATCAGGGTTTGCTCTAGAAGCTAAGTTTAACTCTCTCCAAGCACCAGCAATTAATTATCAATTGGTGTTCCCCATTTTGTGTCTAGACTGATGCCGTTATAACACTACGATGCTCTTACCCGTCAAGAAGAGACGGAAGCGGAATTCAAGCCGCCTTTGGGGATAGGCGGCAGAGAAGAGAAACCCGATGCTTAAAAACTAAACTATATTGGCTGATGAAGTTTTTCTACATAGAAAAACTGCCTCATCACATAAATTATTGTCTATAATCGCATCCCCCTTAATATCTAAATTAAAAATGTATTCCTCAATACTTTTTTATGCTGAGTTTTTTATTACTTACGATAGATGTCAGTACAAGTATTTATTGTTATGAGCTAATTTGGTAGTACTTACGTATTGGCAGAGACAATCAAATGTGACTTACCTCTAATTAAAAGGCAGAGCTTTGTAATCTCTTGTAGGAGGTAGAGCCTCGTGGTTTAACAAGAGTAAAGCCTGTGAACAAGGCAGAGTAGGACTTTTAGCTTAACAAGCTTATAACCCACACGATAGTCAATATGTAAAGTACTGAAGTATTATTCTGTTATTTTGGGCGATCGCTATTTCATGTCAGCAAACAACTAAGAGCTTCTGCTAGAACTTAAATATCAGGAAATCATGATAATTACGAATAAATACTCATAAAAATTTATTAAAGAGGTAGCAATTTATTTAAGTAATACAATAAAATTTTTTTAAAGAATAACCTCAACTTGATAGGGGGTTTTTCTGAGTAAATACAGTCCTAGCAAACAATTTCAAGCTTATTTAGCAAGAGGCTTTTTCTAACCATTTACTTCAATGTGTCAAGCTTTTTTAATGACTACAAGAAAATTGTTTAAAGTATACTTTATTACTTATATTAAAAACTACACTGTATAAAAATAACTAAAATTAAAAAATACTTAAGTAATTAAACGGATACAGTTTTTAATTCATCTATTAAATAATAATTGGAATAACCGAGTTTTCCACTACGTAAGGCAACATAAATAACATATATAAATTATGCAACATTTAAGCGAAACACTATTACAAAAACAAGCCCAAAATGTTTCTCTGGAGTCCGAACTATTTAGCATTCCTATAGGGAACTACCAAAAGTTTTACTGTCAGCGATTCCTAGAGGCGACAAAACTTGACTACACGATGGCAGATCATCCATCAAGTGGTTGTTGGGTTATCAATTCGATCAAAGTTAATGAGAGTAAAAAAGATACACACTTTCTATTTGTTTCAGAGGGCGAAGTTACCTTCAACAGCAGTAACGGAGAGTTCTTATTGCGAAAAAACTGCTTTGCCGCAGTTCCAGGGAACTTTTCTTTAGATGGTATAGGAAAAGTGTTAGTCGCAACGCGACTCAACTACACTGGACTTTTTACAATTGGGGGGCCTATCGAACCATTAGGGCGATTGAATTATATTGATGGCTGCTCTTCAACGGTTCTGATTAATCCTTTAAGACGTGGAGAACCCTGCTTGAATTTCCTCTACGTTCCTCCAGGTGTATCGCAAACTCCCCATACCCATCCCTCATTACGAATCGGGCTTGTCGCTGCGGGTAGTGGAACTTGTCAGGTGGACGAAGGAACATTCAAAATGGAGGCGGGAACGGTCTTCTGTCTTCCAGAAAATAAGTTACATAGCTTTAGTGCAATTGATGATTCCTTAAGAATTATTATCTATCATCCAGATTCTGATGTAGGCCCAACTGATGATTCTCATACGATGCTGAATAATACTTTTGTTGGGAAAAAGTCAGCCAAAGTTCTGGATGCGATTAGAACCAAATAACCACGGGCATTGGGCATTGAGCATGGGGAAGAGGACTTGGGGACTCTTGAGAATTGGGGACAAGGGGAAAGAAGTTCTAAACTTTTGTCACCTTGTTCCCTTGTCCCCTCTGCTCCCCTGCCCCCTGTCTTATTGCAACAATAATTATTTACGCCGACCTACTTACCTGCTCTAGGAGTGCCGATGATTCTGCTAACAAGCGATACTGAAACAAAGCCGACACAGGCAATGCGACAAGCGATCGCCACGGCTGAAGTTGGAGATGAGCAAAAAGGAGAAGATCCGACCGTTAATCAATTGCAAGAACGGGTTGCAGATTTACTAGGCAAAGATGCCGCTCTTTTCTTTGCCTGTGGAACCATTTGTAACTTTGTAGCAATCAAGACCCATACTCGCCCTGCTGATGTAGTGCTAGTAGAGCAGATGGCACACATTATTCGAGCTGAATCGGGGGGTGCAGCGATGACTTCTGGTGTGCTGATGGAACCAATCGCCAGCGTTCGAGGAATTTTTACAGTCAATGCTCTGGCTCAATCACTTGAAAGAGTCGCAACTGCTCCTTACCTTTACTCTGCAATTCCCCGCTTATTGTGTGTAGAGCAAACCCACAATTTTGGGGGGGGTTCGGTTTGGCGGCTCAATGAACTACGTGAGGTTTGCGAGTTCTCTCGTCAAAAAGATTTAGCGACCCACATGGATGGGGCACGACTTTTAAATGCAGTTGTTGCATCTCAAACTCCAGCCAAAGATTTTGCTGCCTGTGTTGATTCTGTCTGGATTGACTTTACTAAAGGACTGGGCGCACCAATCGGTGCTGTTCTTGCAGGTACACAGGAATTCATTGCTGAAGCACGTCGATATAAACACATTTTTGGTGGCGCAATGCGTCAAGCTGGCATTGTCGCAGCAGGTTGTCTCTATGCCCTTGACCATCATGTTGAACGTCTACAAGAAGACCACGACAACGCAACTTATCTAGCTCAACGACTGAGTGAAATTGAAGGAATTATAGTTCGAGATCCAAAACCTGAGACAAACATTGTTTTCTTTGATGTTTCAAAATTAGGACTCGACAAAGCCATGTTTCTCACTCTGTTACAGGAGCATGGTGTGAAAATGGGAGCCGTTGGTCATTCTATTCGGGCAGTCACTCATTTAGATGTTTCGCGGGCTGATATCGATTTGGCGGTTGATGCTATTTCCAAAATTGCGAAATCCTCATGGCACAAGATAATGAAGTAGCATTCCCCTACTCAAAATTCTTAACCATTCTGTTTTATCTCCCTTGCTCCCTGCTCCCTTGCCTCTCTTTCAAGGTAGCCACCGGGGATGAAATCCGGCTAAGGGGAGTTGTTCTGGTCTAATTTCAACAGTCGCAGCATCAGCGATGGGCAACAGAGGCATTAACCACAGACTACTTGTAGCAATAACATCTCCATCGTCAGTTTTCAAAGTGTTTGTAGGTAATGATGCTGGGGGGTTTGCCTGCGGTACTACTTGATCAAATAATAAGCCCAAACCATCAGATGATAAACTCATTTGCACATTCCGTTGAGCGGGAGGCAGTACTAGAAGTGGTTTCTGTTGCCCGGTTTTTAGATCAATTGCCACTACATAAGGCTGTTCTATATATTGTTCCTTGGATACTAGCTGTGTCAGCAAGCAATAGAGGGTGGGTGAGGCGATATCAAATTGGCAGCTGAGAATTGAGCCTGTTGTTTTTAATAGTTGTTTCTGCACACCTTGGTTTGTCACTAAAAACAAATCTCGTGTGTAATCTGTATTAAACTTTACCATTGCGGCTTGAGAGCCATCTTTAGAGAAAGCTTGTACTAAACCAAACTGCGGCAGAAAATCTAGGGGTTTCCTGGCATCACCTTGCAGTGGTAGGATGGCTGCTCCCTGTCCTTGGGCAACTGCTACAGCTTGACTATCTGGTGTGATCATAAAGTCTCCCCCAGGTTGGCTTTGCAGACGTTTAGGTGTGGGTTTTTCTGCTGAACCGTTACTGGTTGCTGGCATAAACCATAGTCCAAAGTCGCCGGGATTACTTTTATTGCCTCGCTGAATGACAATAGTTTGCCCATCAGGTGATAAGTCAAATTTCAGGTTTTGATAATCTTTACTATCTAAAACTAAGTCAACTTTGCCTGCTGGTTCTACTTCTTGTCCAGATTTACCAGGAACGCCTGTTGTCACTGTGTACAGTTGCGCTGAAAGTAAGTCTTGGTTTTTAGCCGCACGAGCCGAAAATAAAATTTTTCCCCCATCAGGAAAGGACTCAAAGTCTATTACTATCAGGTCTTGAGGGGTAAGTAGTCTTTTTTGCTCTTGGGTTAAGTTGTAAAGAACTAATCGTCCCTGTTCTTCTTTATCGGTTCCTATGTAAAGGATGACGCGATCACGTGTACGAAAGCTACCAACAAAGGGCTGTATCACCCGATTTTTACCTTCTTGCTCGGTAAATTTATCTTTGGCTCCCTGTAACTGCACTTTATAATTCGTGCCATAAGGTGCTGGTGTCAACAGTGTATAAACCATCCGCCGCCCAGCCCAACTGAATTTACCTGCTAGGGGTGGCTCGATTTTTAAGTTATCCTCTACGCTTTTTACTTCCATTGGGCGGCTGAAGGTGAGGGTGAAGGAGTTATCTTCTGCCCCAATTTGTTGATTTTGCCAGGTAAATTCTCGGACACGAGCAGTTACTACATCACCTTGCAATATAATTAACCCAATCAGCACACTTAGCAGTAGCATTAGTGCGATCGCTATCCGATCTAGTGGTTGGATAAATGCTTTAGATTTTGTCATTTGTTATTAGTCATTAGTCATTTGTCATTAGTCATTTGTTATCAACAAATAATTAATAACTATAAGGATTTTGGGGTTGAGGAATCTTTTTGAGAGAGGTAGCGGCAATGGTGAGTTGGCGTTTACCTGCCAAATTTTCTGTTACCATTTGTCCTTCTACTTCCAGCCAGCTATCAGGGGAATAAGCTTCTTGATTATTTGGGAGTTTGACGGGTAATCCTACAGGGTAAGCATCTGCTGCACAACAAGTTAAAACAAATCGCGCTAAGAACAAATATTCTTTGCCGATATCTGGGGGGTGGATAACAAATCCCTGCACTTTGACTTTTTGTCCTGTATATGTATCTGGTTCTGGATAGACATTGACAGTGCGTACCCAGTCTACAAGCGATCGCTCCTCTGGAAGAACAGTAGCTCGAAAGGCTTGGGGTTTGACGCGTGTACTTCCCAATAAATCAGCCGTTACACCCCTTTGAAGTGCTTTGTCACTAGCAAAAACTTGCGGTGTAATGATAAAACCTAGAATCGCTGTAGTTAACAACAAAGTACTGCCCCAACCAGGGGGAAATAAACTAATATGCTGGGTATTTGACATAACATCACGGCGACGCCGTTGCCAAAGTTCCTGCATCTTAAATAAACCAATAATGATGAAGCTGATACCAGTCACGACCGCCAACCAAATGTAATTTGGGTGAATTAATAGGTTCAGCTTGTTAGTTAGCCAATACCTCAACATCAAAATTCCCCAAGCTGTAATTGCTAGAGCATCCAGCCAAGGAAATAACAGATTAGGAATTTTAAATTTGGGATTTTTGTTAGTCATTAATTATTAGTCGTTGGTCGTTAGTCATTGCTCATTAGTCATTAACAAAGGACAAATGACAAATGACTAATATTTTTTTAAAAGACGTGCAAATTCAGAAACAGGGTGAATACAAATGTCAACTGTGCTGCTAAAGCAAATAAGTAAAAGATAGTTTTGGGTTTAAAAATAGATAACATCAAACCAACACTTTTGATGTCAATCATTGGGCCAAAAACCAGAAATGCCAACAATGAACCACTGCTAAAGGTTGATGCAAAAGATAGTGCAAAGAAAGAATCGACTGTAGAACAGATTGACACCACTACTGCTAGTATCAGCATGACCACAATTGAAGTAATAGGGCCAGCACCCAAACTGAGAATTAATTCACGGGGAGCTAGCACTTGAATAGCAGCCGCGATCGCACTTCCTACAATCATCACTCCGCCTAATTCTCGCAATTCTTGGACGCTATTATCCACAACTAAGCGCAGTTTAGCTGCAAGCGGTTTATCGGAGGTAGAAATTAAGGTAGGCGGTACTAAATTCGCATCTATTCGCAGAGGTATACCTGCTTTTCCTCCTAAGATATAAGTCCCGGATTGTAACAGATTCGGTACTGTTGCTTCCTGTTGTACTTGGGAACGTTTACCACGGCGCTTGGTTTCTGGCTGTGCGGGTGGATTAAACTTCATATACCGAGCGATCGCAGGTTGAAGTATCGGATTTAAGTCCTTTTGAAAACTGAAAACAAACCCGATAATTGTGGCAATTGCAAGAGAAAATACGACTCGTAAGACTACTATTTCTGGCTGATCTCGAAATGCTGTCCAAGTTGACCAAATTACAATTGGGTTAATTGTTGGTGCTGCTAGCAAAAAGCCAATTGCTACTGGCATGGGTACTCCCTGAATTAGGAACCGCCGCGCTACAGGTACATTCCCGCACTCACACACCGGAAATAAAAAGCCGATCATGCTGCCAACTAAAGCACCCAGCAATGGATTTTTGGGCATTTTTTCTACTAATTTGCGCTCATCAACAAAAAACAGCAGCAAACTGGAGAATAAAACCCCAAGAAGCAAAAAAGGCATCGCCTCGACTAGCAGACTTAGAAATATCGTAAAACCATTGTTCAGTTGATTCATGGGCGTCGCAGTCAAAAGCGGTTTTTAGTTTTAGGGTTCTGCCTAGTCATTCTATCGAAATGGGGATCAAAAGCAGTTCGGGAAAATTAAACATTATTTAAGTAGCAAATTATCCTACGTTTCAAGTAGCATTTACGCGCTATAAACCTTTGCTTCAGCCAAGATAGTGATATTTACCTGAGTGCATTTGTTGACGATGACCATTTCTAAGATTGTCTAAGTTCAGGAATTGTTCCGATCTAGATGGCAAGTAGCTGCATAGATGATTTGAAGTTACCTATGTTTATACTTACAGTAATTTGCTGGAGAAGATATTAGCTCGGCGTATTTTCATCAAGGATTCACAATTTGGGGTAGGCGTAGCCCGTCATAGACATCGCTCTTGGTTGCTAGCATCATTGATTTTGGCTAGTTCTGGCAAAATATAATCTAAGCTCTGGTTGATTTTTTACTATAAAAACTCTAAATATGCAAGATTAAAGTTTAGCAAACACAGGTATTTGATTGAGTGAATCTTTCGGCGTTAGCGATCGCCTGAATGTCTAGATGACGTAAAAAGTCGAGCGATAGCGAGTCAAAGAAGAGGAAAAGGGGCAGAGAGCAGGGAGCAAGGGGGAAACCCTATAAATTTATTTGCTTTGAAAACTTGGACTTATTAAATTGTCCCCTGCCTCTTCGGTCACTACCCCTTGGAAGGAGCATCAAAATCGGAGTGAGGCAAGTATATTCTTGTTTGAGCAGGCAAAAAACCGCGTTAAATTAATAGCACAAGCAATAGCAATATGCTGTAAATGTGTTTTTGCCAGTCCAAACCTAACTACACCTTGAAAAATATTACCCTCAACATTAGCTCGACGTGCGTAGTTTTACTCAAATGAAGTTTATTGTTGGTGACGACGTTCAACAAGTGCCGTATATTCGTCACGAGGTCGCAACTTGATCTTTCGAGGAGCGATTTTAGCAGAAGTACAATTAATACTTACTGCTTTAGTCGCACAATAACCGCACAATTATAGGTTGTCTTTTTATGCAGTTAGAAACACAAAAATTCTATTACACACCTGAAGAATATTTAGAAATTGAAGAAAAGGCAGAATATAAAAGTGAATATCGTGATGGAGAAATTGTACCGATGACGGGTGGTACTACAAATCATAATAAAATTGCTTTGAATTTAGCTGCATCCTTAAAAATTGCTTTAAGGCGTAAAAATTATGATGTTTATATTGGTGATGTGCGTTTGTGGATACCCCGTTATCGGCAGCATACTTATCCCGATGTGATGGTGATTGAGGGACAGCCTATTTATACGGGAACCAGCACAACAACGGTTATGAACCCGATGTTAATTGCTGAAGTTTTATCTAAATCGACTAAAAATTATGACCAAGGCGATAAGTTTCTTTATTATCGCTCTATTCCAGAATTCAAGGAATATATTTTAATTGACCAATATCAGTATCATGTAATGCAGTATGTAAAAACTGCGGAAAGTCAATGGTCATTTACTGAACTTGAACATGAATCCGCAATTTTATCACTGCAAACAGTTGATTTTCAAATTGAATTGCGCGACCTTTACGAACAAGTCAATTTTGCAGAAAATAACGAAGACTAAAATAATTCATAATTCGTAATTTGCCTACAAAAGTCTATCCAATCTTGACGGTTCCAAATGATAATGCGGTTTATTTGCTACCAAAGTTATTCACTAAATTTGTGTTTCTTCCTCGGTAAAGATAGGAGGCCACAATTCAGTAACGGGCAATTCCCAACCGGGAAAAAGCTCTGGTATCGTTAAAATATCACCATTCTCTAAAACTGTAGGTTTGCCTGTAGAGCGATAAATTGTAACTGTCTCTTCATCAGGATCAATCAAAATCCCGACAACTGCTCCTAGTTCTATAAATTTCAGAATTTTGGCTGCTATAAGCTTAATTTTATCGCTCTGAGATTTAATTTCTACCACCAAGTCAGGGACAAGTTCTCCAAAGTAACGAGGACTTTGGAGAAGTCGGGAAGCGCGAACAAAGGAAACATCGGGTGCTTTGAGGTTTGTATCTGGCATAATGAAACCGCCAGCAGAATCAAATACTCTTCCCCAGCGCCGAGGATTTATCCAAGCAAAGAGGAAAGCAATGAGACGACTACTGATTTCGCTGGATACAATATCTGACGGGCCTATGATTGAAATTTTCCCATTTTCCAGTTCCAACTGGTAATCTAAACCTGCTTCGGTAAAAGCTGTTTGAACTTGCTCTAAATCTCTGACTGTCATCATTGACATAAAAAGCTTTTTCCACTATGAGGTGCAACTCGATTTTAACAAGAGACAAATTTCCGAAGATTTGACACGGTGTGCGAATTTCTCTCAAACTTAAGCCACTCTATTTTCCCAAATAAGCTTCTAGAACTTTGGGATTAGTTTGAATTTCTGCGGGTGTACCGTCAGCTAAATTCTGTCCTTCAGCAAGTACCCAAACACGATCGCACAATGACATAATTACATCCATATTGTGTTCGATAATCAAAAAAGTCATCCCATCTTGACGGTTCCAAGTGAGAATGCGATCGCAAATATCATCAATCAGTTTTGGATTCACACCAGCAGCTGGTTCATCCAACAAAATTAACTTAGGATTAGTCATCAGCGCCCGTCCCATTTCCAGCAGTTTGCGTTGTCCACCAGACAAGCCACCAGCATAATCGTGGGCTTTTTTTGCCAACCCTACTGATTCTAATAGAAACATTGCTTGTTCTTCGAGTTCCTTTTCTTCCTTAGCTACGATGTGCGGCTGCAATTGAACTTGCCAGAAATTTTCACCAGTTTGTTTTTGCGCCGCCAGCAGCATATTTTCTAACACCGACAACCGAGAGAGAGTCCGTGCAACCTGAAAAGTGCGGATTACTCCCTGCTGGGCGATTTGATATGGTTGCAAGTTGTGAATCGGTTCGCCGTCAAAAATCACTCGTCCCTTATCTGGGCGAATGAAGTTTGAAAGTAAGTTAAATAAAGTGGTTTTACCAGCACCATTAGGGCCAATTAAGCCCGTAATGCTGCCTTTAGCAACTTCGATTTTTGCTTCGTTAACTGCTTTGACACCACCAAAGCTTTTAGAAAGGCCAGTGGCTACCAAAAGGGGAAGTGGCGATGGCTGGTTATTTACCAAGAGTAAGTTCCTCCTTTTTCCCTAGAATACCTTGAGGTCGCCAAATCATCAGTATCATCAAAATTAGTCCGATTACCATGATCCGAAATGCACCCAAACGGGCTTCATCAAGTGAGACTATTCTGGGTAAGACTTCCCGCGTCAGTGCATCGTAAGCAAAGAAAATTACCGCACCTAAGATTGTGCCAATATTATTTCCAGAACCACCTAAAATCACCATAATCCAAGTATCAAAGGTAATCTGCGGTTGGAAATTATCAGGGTAAATGGCGGCCAGTTGCCAAGCGAAGAATGCACCAGCGATACCTGCGATCGCACCTCCTAACATGAGAGATTGTAATTTATACCAAAAGACATTTTTTCCCAGTGCCTTGGGAATTTCTTCATCTTCTCGGATGGCTTTGAGAATTCTACCCCAAGGCGATCGCACCAAAATTTCTAAGCGCCAGTATACAAACGCCAAAACCAACAGCAACACCAGCATTAAACCTGCTTTTGGGTTGTAATTATACAATCCGATTACCCCAGAAATATAAATTGCTGCTGCCAAAACTGCTAAAACAATTCCCACACCCAAACGTGACGCAAATTCTTGTTTGCTAGTTGTCCTTTTGCCTAAATCAGTAGTCCGAGATATTTGGGTGGTGCGAATCCATCGCCACAATGTAAAGAAAGTTACAGCAGCCAACAGTGTCAAAAGCCCAATCATCACTAATCTGACAAACAAATTCGGCTCTGTGGATAGGGGTATAGGATAACTTTGCACACCAAACGCCCCAGAAGTCCAGGTGTCACCCACAGGTAATTCCTGGTTATTTACTATCAAACGAATTAATTCTCCCGTACCAATAGTGACAATTCCTAGATAATCTTCCCGTAAACGTAAAGTTACAAAACCAATTATCAAACCCAACAAGGCAGCGACAATTGCCCCAGCTAGTGCCGAGATTGGTAGGGGTACGCCCTTTAAACTTAACAATACAGTTGTATATGCTCCAAGGGTCATGAAAGCAATATGACCAAAGTTAATTAACCCCGTAAAGCCCCACTGTAAATTAAGTCCTAGTGCGAATAGAGCAAAAAGTGCTGAAGAAATTGCTAAGAAAATGAGATAGTCAACCATGTTTTGGAATGGGGAATGGGGAATGGGGAATGGGGAATGGGGAATGGGGAATGGGGAATGGGGAATGGGGAATGGGGAAGTAGTTACTTTTGCTTGTCCCCCCTGCTCCCTGCTCCCTGCCCCTCTGCCCTCTTCTCCAGGCGAATAAATTTTAGCGTAGCTTGAGCGTAGCTAATTTTATGGGAATACTATTTATTGTTGGTGTTTGCTGGTAGGGAGTAGTTGACGTATGAATTTGCTGCGACTGAGAATGCATCATTTAATCGAGCAGTTAGCCGATGAGGATTTGCAAAACATTTGGGATGTTCTCGAAGCTTTACATTGTGACTTTTATATGCTTAAAGCGATACAACAAGTCAAGCGATCGCAGCAACCGTGGGATATCTTAACCCATGAAGAAGCGGTAAGACTGTTGATGTTTTTCTGATTCAGCAGCGCTTTCAACTCAGCACTCTTTTGGTGGCCCCCCTCAAGTTTTGGTTAAGGTAACGCCTAGTGACTCTGGAAATGCGCTATGCAAGGTCTTTTTTGCTAGACCTGAAGAATTTAGAACCTGCCGCCTACGAGCGGGTGTATGATTTTGTGTTTACTGAGTTAGCCCAAAAGTGGCAGTTGAGCGATTTAAAAGAACTACGACAGCTTGATAGTGAAGGCATTTTTCACCGCTTTACCCTCGATAATTACTTGATTGGTATAGAAATCAGGGGTGAAATTGTGAAATTTCTGCGTGTCATCCCTATGCCAGATGTTTAAAGTGAAGAGTCAAGGGAGCACTTAAAACTGTAAACTGTATAAGGCTAGGCAGGGATCGCTATAACCTTACATTAAACTGGTTTTGAAAAACACTTTATTTGAGATTTCCCTATGGATGCTAGGGCACTTTGGCAACGATACCAAAACTGGTTATATTTCCACGAGGGATTGGGACTGTACTTAGATGTGAGTCGAATACGGTTCGATGATGCCTTTGTGGATTCGTTGCAGCCGAAGTTTGACAAGGCGTTTGCGGATATGGCTCAACTGGAGAAGGGTGCGATCGCAAATCCTGACGAGAATCGCATGGTTGGACACTACTGGCTGCGAAATCCTGATTTAGCGCCAACTCCAGAACTTACACAAGAAATTGTCCAAACTCTAGAACAAATTGAAGCTTTTGCGGAAAAAGTTCAAACAGGTGCTATTCATCCTCCCAGAGCAAGCCGCTTCACGGATATTATCTCCATTGGCATTGGTGGTTCCGCCCTCGGCCCCCAATTCGTCGCGGAAGCCCTCGCTCCTGATTTCCCGCCCCTGAAAATTCACTTTATCGATAATAACGATCCGGCAGGTATTGATCGCGTTCTCAATCATTTACGAAATAGCCTCGCCAGCACTTTGGTTTTGGTAATCTCCAAATCTGGGGGAACACCGGAACCTCGTAACGGCATGATTGAGGTTAAAAAAGCCTACGCCGGACACAATTTGGAATTTGCTCAATATGCGGTAGCAATTACTAGCGTTGACAGCAACCTCGATAAACTGGCTAAAGACGAAGGTTGGCTAGCTAGATTCCCCATGTATGACTGGGTAGGAGGACGCACCTCAGAAATGTCTGCTGTGGGGCTAGTACCAGCCGCATTGCAGGGCATTGATGTTCGTGCCATGCTAGATGGCGCAAAAGAGATGGATGACGCTACCCGCGTCCCAGATGTGAAAAAGAACCCAGCAGCTTTACTTGCTTTGTCTTGGTACTTTGCTGGTAACGGAAAGGGCCAAAAAGATATGGTTGTCCTACCTTACAAGGACAGCTTATTTTTATTCAGTCGCTATTTGCAACAGCTGGTGATGGAATCCTTGGGCAAGGAAAAAGACTTAGATGGCAACGTTGTCCATCAAGGAATTGCTGTTTATGGCAACAAAGGCTCAACAGATCAACACGCTTATGTCCAGCAGTTGCGTGAGGGTGTAGCGAATTTCTTTGCTACCTTCATCGAAGTGTTGGAAGATCGTCAGGGGCCATCCACTGAAATAGATCCGGGAATTACATCAGGCGATTATCTTTCTGGTTTTCTTCAAGGAACCCGACAAGCGCTTTATGAAAATCACCGCGATTCCATTACAGTCACCATTCCCCAAGTTAATCCCCGAATTGTAGGGGCATTAATTGCTTTATATGAGCGTGCTGTTGGTTTATACGCTAGCTTAGTTAACGTCAATGCCTACCATCAACCAGGGGTAGAAGCTGGCAAAAAAGCAGCCGCCTCCATTCTCGATTTGCAAACACGAGTGGTAGCAGTGCTGCAAAAAGAAAAAGCTCCCATTTCTCTTGATGAACTTGCAGAGAAAGCAGGCGCATCAGAGCAAGTTGAGGCAATTTACAAGATTTTGCGTCATATCCATGCCAATCAGCGAGGTGTGGTTTTACAAGGTGATCTTCAGAAACCCGGCAGTTTAACCGTTTCTGCTAGCTGATAGCTCTAGTCTAAACATCACATTTTGTTCATTAATTGTTGTATCAGCAACAATTTTTTATTGTGAAGCATCCTAGATAGAAGATATATCTTCAGTCTAGGATGCTTCACTGTATAATTCGTAATTCGTAATTCGTAATTGAAGGACAGAGGAACTAATTGCTTGCCCTAACATAAAGTTAAGGCAGCATCAATTAAGTAGGATTAATACTATGGCTGAATCAACTGCAAAACAACCTGCACGTAGAGGCAGAATTTTTCCAGAGCGTACTTTACCACCAGAAGAACTTGCTAAACGCAAAGCTGAAGATGAATTATTTTATCAGCGTTGTCGAGCGGTTTTTGAGCGTGTGCGTCCCGATTTGATTAAGGAACACTATGGCTGGTATATTGCAGTGGAGCCAGATAGTGGTGATTACTTGATTGATGCGGATAAAATGCAAGCTCATAAAAAATCCCTTGAAAAATATCCAAATAGTAGACATTGTGTATTCTGCCTAAATGAAACAGGAACAACTGGCAGAATATGATTCAGGGGAACTTTGGAGATAATGGGCAACTATTTTTTGAAATTGATTTGATTACATCTGATGGATTAGATTTGCCTGTAGATGCTATGTTGGATACTGGTTTTACAGGCTTTCTCGCTATTAATAAACAAGATTTAGAGGGTCTAGATTGGTTTTATATCGGTGAGGAATCTTTACGAACTGCTCAGGGAGAATCAAGATTTGATATTTATTTAGGCAAGGTGATATTAAACGAACAGGAGTATGAAATTAATGTTTATGTAGGCAATGAAATTACGGAAGTATTGTTAGGTTCAGAGTGGCTAAAAATTATGCCGTTGATGGTGAATTATCAGGCTGGTATATTAACTTTAGGATAACTGCGATGCCTACGGCTGGCTACGCCTACGCACTTCAGTTATTTTTAAACGAACCGCAAAAAACGCAAAGAGCGCAGAGGGAAGAAAAGAGATATATTTACTATCTTTAGTTAATAGGTAAATCCCGGAGAAAGTAAAAGCGATGCCTACGGCTGGCTACGCCTACGCTATTTAATTAATCTAACTTTAAATGTTGTTAAAATAAGCTTAAAGCTGTCAATAAACTAAAATATAAATCATGAATATCCAAATTAAACCTGAACTAGAGCAAATTATCCAAGCGCAAATTGCTACAGGTAGATATGCAAATCCTGAAGAAGTGATTAGTAAAGCATTGAAGTTGCTATTAGAGTGGGAAAAAGGTTATCAACAGTGGGTGGAAGAAACACGCGAAAAAGTTGAAGTTGCTATTGAGCAACTGGATAGAGGGGAAGGTATTGATGGAGAAGTTGTAGTTGAACAATTGCGAGATAAACTGCGTAAAGCTAGAGAATTACAAGAATGAAGCAACATATTATCTCTCCAAAAGCCAGCGAGGATTTATCAAAAATTATTGATTATTTTGTCAAGAGAAATATTGATGCTGGGGAGAATTTTGTTGATAAGTTTGATAAAAAGTGTAAATATTTAGCTAATTTCCCCAATATGGGACGCAGCTATGGAAATATTAAAACTGATTTGCGTGGTGTTCCTTTGGATAATTACATTATTCTTTATAGAATTATAAACAGTGGAATTGAAATTATCCGTGTAGTTAGTGGTTATCAAAATTTGGAATCTTTATTTGTAGAATCAGATGAGTAAGTTGATGTTTTAGTTAACTTCCAATTATCTATTGATAAATCACTCAGAAACTAAAAGTAGTGTCTACGGCTGGCTACGCCTACGCACTTCAGTTATTTTTAAACGAACCGCAAAGAACGCAAAGAGCGCGAAGGAGAGAAAAGAGATATATTATACTATATTAGTTAATAGGTAAATCGCGGAGAAAGTAAAAGCGATCGCTATTCCAATCACTGCCTTTTATTCGCCCTAAATAGCCTGTTAAAGGTGACGAAAGCTCAATCAGAATCTCGTGCATTTCTGCTGTTTTTATTGGCTGTGGTGGATGTGAGCCGAAATACGCACCATGTAAAGCTTCAACACCAGCAGATTTTATACCTGAGTTTTCTAAATAGTTTTTGACAAGCTGGATAATGTGCGATCGCAATTTAATCTCTCTCTCTGCTTTATCAATATATTCACCGATTTTATAGTCAATTTGCCCAGATTCTAGATATTGTTTTAATTCTACTAAGTTAATAGCACCTGGATATTTTGCTTTTAATTCAATTAGCCTTTGTAAAGTCATAGCATTAATAATACTTACTTTCCATTTTTGCGCGGCTTTTAGTATATCCGTAGATGGATTACCTGGGCCAATTACTAATTTTGCTGAATCCAGAAATTGATCAGCACCTAAATGCATTCCGCCTAGCTTAATTAATTCCTCAACTGTACCGCTAGGAATAAGTCTACCTGCTTTACACTCGCAAACAATAGGGTAAGGTTTTGAACAAAATAAATCTAAGCCTCCAGCGCCACCTTTGTAAGCATTTTCAACTTTGAACCCTAAAAACTCTAAACTTTGACGTGCGATGTTTTCAAAATCTGTACCAGCTTGGTAGTTGCTTTTTTTCTCCTCTAGCTCGATGCTACGATCGCCCAATGCTGCAATATCATTTATCCAAGCTAAATCTGGATCGGTTTGCTTAATTAGCTTGTCACTACTCCAACCCAAAAACACTTTGATATCATCGTCTAATTGTTTAGCTGCTGGTTGGCTAATGGTTAGGGATGCGATCGCACTCTGCAATTCTTCCAATTCATGATGTAGCGGGGGTTCTAGTTTTTCTAACTGGTGTTTGCGTTGGGCGAAGGTGCGATCGTTTAATACTGGTAAATCAATAGATACCTTTAACGGTTCAGGTAAACCTATAAACTGGCTTTGTGGATTCACAGGTATTTCAATTGGCTGAGATAACAAATAGACACGCAAATAAGCAAGAAAGATATGCTTCCTTTGCAGCAGAATCTCTTGTAATCCTTTTGTTGTCCAAATATTTAATTGTGACAAAGCTTTTAACGATTCTGAGTTATTTAAGATTTGGCACAGTTCACACTTACCCCAAGATTGAATCCAGACTGTTTCAGAACTTATTTGAGTAATAGCTTTCTGTGTACCCGTCAAGAAATTTGATTTGTAGTATTGTTCATTGGGTAACACATTAGTTGAGTTTTCAGACGGATAGAGAGCAAAGGAACGCCCCGGATGAATAAATGTCCGGGGTAGAGCTATAATTATTCGACCCTGTAGCAAACCTTCAACATCGGGAGAAGGTAGAGATAAGGCAGTATTGAGCAAAATTAGATTACTCATAAACCAAGTTTAATCATTAAATTATCAAGCATAGTGTCTAGCTCTCTCGTTACATTTTGATTTGGTATAGACTGAGTTTTAGCAAGACATTCTTCATTTATTAAGCCACTGGGAATTTGACCAGATGGATCGCTTAAAATTTCACGTATTAAGTAGTTATCAACTGCAATTTTGTGTTGAACTATAAACTGAGAAATTTCCTCTTCACTAACTTCATAATCTTTGCAAGCTTGCTGAACAAATAAAATTGCTAAAAGAGGCTTAATATCCTCAATACTAAGCTTTACAAATTCTCCTCCTAAATTTTTAGAAAGTAGTTCATCTAAATATTCTTTTCCTTTAGTATTAAGTTTCACATCTTTAGCACGAACTAAGCAGCCACGAGTCATATCAAATTTTTTATAATCTATTAATCTTCTCAAGGCAGCACTCACAAATTTATTGCTAGATTCTTGTACAACTGCTACTACTATTTTGATAACTCTTTCATCTTCCTTACCAATAATTCTAAAGTTGAGGTAGCCTTTGTCTACATTTTTGACTATAACTTCTTCAACTTCATCGATTTTTACTCTCTCTACAGTTTTGCCTTTCAGAGTTAATAAACAAAAACGTATAGCATCAGCTATGATATTACTGTCTTCAAAGTAATTTTCTATTGTATTATCAAGTGCTGCAAGTTCTTTATTAAAAGCTTTTTCAATTTTATGTAGTGGTTCTACTTGCACCAGTGGGACA
The DNA here is from genome assembly GCF_034531135.2 of Nostoc sp. CmiVER01. NCBI lineage: Bacteria > Bacillati > Cyanobacteriota > Cyanophyceae > Nostocales > Nostocaceae > Nostoc > Nostoc sp. CmiVER01. The sequence goes on from NZ_JAVRBU020000014.1 coordinate 206,431, forward strand.
CCAGGCAAATTCCAATTATTTGCACACCACTGTAAAACCTTTCTAACTATTGGTTTTTCTTTACCAAGCGCTCGTAAATTGTTTTCATCGAAAGGATATAAAGGATGAGGTGGAGTTAAATTCTTTGTATCATAAAACTCCTTCAACCAGTGCGAAACAAGAGTTACTACATCATCACTATTAAGATGTCTTAAATCAAATTTCTTTTCACCAATTCTATCAATAGCTGAATCTGCTTGTGGTACAACTTTAACTTGTTGCGTCCAAGTTTCATCGAACATAGCTAGAATTAATACTCCACGTTTAATTCTGCTATATATATCTTTTGCAAACAGAGCGATAACCTGTGCTCTTGTAAAACCCTGCTCATTACAATTGAGGCTTTCTAACTCATCAAAACAAATGACTATTGTCCTGTAATCACCAATTAAGTCTAAAATTTGGCATACTGTTTGGAATGCTTCAGCTTCTTTATCGTCTTGATTAGTATTTGGTAATCCCATAGAGTCTGCTTGTGACTGCGCTAAGTCTCTGCCAGCAAGCCAATTAGTTGCAAATGAAACTTTATCTAAAGAAAGCGTCCATAGGATAGCCTGAATCAAATAAGGATTTTCAATATTTGACTTAAGTTTCAGTACTTTAGCAGTCAAGGCATCAACTATTTTGGGATGTTGAGCTAAAACCCCAGGAAATCGCTTCATTAACTCTTGAGGAGTGTAGCTTGACTTATATACCTCATTGACTAAAGTAGTTGCGATCTCCTGCCATTGCATTACACTTTGATTACCAGTCTGTTTTAGACTAAATGACAATGTGTTTAGAAATTTAGAATGTATTTTGTTTAAGTCACCATAATCGACTTCGCTCATATAGACAAAAAAACTATCACCTTCATCCTGAATATGGTGGCGAATCCGACTCATTAAGTGGCTTTTACCTAGTCCTTTTTCTGCTTTGATAGTTATACCAATAACTGAACGTTTTCCTGTACTAATTTGCTCTATTGCCTGAAAAACAGCATCTGATGCATGAGCATTTATGGAAGGAACATCAGGAAAAGTTTTGTTCCATATATCATAATTTCTGACTACTAATGATCTATCAAATGGGTTATGGCTTGTAATAGCTTTGTTGATATCTGAATATGAAGATAAAGAATTACTCATGATTGTGTATTTCCTGAAAATAATGGCTAAGAAATCAAAGCGTAAAAAAATGAGTAACTTAGTTTAAAAATTGAGGCGTTTAGCATAACAGCGTAATCCACTGACTTTAGTAGTAATGGAATCTTCAATCTTGTCGGGGGCGCTATCTTCTATACTTCCACCCTGAAGTTGCAAAATGTCATTCTCCTGAACTTCTAGCAGCCATGTGTTAAAGTCTTCACGACTAACCCGATCGCCTATTTCTCTCCTGATACGATAAATTGGGACAAGATCATCTAGGTTGTAGTTTTGGTTAAGCTTGTCGTAGACTTCCAACGCCGCCGACTTAAACTCGTCGTAGGATGCGATTTCTTTGGAAAGCTCCGCTAACGCACTCTTCCCATTAACTGGTACATCTGCACCACTTACCGCAACATCAATCTGATTAATCCACCGCAACAACGCATTAGCAGCCCAAGTACCGACAATCGTCCCTTCAAACTTAAAATCAGAACTTCTCAAACCCTCACCCAATACCTCTAAACCTTTGCCAGATGTCAGAGAATATCCTTTTTTGGAGATTGCGATCGCACCTTGATTCTGCAATTCTTCAAATGAACCCTGATAATCTGCTACCTTCTGACTTTTGGATACAATTCGCTTAGTGAGTTGACCCTTCTTAACTTCCTGCTGCGTTCCTCCCAAATCCCACAAAGCCAAAAGTAGACGAGTTCTAGTTTGGGCTGTATTTTGTGATGTCATATTGAGTGTATTTATTTGGCAAAGATCATGATAGTAACTGTATCTTTCTAAATTATTTGTCCCGAAAACATAACCGAGAAATTGCTGAATATTTCCGCGTTTGGGCTAAATTGATTAATAAAAAATCAACAATATATTTCCTTCGGATGAATGCAGTTTCTCTCGAAGGCAGGATGGAATACTTGAGAAAATCGATCATCATAACAGTGAAACGCTGTAGCTGTGCAGTTGTAAATTTGAGTGGTATATGTTCTTTCAATTCCAGGTGAAATAACAGGAATTCCAACTTTGTATTTGCAACAGCAAGGCTTTTAGTAAATACAGGTGATGACGAAATCCGATGAACACAGTATATAAAGAACGTAAAATAGTTTCGCGTCTATTAGCAGTTGTGCTTTCCGCATTGCTGACCGTACCCTTGCTCAGTAGCTGCGGAGGCGGTTCCAAAAACGCTTCTGCGCCAGCACCAGTTGATGATACCGTTGGTAGAACAGTCAGCGATCGCCAAACCCAAGCTAAGAAGGGATTGGGTACAGGACAAAAAGTGGCACTTTTGGCAGGTGCGGCGGGACTTTATTACCTCTACAACCAACATAAGAATGCTTCACAAGAAGGAGCGCAAGGTAAGTACTATCTTTCCAAGAACGGGCGTGTATACTACCGCGATGCTGAACATCGCGCTCACTGGGTAACTCCACCATCACAAGGAATTCGAGTACCAGAATCTGAAGCCCAACAATATCGGCAATTCCAAGGATATAACGGGAGTACTTCAGGTCGCGATCTAACTGGCATAACTTCATCCGCAGCTCCAGCACTTTAGATAGCGAAGCGTGTGTAAATAAGAAAGCGGGTTTCCCGGAGGATAACGCCGATCGCGCACGTCGGAAACACGAACTTAAATCAGGAGACAGATTATGGTAGATGAATTTTTCCGAAAGGCGAAGGATCTCTTGTTGGGAAATAACGGCGATCAACCTGAAGATGCTGAATATCGCGATCGCAATGTCCGCCCAGCCAGCGAAGACCCCTACGGCGACCCCGCAGATATATCTTCCTACGGTGATGTACGTCCAGCCAGTGAAGACCCCTACGGTGACCCCGCAGATATATCCTCTTACGGCAACCTTACTCCAGCCAGCCAAGACCCCTATGGCGACCCCGGAGATATAGCGTCTTACGGTAATGTCCGTCCAGCCAGTGAAGACCCTTACGGCGACCCCGCAGACCAAGGGGAATTTGGTAACGTCCGTCCAGCCAGCGAAGATCCCTACGGCGATCCCGCAGATGACGATTACCGCCGTTAATGCGAAACTTAACCCCCTTAAAAAAGGGGTAACTGAGTCAAAGTCCCCCTTTTTTTAAGGGGGATTTAATTTAAGAGGATCTACTCAGCTAAAATTTCTTGCGATCGCTCAATACTTTTACGCACAGATTGGGCTGAAGTATGCAAACCCTCTCTTTCGCGATCGGTCAGATTTAATTCCAAAATACTTTCAATTCCACCGCATCCCAACCGACAGGGAACACCAATCACAACATCTTCTAAACCGTATTCACCTTGCAGATACGCCGCCACAGGCAATAACCGCGACTGATTTAGCAAAATCGATTCTACCATCACGCTAGTAGCCGATGCCGGAGCAAAAAAAGCACCTCCCGTCTGCATCAATTCCACAATTTCTGCGCCACCGTTGCGAGTTCTTTCTACCAAGCGTTCAATTGTGGCTGCATCCAGCAATTCCGTGATGGGAATGCCGTTAACGGTAGCATAACGAGACAAGGGAACCATTAAATCGCCGTGGCTACCCAATACCATTGCTTTGACATCAGCAGGTAAAACCCCAATTCTAGGGCAATAAAGGTTTCAAAACGGGCGGAATCTAACACGCCAGCCATACCCATAATGCGATCGCGTGGTAAACCAGTTGCTTGCCAAGCCAAATAAGTCATCACATCCAACGGATTAGTGACGACAATAAAAATAGCATTGGGAGAATGAGCGATCGAATTCTTTGCCGCTTCCACCACAATCTTGGCATTAGTCTTCAGCAAATCATCCCGACTCATCCCTGGTTTGCGGGGAAGTCCTGCCGTAATCACCACAATTTGAGAACCAGATGTATCAGCATAATTATTCGTGCCGATAATTTGGCGATTATGTATTTCAATTCCCCTGGCTTCCATCAAATCCAGCGCCAAACCTTGAGGCATTCCCGTAATAATATCTAGTAAAACTACATCAGCCAGGTTTTTCTCCGCAACGCGTTGGGCTAAAGTACTGCCAACCCTACCCGCACCCACGATGGTGACACGAGGTAAACTACATACAATTGGGGAGTTAGGCAAAGAAGACATAATTATTAAACTGCAATTTTATCAACCAGAATTCAGAATCTAGGAGTCAGAATTCAGTAAGAACTCTGTATGACTAGCAGAAAATAAACGGTGAAACATTACACCAAATCTATCTGCCAAATCCCCGCTAATTCATTCTGACTCCTGAATTCTGACTCCTGAATTCTTATTATTATTTAAACTCTTCAAGCTGATCCACACGTAACCAAACATTTGGCGTTGGCACTTTCCCGAATTTAACAAGGGCATAATCACCTTTGATATCTACAATTTCGCCCTTGCTGTCAAACAAATAGGGAGGAAAGCGAGTATCACTGGCTTTTGCTTCCAGACTGTTTTCTAGTTTCTCGCGGATAGCGCGAACCATATCTCCTTTTTTGACTGCCATAAATTCCCCTCTCAAATTTCTAGATTAGACTTATCCGCATTTTAAAAGACTTCCGAGCTAAAAACTCCTAACTCTTGTACAGACGCCATTAATTACATCTCTCTTGTACAGACGCGATTCATCGCGTCTCTCCTGTCTCTCCTATTTGACACTGGGGGCAAAAGTGACTAGATCGCCCAGCTAACCTAATCCGCATAATTGGAGTGTCACAAACTCGACAGGGTTCTCCAGCACGGTTATAAACCCAGGCAACACCACCATAATTGCCATTGACACCCTTAACACTTAAGAAATTACTAAAAGTCGTGCCGCCAGCCTCAATGCTGGTTTCTAAAACTTGAATTATCGCTGTTCGCAAACGCTCAATTTGCTTTAGCTGCAAATCTATACACAAAGTTTCAGGTAAAATTCCACTCTTAAACAGGGCTTCATCAGCATAAATGTTACCTAATCCCGCCACTACGGATTGATCGAGTAGTGCAGTCTTAATTGGACGACGGCGGTTTTGGAGTTTGCTTGCTAAATACTCAACAGTGAATTCCGGTGAAAATGGATCTGCTGCTAGTGTTGCCAAACCAGTCATAATACTTTCTACAGCAACACCAGGCGGAATCCACCACATTTTCCCAAAAGTACGCTGATCAACAAAGCGTAATTCCTGCTGTTCCCCAAAGAATAATCTAACCCGCGTGTGCTTATGTAATGGTTCATCTCGGTGCAGCCATAGTAATTGACCGGTCATTCGCAGATGAACCCCTAACCAACCTGTGGAAGAGAGTTCAGCCACGAGATATTTACCGCGACGATGCCAAGTAGCGATCGCATTCTTTTTAATTCCATCAACAAACTCACCAACAGAAAACGGGTAGGCGATGGTGCGATCGAGCAACACATCTCCACCCGTAATTTCTTGGTTAAGGGTCAATTGATTTAGGCCCCTTCGGACTGTTTCAACTTCAGGCAGTTCAGGCATTCAAACTGATTAAGCAGGCAATTTTGATATACTTGGGCGTTGAATAAAGAAGAGATGGAGTAGTAACTTACACAGCCTTATATGGCTTGTATTACTACCCAAGAGAAACCGTAAATACCCGCAGGTCAGCTTCTCATGATTAGGGTAGGCTTGGGTGAAAGATGAATGAACTGAAATTTTCAGACTTCATACTTCAGACTTAAGACTACCCTTCATCATCGCATCAAACAAGCCCCTTGTAGCTTTGCTGCTATTTTTTAGGTGCTTTAGCCTTTGGTGCTTCAACCTCGACTAATTCATCTTGAGCAAAGTTGTTGGTATTGATACCAGCGTAATTGACCTTTTCAAAGCGGACAATTACAGGGTATTTGATGCCGCTTTGGTCAATGGAAGCCACAGTTCCTAGATCCTGAAACCAGTAGGATTCAGGGCGGAGAATACGTACTTTAGAACCACGTTGAACCATGATTATTTTCCCTTTTAGTTATCAATCGCCAATCTAGAGGGCTAATTGATTTCACTCTACAACCTGAAGGTAGCAGCAAGAGTCTTTGTTAAGTTATTTGTCTGAATTGAGTATGGGGCATGGGGCATTGGGCATGGGAAAGAGGACTTGGGGACTCTTGAGAATTGGGGACAAGGGGAAAGACTTGTTGGAAGCTCTAAACTTTTGTCACCTTGTCACCTTGTCACCTTGTCACCTTGTCACCTTGTCCCCCCTGCTCCTCCTACCTCCCCTGCTTCCTCATCTCCCCCTCCCTCACTTCTTAACCAAAATTGAAAATGGTATTAGAACATACTTGACAAGGCAAACATTATAGCGTACCTTCGTTCGCAAGCGGTTATTTTGTAAAAGCTTATGTTTTAGTTAAGACAAACACACTTCCCTCGTTACCTCTGCCAATCCGCAGATCGTTATCTATATAGGTGATATCTAACCAGCCTTGCTGATTATCACTCTTGATTGGAAAATCAATTGCGGGAAATTTTCTACCTGCTTCAATTTGTTGGATAAAAGTTACCGGAGAATTGTATTCTATTAAACGTTGTAAGCCGATAATAGACCGCTCAAATTTAACTTGGACACGCCGATCTGAAACTGGCTCAAATTTAGCAGCAACGCTAACTAATCCTTCCAAATAAGGTAAGCCATAAATCTCAGCTATGTTGTAAACACTGGCAGTATCAACCCGGATACATTGATAGATTTGACCCAGTTTGCAAAAAGGTAGACCATCTAAGTTTAAAAGAGCCTTGCTAGTGGTGTATAGTAATCGCCAATTACCATCTAGCAAATTACTAGCTTCTACCGGACGGGGTGTAGGATTAAAATCTTCTAAATTGGAGATCGCTGCTAAGATAGCCTGTTTCTGTGCTTGAGTCGCCAGTAGACCGCGATTTGTCCCAGCGATCGCATCCATTAGAGCCGCTTTTTTGATCATCGCCTGTCACCTAAAAAATCAGTCCTTACCATCAGCATAAACAACATATTCATAACCTATGTGTAGAACCATAAAAATTACTAAATAAAGGCTTTGCGTAAGCAATACGCCTATTAAATAAAAAATTTCTATCTGAATGCGGATTTATCAACAAAAGGGTTGAAAAGATAACTAAATTAATCCGTGCCAAGTGATAGACTCTAAATGTCAACTTACGTATACATTTTCTTGTCCTCCTCGATATGTTGAACTCTCCATTACGTGAAGTACCCCGTAATCAGCGAGCCGATGTTATCCCCTTGAAGCAAGAGTCCTCTTTATTGGACTGGTTACAAACCAACGGCCGGATCATCGCGCGTGACGTTCACGAACCGGATTTTCAAGATGACGAAGAAGAAATAGACTCCCTAATGGGTGTAGAAGATGGGATTGGCTACGACCTGGATGACGATGACGATATAGGAATCGCCGAAGATTAGCCTTTTTAGGCTAGTACCGCAAGGCGGAAGTTAAAAGGAGCCAGTGCGTTGGGCGGCTCTGCCGACTTGTACCGCTAAAGCGGAACCCGCAGGGTAGCAACTGGCGTTCAAAAGTCAAAAGTCAAAGAATTATATTCTGCGCTTTTGCACCATTTGAAATGGTATGTTTATTTCCGACGTGCTGTGCTAAGGACTTGGTAGTATCCTTAGTTGCTGATATTGAATTTTATATGTGTGGAGTGAAGGGAAACTTTTGTGGACGCTAAATTATCTCCTGAGCAAGGTTTAAATATTTCTGGAATCGCTCTAGCCTCTTTATTAACCGTAGGGCTAGCTACAACAGCATTTTTCTTGGATTCGATGGCCAATAGGCTACCTTGGCAAAGTATGTCTTTAACCCTGCCACTAATATTGTGTGCGTTGGGTTCAGGTGTGCTGGGCTATTGGGTAATACCCCTACTTCAATCGCTCAAAACTGGACAAATAATTCGTGAAGATGGCCCCCAAGCCCATCTAAAAAAGGCAGGCACGCCAACTATGGGAGGTATATTTTTTATCCCCGTAGGGGTGATAATTGCCTGTATATTATCTAACTTTTCTAAAGAGGTGCTTGCAGTTTCGGCATTGACAATCAGCTACGGATTGATTGGCTGGCTCGACGATTGGCAAATTCTGCGCCGTAAATCAAATAAAGGTATATCTCCCGGAACGAAACTGGCTTTGCAAGTGGGTTTTGCGGCAGTGTTTTGTCTATGGCTGATGTTTAATCAACCTTCTAATATTACAAATATTGCTTTGCCTTGGGTGAGCTTTACACTTCCGTTAGGATTTCTATTTTGGCCATTAGCAGGTTTTGTACTAGTTGCAGAAAGTAATGCGACTAATTTAACAGATGGTATTGATGGCTTGGCAGCAGGAACAGTCGCGATCGCACTTTTAGCATTAGGGGCTTTAGTTGCACCTACAGCACCTGGGTTAATGGTTTTCTGTACTGCTTTAAGTGGTGGATGCTTAGGTTTCTTAGCCCATAACCGTAATCCAGCCCGCGTTTTCATGGGAGATACAGGTTCTTTAGCATTGGGCGGCGCTTTAGCGGCTGTAGCGCTATTGACAAACACCCTAGTAGCTCTGTTTATTCTCAGTGGTATCTTCTTTGTAGAAACCCTTTCGGTGATGGCACAGGTAAGTTATTACAAAGCCACCAAAGGCCCTGATGGCAAAGGCAAGCGCCTCTTTAAAATGGCACCCTTGCACCATCATTTAGAACTCACTGGGTGGTCAGAATTGCAAGTGGTTGGAGTATTTTATGTCATCGCTGCTATTTTGGCTGCCATTTGTTTGGCGTAGGCGCAGCCCGCCGCAGGCATCGCTCCATTCTGAATCATGTTTTGAGAAAATCAATCGAATACAAAATGACAACTCCCACATATCCAGGGAGTTGTTTTTTATATAAGAAATTAATAAGGTTTTGATTTCGATGCTAGAAAGTCTGACCCTTGATGCCGACTGAAGAAATACTCATTTTATTAATTATGAATTAATTGTACCTATTTACATACTCCATAACCCGATTCTTGCCTGTTCGCTTTGCTTCAAGCATCGCTTGATTTGCCCGATTCAGAAAATCTTTAACTGTAATTCCTGGTTCTGATACAGCTATTCCAAAAGAAGCGGTAATGCTTTGGAGAATGCGATCGCCGTCCTTGACTTGCATTTGTTCAACATCTATCCTGAGTTGTTCTACTCGCTTTCTCAGGTTTTCCAGTGTCATATTAGGCATTACAATCACAAATTCTTCACCACCCCATCTGCAAGCAATGTCAAAGGAGCGAATAGATTTTAATAGTAGTTGTGCTAATCCCTGGAGAACAATGTTGGCAGTCAAATGCCCGTAGCGCGAGTTGTAAGATTTGAAGTTATCGATATCAAGGAAAATAACACTAACTGATTGCCTTGAACGTTCAGCCTCTGCTAGCCTCTGTTCCGTTATGGTTTGCAAATAGCTTTGATTGAATAGTTGGGTCATCCCATCCCGCAAGTTATCATAGGCTAGACGTTGTTTTATCGAGAGATTATTTAGTGCAATAGCTAAAGTTCTAGCAATAATCTCAGTAATTTGTTGATCTTCTGGACTGACTTCTTCAAGGGCATAGATATGTAAAATCCCAATTACTTCGCCTTGTCCAAACAATGGAACACATAAATGTGTGCCGCTAACAGATTCTATTAAGTGATTGCATATTAGTCCAGAATTACGAGGCAATAAAAGGTTTGATTTTCCTCTCCGCAATGCCCAACAATCACATGCTGAAAATATTTCTTTACTAGTTCTTTCATCTCCCCAAAAACTATTCATCTGAACATAATTCTTAGAATTAGCAATTATAAATATACAACCACTCATCTTAGGAAATAGCTTAGAACAGGTTAAAGCAACCACTTGATACACCTCATCTTCAGATTCGCAGCAATAAAGCATATCCGCCATATCTGAGAGATATATAAGTTCCTGTTTTTTTGCCTCTAATTTCAGTGTTTTTTCTTCTAGCTGCCGATTTAGATCGGTGAGCGATCGCTGTGCTTCAATAGATTCTGTAATATCAATACTAATGCCACCGATGCGGCAAGCGCCCGTTGCGCCATCGCTAAAGGGAAACTTAAACGATAGCCAATAGTACGGCTGATCTTTACCAGGTATTTTTACCTCTTCAATCAACTTTAAGGGGCGTAGAGTCTTTAAAACGACTTGATCGTTTTCCATAACCCGCCGTCCTTCTTCTGGATCTGGCAAGTATTCATTATCGGTTTTCCCTAACCATTCTTGTGAATCTACCGAAAATGTAGACTGTATCCCCTGGTTGTAATAAAGCACTCTAGATTGCTCATCTTTGATATAGGCTAGAAACGGGCCCTGATCTAGAAATAGCCGTTGTATCTGCTGACTGCGTTGAAGTTCGCGGGTGTCTTCTTGATGTTTGACGATCATCTCTAGAATTTGATAAGCAGTTGGTATCAGGTAGAGTAAGGCACACAAAGAAATAAACGCCATTAGATCAAGTACGCCTAAGTGCAGCAGCGACACTGCCATCTGTGGCTCAAAGATCGCTAGAAGGTGATGAAATCCGCAAGATAGTACGAATCCACCTGATAAGAAAAAGGCTAGCCAAAACTTAGAAGGGATGGTTGCCTTAGTTTTGGCAAAGAAAACCCCTATTAGTATAGGGATGCCAAAGTATGAAAATGCAGTGATGCCGTGAGCAATTATGCAATTCCAGTAAATAGGCTCCATTGTTAATCTAATATTAAAATTTTATTCGTTTCACTATAATTCTCGTATCTTCAAAATGTAAGTAGACAAAGGATGATTTTAGTAACTTATGTCTTAGGTTTACAAAAGTTTTTATAGTCAGTTTCTCAAAGGCTGCTCATTTCACCAAAGTATTTGCGCGGTGGAGAGCTAATAGCTTTAAATATGAGGAAATCGAAGTCATTAGTAGTATTACGAAATCCTAAGTAATTTTCTTATACTAATGACTAATGATCAATGACTAACTACAAACCTGACTTACCAAGTGAGTGAGTTCGGGTAAAATTAATTTTTCCATTGCCAGTTGCACAGCATTACTGGAACCAGGAAGCGAGAAAATTAATTTATCTTGATAAACACCAGCAACAGCGCGAGAAGCGATCGCCCGCGAACCAATTTCTTGATAACTTAAAAAACGGAATAACTCACCAAATCCTGGTAAAGTTTTCTCTAGTAACTTTTCAATGGCATCATAAGTAGTATCTCTTGGTGCAATACCTGTACCACCACTGAAAATTACAGCATTCAAATTTGAGCTTTTACCTAGATTTTCTATCTGCTCTTGAATTTGTGTTGGTTCATCTTTGATAATTGTGTAGACTCCTACAGCATGGTTAGCACTAAGGAGTAGCTGTTGAATTAGCTGGCCACTTTTGTCTGTTTCAAAAGTGCGTGTATCGCTAACAGTAACCACAGCACAAGTTACCGTCATTCTAGGCGAGTCTGGGTGCGGTTGTGACATTATAGCTCAGTCATGAATTTTGACTAACGGATAATTGGGCATGGTAAATGGCGCACTTATTGAACATGACAATTCCCCATGCTCCATGACGCCACTTGCCCAATGCCCTATATCCTATGCCTCATTCTTGCTCAGTCCGAGATCGTTTTCTTCAGCATACCGTTCCATAAAGCGCATAAAGCGATCCCATTCTTGGGCAGATTTCATTATGTAAAGTGCTTCTAATGCTTCCGGTTTCCCGTTGATAAATTTAGCTTTAACTTCACGGGTAATTATCTCTCCTTCTTGGTCAATCAGGTACATCCCGGTAATATCTTCGGTGCTACCTTGATCTAAAATCTTTGGATTGGTAAAAATAAACGTTGCTGTGCCACTGTCACCAGTGCGCGATCGCGTCAAGCGCACCTCTGGAGTTACTTCTTCGTCAAGACCTCTAGAAAACTGGATTTTCGCCATGATGACTAAATTTAAACTTTTGTGATGGTTAATCTAATATTCTCTCATCAATTAGAACACCACGGTCTAGAGGCTACTGTTATTATTCTTTTTAGTGTAAATACTTAAATTGCTTCTTTTTCAAGTAACAAAGTTACTGGCCCATCATTTTCAATTGTAACATTCATCATTGCACCAAATTGACCTGTTTCCACCTGCAAACCGCTAGCTTTTAACTTGGTAACAAAACGGTTATACAAATCTGTTGCTAATTGGGGAGCGGCTGAACGGTCAAAAGAAGGACGGCGACCTTTGCGACAGTCACCATAAAGGGTAAACTGACTGACTACTAACAAATCGCCGCCAATTTCTTGTACAGATTTTTGCCAGCGATCGTCTCCTTCCTCGTCAGGAAACAGCCGTAATTCCAAGCACTTACGCACTATCCAGTCAATTTCGGCATCAGTATCGGTATTGGCTATGCCTACGAGTAAATTTAGCCCCCGCCCAATTTTGCCGACAATTTCACCGTTAACTGTAACTTGAGATGATTTGACTCGCTGGATAACAACGCGCATTTTAACTAATTCGTAATTCGTAATTCTTAATGGCGCTCCTACGTCGCTCTAAGCGTACTCCTACGGAGAAGCAAGCTACGCGGTAGCGTCTCCAAGAGTTGCCATGCCGTTGGCGGAGCCTCTCGTAGAGAAGGCTTTACGCTGCGCTAACGTAATTATTGGCGAAAACACTCACTCGCGCGTAAATACAAGGGAGTACGATGTCTACGACGGGCTAGGGCTACGCTATTCTCTCATTTTTATTGTTCAAAATCGATGGTGGAGCCATTGGGAATACATTCCCAGGTTCTACCTGGGAACGAATATTAAACTTTTGTACAGACGCGATTAATCGCGTCTCTAATTATTTGCCAAACCCTTTACCGCGAGAGCTTGAAGGTAGACAAATACAGTTTTCAAGTTGACTAATTAAGGTCTCACGATCCAAATTTTGACCAATCAGCACTAACTGGTTTTTCAGTTGACCTTGCCATTCATCATCATCCAAGGTAAAGCGTTTCCCGCAGAGGTGGAAAATATGACGTTTCGGACTTTCATCAAACCACATAATCCCCTTCGCTCGGAAGATATTTGAGGGTAGCTGGTTATCTAAGAAATACTGAAACTTCCTAATAGAAAAAGGCTTATCACTTTGGAAAGAGATGGAAGTAAAACCATCATTTTCTAAATGGTCAGAATGATGGTGATGATCGTGGTGATCGTGGTCATGGTTGTGATGATCGTGACCGCATGTTGAGTGATCGTGATCATCGTGATGATCGTGATGTTCATGATCGTGATGATCGTGTTCATCCACCACTGTGTCAAAATATTTATCGGACTCAAACAGACCAACACTGAGAATTAACGGAAGTGGTACTTGCGATCGCGTCGTGCGGAGAATTCTCGCTCCTTCTTTAACTTCGTTAATTTTTGTTTCTAACTCATTCAATGTGGCTTCATCAACCAAATCACTTTTGTTCAGTACAATTACATCACCATAAGCAATCTGGCTGTATGCTGCCTGAGAGTTAAATAAATCTAGGCTGTAATTTGCCGCGTCTACTACGGTAATAATCGAATCTAAGCGAGTTAAATCTCGCAATTCTGTACCTAGAAATGTTAAAGCTACTGGTAGTGGATCTGCCAATCCAGTTGTTTCCACTACTAGATAATCTAGATTTTCTTGCCGTTCTAAAACTTTGTAAACTGCATCTACCAAATCATTATTAATAGTGCAGCAAATACAACCATTATTTAGCTCCACCATGTTCTCACCAGTGGAAACAATTAGCTCGTTATCGATGCCAATTTCGCCAAATTCATTTACAAGAACGGCGGTTTTCAAACCCTGTTGATTGTTAAGGATATGATTGAGTAAAGTCGTCTTGCCACTGCCGAGGAAACCCGTAATAATTGTTACTGGCATTCCTTGTTTGGGCGTATCCATTGCCGAAGATTCGGATGTAACTGCTGATTGCATAGCGCTGTTATCTAATAGTCAAAAAATAGTAATGTAGCGCAGATAGTCCAGAAAACACTAGCACCGCAAGGCGGAAGTTAAAAGGAGCCAGTGCATTGCGCGGGTTCCCCGCGTTGTACCCCTTCGGGGAAGCAAGCTACGCGCAGCGTCTCCCCTTCTCCCAAAGGGAGAAGCTACCGCCAAGGGAGAAGCAACTGGCGTTCAAAAGTCAAAAACCCTTGATTTCTGAGCTTTCGAGATTTTGTCCAATAGTATGTTGATTTCCACCATGACGTACTAGCATAGGGATGCTGGACTGTCATCCCATCTGCTTTACCCTATTATTACGTATCTTCTTATTTCAGCATTACTCTGTTATGACCCTAACCCTTTACAATACTCTCACCCGTCGTCAAGAACCGTTTGAAACAGTCGAAGCAAGCAAAGTTAAGATGTATTACTGCGGCGTGACGGTGTACGACTACTGCCATTTGGGTCATGCGAGAGCTTGCATCGTTTGGGATGTAATCCGCCGATACCTCCAGTTTATCGGCTATGAAGTGCGATATATCCAAAATTTTACTGATATTGACGATAAAATTCTCAATCGAGCCTGTGTTGAACATTCCTCAATGGAAGCTGTAGCCGATCGCTTTATCAAAGCATATTTTGAGGATATGGCGCGATTGGGAATCAAAGAAGCTGATGAATATCCCCGTGCTACCCATACCATGAATGGCATTCAACGGTTAATTCATGAGTTGGAAAATAAAGGTTTTGCTTACCCTGCTGACGGCGATGTGTATTATGCAGTGCGACAGTTTGCTGAGTATGGCAAGCTTTCAGGACGCAAGTTAGAAGATATGCAAGCCGGGAAAAGCGATCGCGTCAATGTAGAAGATCCAGAATATCAGAAAAAGAAAGACCCCTTCGATTTTGCTTTATGGAAGGCAGCAAAACCAGGAGAACCAGCTTGGGAGTCACCGTGGGGTGCAGGTCGTCCGGGGTGGCACATTGAATGCTCGGCAATGGTGCGCGATCGCCTGGGTGATACCATAGATATTCATGCTGGTGGTGCTGACTTAATTTTTCCCCATCACGAAAACGAAATTGCCCAATCTGAGGCTGTAACAGGAAAACCCTTAGCGCGTTATTGGTTACATAACGGCATGGTAAAAGTAGATGGTGAAAAAATGTCCAAATCTTTGGGCAACTTTATCACTATTCGAGAATTACTGGATCGAGGAGTTGACCCGATGGCAGTGCGGTTATTTGTCCTAACCGCCCAATATCGTACACCCATAGATTTTACAGACGAAGCGATCGCCGCAGCAACTAACGGTTGGCACACCATTAAAGAAGGTTTACTCTTCGGCTACCAATACGGTAAAAAACTAGGTTGGGGAGTGGGGAGTGGGGAGTGGGGAGTAGGAACTGACTCACTACTTCCTGAAACTATTGAACACTTTCAAGAAGTTGTAAATAATGACTTTAATTTTCCTGGTGGGTTAACAGTGCTGTTTGAATTAGCCAAAGAACTGCGCCGTGAAGGAAATATTATTGTGCATGAAGGGAAAACCGAAACTTCCCCTGATGAGTTAAAGCGTCAATGGCAAACTCTTGTCACATTGGCTGAAGTTTTAGGTTTAGAAGCCGAGATAGAAGTAGAACCTGATAAGAATGATGGTTTAAGCGATGCGGAAATTGAAACGAAAATTCAGCAAAGGCAAGAAGCACGTAAAGCCAAGAATTTTGCCGAAAGCGATCGCATTCGTGACGAACTTCAAGCAGAAGGTATTACGCTAATTGATAGCCGTGATGGCACGCGCTGGCATCGGAATTAGGAATTAGGGAGTAGGGAGTAGGGAGAAATTCCTCATTCTCCATTCCCCATTCCCTATTCCCCATTCCCCATTCCCCATTCCCCATTACCTTAAATTATGTGGTCTGAACTCAAAAAAGCGATCGCTAGTTTCGACATTCCTGCTGATTGGATTGGTATTAGAGCCGTAAAGGAGACTTCTACAACCCGTTCAGTCCGTGACGGCTTACCCCAACTAAACGGCAAATCCTTCACAGTTGGAGCCATGCTAGAGGTTTTGGTAAATGGCTGTCTGGGTTATGCAGCAACTAACTCTCTGGAACTGTCTTCTCTACAAGCTGCTGCCGAAACAGCCTATAAACAGGCGCTAGCAGCCAGTGAATGGTGGATACATCCCTTCCGTGAAAGTGAGCGGCCTAAAGTCGTTGGTGAATATAAATCTCCATACCTTGAGCCATTGGATGCTCTGAGTCCGGGAGAAATCAACGATTTACTGGTTCGGATTTGCCAAACACTGAAAGTTGACGACAAGATTGTGCAAACCATAGCCAGTGCTAGCACCATTGAGAGAGAGTCTTGGTTTATTAGCAGCAACGGCTCAGAAGTCTATCAAAAAACTTTATCTATAGGCACTCATTATGGAGCCACCGCCCAAGATGGTGCAGTTGTACAGCAGCGCAGTCACAACGGTTCTCACGCAAACTATTACCAAGGTGGACTAGAACTTTTAAAACAAGAAAACTTATTGCATCGGGTGCGGCAAATAGGCGAACAAGCAGTAGAACTATTGACAGCAGAGGAATGCCCAACCACCTGTACCAATTTAGTTTTAGCCCCAGACCAAATGATGCTGCAAATCCATGAGAGTGTCGGGCATCCCCTAGAAATTGACCGAATTTTGGGAGATGAGCGTAACTATGCTGGAGGCAGCTTCGTTAATAAAAGTGATTTTGGCAACCTAGTATATGGTTCGCCACTAATGAACATTACCTTTGATCCCACCGTGCCTGGTGAATTTGCCAGCTATGGCTTTGATGATACGGGTGCTGTAGCAACAAAAGAATATTTGGTTAAAGAAGGAGTACTGCAACGGGGTTTAGGCAGTCTAGAGAGTCAAGCCAGAGCAGGTGTAGCAGGAGTTGCCTGTGCGCGTGCTTCCTCATGGAATCGACCTGCGATCGATCGCATGGCAAACTTAAATTTAGAACCTCTAAATGCTAGCTTTGAAGACATTATTGGCGGCATAGAACACGGCGTTTACATGGAATCTAACCGTTCTTGGTCAATTGACGATCGCCGCTACAAATTCCAATTTGGTTGCGAGTACGCTAAATTAATTGAAAACGGTAAACTCACCAAAACCCTCCGCAATCCCAACTATCGCGCCACAACACCAGAGTTTTGGCACAGCCTAATCCAAGTAGGAAATGCTGACAACTGGCAAATGTATGGTACTCCTTATTGTGGTAAAGGAGAACCAAATCAGGCTATTTGGGTAGGACATGGTTCACCTGTTTGTGTATTTGCTAATGTCGAAGTTTTTGGTGGAGGAACTTGAAAAGGACACGGGGACACAGAGATATTTTAATTCTTTGCGTCTCCACTCCCTATTCCCCACTCCCCACTCCCTATTAATATTTAATATCTATGAAAATTGAGGAATTATCTGCGTTAGAAGTCAGCTTTAATCAACTGATTGAAACTTTACTGATTAAAAAATCTGAAAGTGAACAATTCACTGTGAAACTCAGCAGTGAAAGAAGCCAATTTACTCGTTTCAATCATGCCAAAGTGCGACAAACTGGTTGTGTTGCTGATGGTTGGATCGAACTGACTTTGATGGCAGACCAGCGCAGTAGTATTCGGCAATTCCCATTTACTGGAAATTGGGATATAGATTGGCAATTAGCATATACTGCTTTGCAGGAGTTACGTGACGAACTTATTCTACTACCCATCGATCCATATCTAGTTTTGCCATCAGGAAATAATACCAGTCGGGAAATACATTCCGGGAATTTATTGGCAGATGAGGCAGTAGTAGCAACTTTACTAAAACTAGTTGCTGAATTAGATTTTACAGGGATATATGCCGGGGGATTGGTAGTTAAAGCTTATGGTGATTCTAACGGGCAAAAACACTGGTTTGCTACTGATTCTTTTACCTTAGATTATTCTCTCTTTTCCTCCTCTGGACAAGCAGTTAAGGGTACATTTGCAGGGAGTAATTGGGATATATCTGCTTATATAGCCAAAATTAGCGAAGCTAAAAAGCAACTTGAATTGCTTGCTCGTCCAGCTAAAGAATTACCAAGGGGACAATACAAAACTTATTTTGCACCTGCTGCTGTTGGAGATTTATTAGCAATGCTTTCTTGGGGAGCAGTCAGCGAAGCTGATATCCAACAAGGAAACAGTGCTTTAGCGGCTTTATCGCGTCAAGAAAAACAACTTTCTCCAAGATTTAGTTTGAAAGAAAACTTTCAACGAGGATTAGTGCCGCGATTTAATGAATTAGGAGAAATAGCAGCGCCAGAGTTACCTGTAATAGAAAAAGGACAATTGGTAAATACTTTAGTGAATTCTCGGACTGCTAAGGAATATCAAAAAATTGCCAACGGTGCTAATGGCTCAGAGACTTTACGAGCGCCAGAAGTGAGTTCGGGAAATTTGATATTTGAGCAGATTCTTCCAAGTTTAGATACGGGATTATATGTATCTAATTTACATTACCTGAATTGGAGCGATCGCCACACTGGTAGAATCACAGGTATGACTCGTTATGCTTGTTTTTGGGTAGAAAACGGAGAAATTATTGCCCCCATTGAAAACTTACGTTTTGACGAAAGTCTCTATCGCTTCTGGGGAGATAAGTTAGTAGATTTAACCAATTTTCAAGAATTCATTCCCGAAGTAGGAACTTATGAAAGCCGCCAACTAGGAGGTAGTTTAGTTCCCGGTATGCTGGTAAATGATTTTACATATACTTTGTAATTAAGTTTTGACAGTAATTGAAAAGCCAACAAATAGAAATAAGCTCTATCGCTCCCTTTATGGTTCCTAATATTAAATCCATGCTTTTTTAAACCTATTATCCTTACGCAGAAAGGGTTTTGCAGTTTTATAGCTTGGTATTTAATAATAGCGTAAGTCACTTTAGCATAAGGGGCGCGATAGAACCTAGAAATCTACCCTAACAGGGAGGTAATATTGGAGCCAATAACAAACTATTATTTATGAGAAGTCTCATCCTATTAAGCTAGAGAAACGTAGACATTATCTAATCCAAAACCGACAATATCATTGCGACCATCACCGTTGATATCACCAAGCTGACGTGGATATTGGTTAAAGGTATTCCATCCGCCATCATTGACAGTAAAAGCATTGTTCAGAGCTACAGAATACTGACCGAAAGTGCCATCGCTTTGACCGAGAGAAACGTAGACATTATCTAATCCAAAACCGATAATATCATCGCGACCATCGCCGTTGACATCACCAAGTTGACGTGGATATTTGTCAAAGCTACTCCATCCGCCATCATTGACAGTAAAACCATTGTCCAAAGCTACAAAATACTGACCGAAAGTACTCATGATAACGCTCCTTTAATGAATAATCTTGTACGTAGTAAAACCACGTACATATCACTATTCAGTTTTCGGTTTGGGAACTACGCAAATTATTTACAAACTTTTACACGGTAACACCATGACAGATTCTAACTACCAAGCGATGCAAAAGCTAATTAATCAATACCGATCGCATTCAAGGATAGTGAGCATTAAGGATTAGGTATTTTTCCCATTACCCATTTTTCTGAGTTTTAAACACAAATACTATTAATTAAATTATCTCAATTCTAAAATTATCTATCTCTGTAAACTGCATTAATTACAATATCTTTGATAGTGAAATAAAGAATTAATAGTAGCAATAAAAATTGCTCAAATTGAAGAATTGGATCTAAACGCCAACCTTGAAAAAATAAAAGTATTCCGCATAATAACATTATTATTGGTGTAAATACTACTTGAATAATGTAAAGGGCTAAAGCCCAACCTGTAAGCCTATTTCCACGTCTGGCTAGCCAAGCTATTGTTAAAATAAAGTAAACAATTGCCAAAAGTACATAAATAATTCCAATTAAACCAGCTAGATTTAATCCAAAATTAACTTGAGCAAAACTAAGCATTAATCAAAAATCCTGCTTAATTAACAACTAAAATTTTAAACTTATTATTAGGTAGATTAAGCTTAGAGGATGGAAGCTTAAAAGTCTTACCGGATGAAAATTGTTGGGTTAAGCAATAGCCAAACCCAACCGATAATTTTTTCTCATCTCTCGTTAGAACCTCTATTTTTTATTACCTGGAGGTGAATTGCGCTGAGTAAGGTTATCAATTTGCAATTGTTGCCGTCCGTTGGTGATAATTCGCAACATCTGCTTGAGATCCTGCTCAATATTTTCCAGGATGCCATCGGCATAAGCATCAGCACCATCTTCGATTTCTTGAGCCTGAGCGATCGCACTTTGCCTCATTTGCTCTAACTCTTGTTGACAAGCATACCGTTTACGCTCAATTTCGGAGAGAGTTTCTTGCATTATTGCGTCACACTCTTGTTGTACTTGTCGCCGCAGTTGTTCAGCTTCTTGTTTTGCCTGGTGAATAATATCGCTTTCAGCTAAAATTTGCGCTCTTTTTGCTTGCGCGGCCTCAACAACCTGCTGTCCATACTCTTCCGCTTCCAGCAGAATTTCGTCCTTTTGGTTGAGGATAGCTGCTGCTTCTTGAAAAAGCGATGGTAAAGCAAGCCGGATGTAATCAAGCTGATCTAGAAGCTTTTCTTCATCTATGAGAGTCCGTCCTGTCAGAGGAATCCTGAGACTAGAGAGAACCATTTCCTCTAGGCGATTGAGTTCCTCCTGAATATCTATGCTTCCCTCTCCACCGAGATGCTCTTGAGGGGGGGGATTGCTTCCGTTGAGATTGGGTTCAACATTGGAGAGTTCTGATTGTAGCATTGGTATATATCTAGGGCAATGTGTGGGGGAACGAGATGATCGATAGAGCCACCAAACCTTGCAATCTCTTTTACCACACTACTACTTAAAAAACTATATTCATTTGAGGTTGCAAGAAAAACTGTTTCTATTTGAGTAGAAAGAGTTTTATTGGTGTGAGCCATTTGCAGTTCCACTTCAAAATCTGACACAGCCCGTAAACCCCGCAGCAAAACTTGTGCTTGCCGCATTTGGGCATAGTTGACGGTAAGACCATCAAAGCTGTCCACATCTACATTAGGTAGATGTTGTGTAGAAAGGCTGATTTGATCTAGCCGTTGCTGCACACTAAAAAGTGGCATTTTGTTGGGGTTCCGCAGTACAGCGACAATTACCCGCTCAAACAGCCGACTTCCGCGCCCGATGAGGTCAAGGTGTCCCAAAGTGATGGGGTCGAAGCTACCAGGATAAATAGCAATCACAATTTTAGATATATCAAAGTTGTTTAGGTGATTATATCGAAGCTCTTTTGTGTAACTTACTCAAATTTACCATCTTGCGCTCTGAGTTAAAGATGCTAAATTCAATTGTTTTGCTGATACAAGTTATGCTCAATTAGGCGTTAGGAACTATAGCGGTGCAATATAGCCTGAAACTCACCCCGCATTTGAGTCAAGCAAATACTCCCCTCTTCTTAGCAAGGAGAAGCGTTGGGGATGAGGTTGAACAAAACCGCTATAAACTCCTAAATATGGATGCTGGATTTCTATTTGTGTTCCCACGAAATTGTAAAGTACTTAAGTACACTTCCAGCATTCGACACCCAAAAAACTCCGTACTTAGCAAAGTGCGTGGGTAGTTAACGAACTATTCTAGGTAATTTTTCATGGTACTGGATTTTTCCACCTTGCCCTTAGCGTTTCAATTTACTTCTCCAGGACCGATTCTGGTGAAATTAGGGCCACTCAGTATCCGTTGGTATGGCTTATTGATTGCCACAGCAGTGTTAATTGGCGTTATCCTTTCTCAGGAATTGGCAAAGCGTCGTAATGTTAATCCTGAGTTGTTAGGCGATTTATTCTTTTGGTTATTGATTGGGGCGATTCCTGGCGCACGGCTATATTACGTTTTTTTTGAATGGTCAAAATATGCCCCAACTCCAGGAAAAATCTTTGCTATCTGGGAAGGAGGTATTGCCATTCATGGAGCAATTCTTGGTGGCGTTTTGGCTGCGTTAATCTTTGCCAAAATCAAGCAGGTTTCTTTTTGGCAATTGGCAGATTTAGTAGCGCCTTCGCTGATTTTAGGGCAAGCGATCGGACGTTGGGGTAATTTCTTTAATTCTGAAGCTTTTGGCGATCCGACAAATTTACCCTGGAAGTTGTATATTCCCCCAGATCATCGTCCTCTAGAGTATGCGAGTTTCGATTACTTCCATCCCACCTTCCTCTATGAATCTCTGTGGGATTTAGCGGTGTTTGCATTGCTAATAACGTTGTTTTTCCGATCTTTGTCCGGTAAGCCACGTTTGAAGGTAGGCACGCTGTTTCTAGTTTACTGGCCAGCCTACAGCTTAGGGCGCTTGTGGATTGAAGGTTTTCGCACTGATAGCCTGATGCTGGGGCCGTTACGAATGGCACAAGTAGTCAGTAGTCTAGGAATTTTATTTGGATTACTTGGATTAGCTTGGCTTTACTTACTCAAACGCCCTTTACCTGATGTAGTTCCTACTCCGAAGGGAGATGGGGAGATGAGGGGATGAAGAAGCAGGGGAGGCAGGGGAGGCAGGGGAGGCAGGGGAAGATGAGGAGGATAACCAATGCCCAATGCCCCATGCTCAATGCCCAAAAATAAAAAATGCCCCAGAGTATTCTCTAGGGCTTAACCAGGGTGCATCTACCATTACTCTCTACTAGAGAAAGAGGGTGAATCCGGAAAGATACTGAGAAAATATCAAAAAAATTTTTTGAGGGATTGCCGTGTGTTCTTCTAAAAGTGAAAATTTGAGTTATGAAAAAACACTATATGCCATAGAACCATCTGTGTACATTGTGGGAGCAGGCCCTGGAGATCCTGATTTATTGACGGTAAAGGCGCAGAAATTACTGGCTGTTGCTGATGTGATTTTATTTGCTGATTCTTTAGTACCCGAACAGATTTTAGAACTTTGCCGAAAAGATGCGGAGATAATTAGAACTGCGAATCAGACTTTAGAAGAGATTTTGCTGATTATGATAGATCGGGTGCGATCGCAACACAAATCTCTAGTCCGTCTCCATTCTGGCGATCCTAGTCTCTACAGCGCCATCCACGAGCAAATGCACCTCCTCGCTGAGGCAAATATCCCTTTTGAAGTCATCCCTGGTATCAGTGCCTTTCAAGCCGCAGCCGCCAAACTCAAAGTAGAGTTGACTGTCCCTGGTTTAGTCCAAACCATCATTTTAACGCGGATCAGTGGACGTACAGAAGTCCCCGCCACTGAAGAATTAACCTCTCTGGCGGCACATCAGGCTAGCCTCTGCCTGTATTTAAGTGCGCGTCATGTCGAGAATGCCCAAGCTAAACTACTCGAACATTACCCAGCCGAAACCCCCATTGCAATTTGCTTTCGCATCGGATGGCCTGATGAAAAAATCAAGGTTGTCCCCCTTTATGAAATGGCAGACTGCACTCATAAAGAAAAACTAATTCGCACTACACTTTATATAATCAGTCCAGCCCTCTCGGCAAATAAAGGGCGATCGCGTTTATATCATCCCGAACATAGTCATCTATTTCGCTCAAAGTAGTCCAAGAAATATAGCAACAGAGATGTCAATACCGAAAAAAGGTACAAGAAAAATAATAGTTGATGGAGAACTATTCCTCTGGCTAATCCGAAGACAACCTACTAACGTAGCAACTGGCACTTTCGTCATAGCATTTCTTTGTAAGGCTGCGCCAAACCCTCTTAAATTCTTTCTTTCTTTGTGTCCTACCCTGCGGGAAGCCACTTCGTGTCTATGCGTCCTTTGTGGTTCGTTTTTCTTCCTTGTACTTAAATATGGTTGAGCGCATCTTCATACAGAATTAGTATGACGATAAACTTAACAGTATGAATAAAATCCCAAATCCCAATTCAGTATTATGCCATTAATTAAAGTGCAAACTTCTGCATCTGCTCCTCAAAAAGCTGAAATTGAATCAATGCTTTTAAACTTATCAGCCAAGTTAGCAAAACATTTGGGAAAACCAGAATCTTATGTAATGACTGCTTTTGAGCCAGAAATTCCCATGACCTTTGCAGGAAATACAGACCCGGTTTGCTATATTGAAATTAAGAGCGTTGGCACAATGAAACCAGACCAAACCGCAGCAATGAGTCAGGAATTTTGCCAGCAGATTAACCAAACTCTAGGTGTGCCGAAAAATCGAATTTATATAGAATTTGCAGATGCTAAGGGTGCGATGTGGGGCTGGAACGGTACAACCTTTGGGTAATTTACCTCCTTCTTTGGTCAAGCCTAAGTTAATCTGGCAGGTGTAGGATAGAGATCCTACATCAACTCTTGATTTTTTATGTCTGCTACGCCTCTTGTATCTCAAGTTGAGTTACACAACCAAGTAAAATCAGAATTAATTCCTCCCCTTCTCGGCGCTTCTCTTGCAGAGTTAACCACTTGGGTACAGCAGCAGGGACAACCTGCTTATAGAGGAAAGCAGCTGCATGAATGGATCTATGACAAGGGAGTGCGATCGCTAGCTGATATTTCAGTTTTCTCCAAGCAATGGCGGAAGGAAGTAGCAGAAATCCCCATTGGACGCTCAACTTTACATTACCGCTCTGAGGCTCCCGATGGCACAGTCAAATATCTTTTACGATTAGCAGATGATCAAATTATTGAAACTGTTGGCATCCCCACCTTTGCAGAAGCGGGAGATGGGCCAAAAGCCCGTTTGACAGTTTGCGTCTCTACTCAGGTGGGTTGCCCAATGGCGTGTGATTTCTGCGCTACTGGTAAAGGTGGCTACAAACGCAACCTAGCACGGCATGAAATTATCGATCAGGTGTTAACTGTGCAAGAAGATTTTCAGCAACACGGCAGTCGCTACAACGGGGGGAACCCCCGCAACGCGCTGCCTCGGGTTAGCAATGTGGTGTTTATGGGATTAGGTGAACCGTTGTTGAATACTGAGAATGTCCTAGCGGCGCTGAAATCCCTGAATCAAGATGTCGGTATTGGGCAGCGATCGCTTACAGTTTCTACAGTTGGTATTCGCGATCGCATTCGTCAGTTCGCGCAAAACAATTTGCAAATCACGCTTGCTGTGAGTCTCCACGCACCCAACCAAGCACTGCGGGAAAAACTCATCCCTAGCGCCCGCGCCTATCCTCTCGAAGATTTGCTAGCTGAATGTCGAGAATATGTGGAAATTACTGGACGCCGCGTTACCTTTGAATACATACTTCTCGCTGGTGTAAATGATTTACCAGAACATGCATTGGAACTGTCAAAGCGCCTGCGAGGATTCCAAAGTCATGTGAATTTGATTCCTTATAATCCCATCCAAGAAGCAGACTACAAACGCCCCAACCGCGATCGCATTCAAGCATTTGTCAACGTCCTTAAGCAACAAAATACTGCCGTTAGTGTGCGTTATTCCCGTGGTTTAGAAGCTGATGCTGCTTGTGGACAACTCAGAGCAAGTAAGAATTAGGGACTTCCAACTAAAAAAATATCCTATTGGTGTATAGGCAGAGGGGCAGGGGGCAGGGAGCAGGGGGAGAAAGAAGAATATTATCTGAGTAAATTGGATAATTTATTTTCTGGAAGTCCCTTAAACCTTTTGTATTCAATTTTATAAATCAATATAGAACCGCAGATAAACCCAGATGTATCCTGAGAATTATCTCTGTTTATCTATGGTGTAAAACCGCCGGAAATCCTTTTGAAACCTACTCGCCGGAGATACATGGATTACGGAAATCCGGTAACTCATCTAAAAAATGTAAATGTATAATTTAATTAAACGGTGACTAAAGCTAATGCTTTAGTTAGGTATTTCAAGCCCTTGCATTTATAGCTTTTTCTAATCAGATGAGTTATACCATAGTCTCTTCCTGTCTTGGGGGAGGCGGTTGGGGTGGGGTTCTATACCTATAGGGCAATTATAAATAATGTTGACATTTTAAGGGTTTAGCGATCGCTAAACCCTACCTATAGCAATTGAGGAAATAACTATATGTTAAATCGCTTATTAAGGGTTAAAGCATGGCTGCTATTGATTGTACTTGGAAAAGCTTTATCAATTAATTCTCCTGCCTATGCCCAAATAATTCAGACGAATCCTCAGCAACTTGAGTCTTTTCAAGAAAGAATCAGACAACAACAAGAGCAGCAAAATCAGCGAACACAACAGCAATTTAATGAAACATTGCTTAGGCAACAGTTTCAGCAACCACAGCTGCAACAACAACTAAGACTACAACAGCAAGAACTGCTACGCCAGCAACAACAAAGACTACAACAAGAACAACTTAGACAACAATGGCAAAACTTTACACAACAGCAACAACTAAGAATACAACAGCAACAATTCAGACAAGATCAACAAATTAGACAACAGCAACAATTGAGATTACAAGAACAGATACGACAGCAACAATTCCGACAACAGAATAAAAACCTGTGAAATGCTCAAAATTGTTGACGAGTAACTTTATTATTAAAAATTAGAGAATATATTCTCTAATTTTTAATTCTTAATGACTAGCGCTGTGCATAAATACCTGGAGCGTAAGCCTCAATTACTTTGCCGGTGCGAGTGCAACTAATCATCAAATAGTCACAACTAGAGCATTGGGTTCGAGTTAATTGACTATCAGAAATGTAATAGCGTTCAGCTTGGCAGCCGCAATTTGGGCAGTAAATTTTTTGTACTATCTGCATTTTAAAACCCCTGGTTGTAACTATTTTTTATTTGAGATAACTGCCAGTGAAACTAGCAAAAATTTTGATTTGACCCAACTTAACAAATTGTCTTAATATTGGCTGATTATTTTAAACAAAATTTCAGATTTGAAAGATTTACTTTATCTTTATATATTATCCTCACATTTAGGTGATTTTACCCTCCCACTTTAGATACATAAATTGTTTTTGAATTCAATACTGCTTAGAGATTTACTGATCCCTATGGCGAATGCCTTGAGAGAGACTTATTTGCAAGCATTTCAGAGAAACACAAAAAAAGCCGTTCTTGTATTCAAAAATTAAACACAGAAAAATACTGTATATTTAGTCACAAAATGTCTATCTTAAGATTTAGTTAATATTTACTACAAGATTAATTAAGATTAAAACTAGTGAACTTCTAAAGCAACGGCTTTTTTTGTTCGCAGCAAAACTTCAAAATCCGCTCAAGATTCTTTTAGCGTGTGATTTTTACGCTATCAATTCAGTAATCAAAAGTTAATCCCCCAAAGCTACAAGAGTTGAGGAAGAGCTTCTTCCAAGATTACTAAGCATGAAAGTGTCGATCAGGTTTTGACTGTGCAAGAAGATTTTTAGCAACGGGTTAGCAATGTAGTGTTTATATGGTGAAGTATTACGAAGTACTAACACAAGTTACGGGTTATTAACCTTTAAGAGATAACTAGTCACTTGGGTTAAATATGGCATAAGTAGCTTTTCCCTGCCTTTTAGCTCGGTACATAGCAATATCAGCATCTCGCAGCAGAGTTGCCGGCTCCTCATAATTACTAAAATTCCAAGTAATACCAATGCTAGCTGTAGCAGATAATTGATATCCATTCAGGTTAATTGGCAATCGTAAGGCGTCTTGAATCCGTTTAGCAACATTGGTAGCGTCGGTAATATCTTTAATATCCTCTAAAAGAACTGTAAACTCATCACCACCAAATCGTGCTACAGTATCGCCACCCCGTAAGCACGACTCTAAACGTCTAGCGATCGCTACTAAAAAATCGTCGCCTATTCCATGCCCAAAGCGATCGTTAATCTCCTTAAAGCCATCTAAATCTAAAAATAAAACTGCAAAATAATAATCATTTCTGCGTTTGCTACGTTCAATTGTTTGTCTGAGTCGATCTAAAAATAAAACCCGATTCGGTAATTCTGTAAGCCCATCATAAAAGGCATTGCGGATCAGTTGCGCCTCTGTCTGCTTGCGTTTGGTAATGTCTTGAAAAACTAAAACTGCGCCAGTAACATTGCCATTTTGATCGCGGATGGGTGCAACATTATCCCCAATCGCTATTTCTTTGCTATCTTTGGTAATCAATGCACAGTTTTCTGGTAAATTGAAAATTTCACCTGATTTTATTACGTATCTAGCTAAATTTTCAATTCTTTCTCCTACATCTTTGTCAACTAAACTAACTACTTCTATTAAATCTTTTCCAAATGCTTCACTTTGCTTCCAACCAGTGATTTGTTCTGCCTTAGTATTCATCATTTGAAT
This sequence comes from Nostoc sp. CmiVER01, assembly GCF_034531135.2. Classification (NCBI taxonomy): domain Bacteria; kingdom Bacillati; phylum Cyanobacteriota; class Cyanophyceae; order Nostocales; family Nostocaceae; genus Nostoc; species Nostoc sp. CmiVER01. Next base: position 234,775 of record NZ_JAVRBU020000014.1, read on the forward strand.
ACAACCATTAGCATAAGTCACAATCACTGCACAGCCCATACTGTTGATAATTGCCGCCAGCCTCTGTTTTTCTTCGTATAATATCTTTTTGCTCTGATGTTTGTACAGAGCCATTTCAATTGTTAAATGTAAATCACTTTCAAGGAATGGTTTGACTATGTAACTAAAAGCTTCATTTAGCTGATTTTTTTGTAACTTTTTATATTCCGAACTTTCTGTTAGATATACTACAGGTACATGGAAATTATTCTGGATAATATCTGCTACGTTTATACCATCAATTTCTCCAGATAGGCAAATATCAATTAACACTAAATGTGGATGAGTTTCTGCTACCTTTTTTATTGCCTCTTCACCAGATTTATTTATTTCTGAAACTGAATAACCTAATTTTTGTAAACTATTTCTAATATTTGAGGCTAGGATTTTCTCATCCTCAACAACTAGGATTTTGCGGGCGAACATGTTATAACAACCTGTTTGCTAAGGTTAAGATTTTTGCTCTGAGTATCAACTCATATAAAATTTCATTATCTTATCATAAACAATTTCTAGCTATTTTGCCTTCTTGTTTGATATAAATACTTAGTCACGATCAAATGACATCATTTTATAAAGCTCCAATAATTTATGTATTTATCAAAGCTAATTTTGATTATTTAATACGGCTAATATCAAGCTATTAACATCAAGCATAAATTCTTATGTAATTAATAGCAATCAAAAAGCAATTTTCATAAATTATGTAATAATTTTTACGAACAAAATAAATACCGCGTATAGTATCTATGTATAAATTAATCAAGACAAAAAACCATCAAATAACAACATAGTACTTTTATGTAAATGAAAATAATATAGTATGTTATTATTAATATAATAGTAAATACTCACTATAATATTGCTAAAAATTAATCATCGTCTGGAATTAAAAACTTTAATTCCGCTTTGTCTGCAAATAGTTTTTCTCTCAGTCGGTGTCTAAATTACCGTCTGAAACTGTCTTAAATTTTAAATGGCAAGTGAAGTAGTATTATTTAAAACCATTGATAGCACTTTTTGTACAGATAGGGTACAGAAAAAAATAATTAACCATAGATGAACGTATATACTCGTAGGGATGCACGGATGCACATCTTTGCATTGGTGTAAATTTAAACATAGGTTAACTGTTGGCTGACTCACCCGCCTGGAACTAAAGTTCCAGGCTAATAGCTAAAGTCTACTGAAGTAGACTAAAGATTTTTGGGTGTTATTTAGTCATCAACAATAGATATTGAGAAAAGAACACCTTTTGTGCTTTAGAAATTGGACTTACTTTTAGTTACTTCAATGCTAATTTTGCCACCAAAGTCTGGAATAGGTGCAGAAGGTTTGCTCAAAATGACTTGAACTTGTGTTACACGATCGCATTTTCGGAGAATAGAATCTGCGATCGTTGTTACCAATTTCTCCACCAAAGCAAACTTAGACGTTTTGACCAGATGTTGTATCAAGCTAATGACGCTGCGATAATCTAAAGTGTCTTCGATCGCGTCAGTCTTGGCCGCTGTGGAAATATCCAACCACAATCTCACATCCACCTCAAACCATTGTCCTAGCACCTGTTCTTCTGGCAGATATCCAGTGTAGCCATAGCAGCGAATTCCCGTTAAATGAATGCAGTCCATAAATGTTTGAAAGCAAATTGTGCATTTTATAAAAACTGGGGCAAGTTTGCTTGGAGATTTTCCTTCCCGCAAACTCGCGTGGCTGTATTGGGTTTCATCTTTGCATTTGTCAAATCCCAGATGGATTTTAAATTGATCCCTAGAAAAAATCTAAAATTTAAGATTGTTTTATAGCTATGTTTGATTTGATGCCGATCGCTTATAAAAATGTTAATCAACTTTGGGCTTATATTTTAACAGAGACGCTAAAACGGTTGGGATTGACTTGTGCTATCATTTGTCCTGGATCGCGCTCTACACCCTTAGCGATCGCCTTTGCTCAACAAGCACCTGAGATTGAAGCGATTTCCATTCTCGATGAACGTTCCGCCGCCTTTTTTGCTTTGGGACAAGCTAAAGCAACCGGACGCCCGGTGGTACTAGTTTGCACTTCTGGTACAGCAGGAGCAAATTTTTATTCAGCAGTCATTGAAGCCTCATATAGTCGCGTCCCACTGTTACTATTAACTACCGATAGGCCCCCAGAATTACGAGATTGTCACTCTGGGCAAACTGTAGATCAATTGAGATTATATGGAAACTACCCAAATTGGCAAACAGAGTTAGCCTTACCCTCTGCTGATCTGGGAATGTTAGCTTATCTGCGACAAACGGTAATTCATAGCTGGGAAAGGGCGCAGACTCCTACAAAGGGGCCAGTACATTTGAATATTCCCTTTCGCGATCCTTTAGCGCCTCTTCCTGATGGAACCGACTTGAGTTATTTGCAATCACAGTTTCATCCAGAAGACTTTTTCGCAGGAATAACAAACTCATGCCCCATGCCCTATGCCCCATTCCCCATGCCCAAAGAATGGAAAGAATGCGATCGCGGGATTATTATCGCAGGTGTTGCCCAACCGTCGCAACCAGAAGAGTATTGTAGAGCGATCGCGCACCTTTCCCAAACTCTCAAATGGCCTGTACTAGCTGAGGGACTCTCTCCAGTGAGAAATTATGCCGAACTTAACCCTTATTTAATTTCCACTTATGATTTGATTTTGCGAAATCAGCAACTAGCAAAGCAGCTAGCACCCGAAATGGTGATTCAGGTAGGTGAAATGCCTACAAGTAAAGAATTGCGTAGCTGGATAGATACAACCCAACCGCGACGCTGGGTAATCGATCCTAGTGACCAAAACCTCGACCCTTTGCACGGGAGAACGACGCATTTACGGATATCTGTAAAAGAGATAAAGATAGAGGAGATAAATTTATCTTTATCCTCAGACTATGGAAAGCAATGGTGTGATGCGGAAACTAAGGTTAGGTTAATTGTTGACCAGACGATGGGGAAAATAGATGAAATTATTGAGAGTAAAGCAGCTTGGTTAATTTCTCAGATTTTACCGCCAGAAACGCCTCTATTTATTGCCAATAGTATGCCTGTGCGGGATGTGGAATATTTCTGGAAGCCGAATAATTTAGGAGTGCGATCGCACTTTAACCGGGGTGCAAATGGTATAGATGGCACATTATCCACAGCTTTAGGAATTGCCCATCGCCAGCAAAGTAGTGTAATGTTAACCGGAGATTTAGCTTTGTTGCATGACACAAACGGTTTTTTAATCCGCAATAAATTTGTCGGACATCTCACAATTTTATTAATCAACAACAACGGCGGTGGGATTTTTGAAATGTTACCCATCGCCAAATTCGACCCACCATTTGAAGAGTTTTTTGGCACTCCCCAGGATATTAATTTTGCTCAGTTGTGTGCTACTTATAATGTGCAGCATGAATTGATAACTTCTTGGCAGAAGTTGCAACAAAGATTAAACTCCCTTCCAACTAAGGGGATTCGGGTTTTAGAGTTGCAGACAAATCGCAAAAATGATGCTCAATGGCGACAGGAAAATTTACGGAACTTTGCCGCAGATATTGTGATTTAACTCTGCCGTTAGATATTACTAAATAGTGAGATGCAAGGTATTAATTTTGCCGAATGTTTTGGTGTCAAAATTATAAAGTGATTTATATAAGCGTTTCAAGTGTTGGTGAACCTTGCAAAATATTAGAGTTAGTAGTATAATAACGCCTCTAGCGAATTTAGCGACAAATGCGACAAAATGCGGAACATAACAATAATAAGAGTGAAGAAGATATTTCGTTTTTAACAACTATTGAAGTAGCTCAACTTCTTCGTGTTCACCAAAGAACTGTACAAAGATGGATATTATCAAACAATCTTAAAGCTACAAAAGTGGGGCCAAGAATTTGGCGGATCAGACAAAAAGACTTAGATAAGTTTTTACAAATAAATAATAGTAAAAAACAAGCATAATAAAATATTAACTCAAATGGCAACAGGAATACCTAGTCGAAATAGTCGTAAAAGTCAAAAACAAAATGTAATTCCTTTTCGTCTGGAATATGAAGGGAAAATTCCTATAGAAGATATATTAAAAATTCCTGTAGCTAAGTTACATCGCATAATCAGTATAGATCAACATCCAAGAAACAGACTCATATATGGAGAGAATTTAAGAGTGCTTAGTTCATTCTTGAACGATGATACTATCGCGGGTAAAGTTAGTCTAATTTATATTGACCCCCCCTATGCAACAGGGAGTAGTTTTGAGTCTCGTCAAAGAGACCATGCTTACCACGACTTAATGGAAGGTGCAGAATATTTAGAGTTTTTACGTCAACGACTGGTTTTACTAAAAGAACTTTTATCAGATGAAGGTTCTATTTATATACATTTAGATGACAAGATGGCTTGTGCTGTCAAAATTATAATGGATGAAATTTTTGGTTCTAAAAACTTTCGCAATTTGATTACAAGAAAAAAATGTAACCCAAAAAACTATACACGTAAACAGTACGGTAATACCGCAGACTACATTCTATTTTACACAAAAACAGATAATTATATATGGAATCAGCCTTTTAACCCTTGGACTGAAACTACTGCAAAGAAAGAGTATCAATATGTTGAAAAGGAGACTGGAAGAGTTTATAAGAAAGTTCCTGTTCATGCACCAGGTGTAAGAAAAGGTGCAACAGGTCAACCCTGGAGAGGAATATTACCTCCTTCAGGTAAACACTGGCAATATACTCCAGAAACTTTAGACGAAATGGATGCACGCGGAGAGATTTACTGGTCACCAACAGGAAACCCAAGAAGAAAAGTTTATTTAGATAATAGCCAGGGTATTTCAGTCCAAGATATTTGGCTTGACTTCAAGGATGCTCACAATCAAAATATTAAAATTACTGGCTATCCAACAGAAAAAAATCCAGATATGATCAAACGAATAATTCTAGCCTCATCTAATGAAGGAGATATTGTGTTAGATGCATTTGCTGGAAGTGGTACTACTGCTGCTGTAGCTGAAGAGTTAGGTAGAAAATGGATAGCTATTGATAATTCTCAACTTGCTATAGCTACAATAGTTCAGCGTTTAGTTAAAGGAACAGAAGTAATGGGTGACTTCATTAACGGAAATAGTTCTGCTAAATATGAACAAAAATGCTTAATAGGTACAAATAGAGTTTTACGAAGCGGTCTAGATTTGTATATTGAAGAAACACCAGAATTAGAGTTTATCTCTGAAAGTGTAATACATGATTGGGATAGCAAACTCAACTTTCAAGCCAATCTAGTGTAAATCTATCATCAAGCATTTTCAGAGTGCATACCATTATTTTGCCACTACCATAGCTTTCTAAACGAGCGTAATCATTCCACATAGATCCTAGTAGTAATCCTGGGCCATCATTCAAAAAAAATACTTTTAAATCAACTTTATAGGTATCAGCATATCTAAGAATATCAGTTGCTTTATCTCGATTTCCACCAGTTCGATCATCTTCTTGAGAACCACCTCTATCAGAATCATAACGAGCAAATCCAACTACCAATGGAGTTCCATCTAATCGAGATATAAAAATATCTGCTGGAGTTTGAGCTTCCCAATTATCCAAAACCTTATCAAGCATTACATCTTTTCCAGCACGAACTGGCCCCTGAATTATATAGTTTTTACCAAATACTCTGTCAAACCATAAGAAAAACGCTTCTGTCAAGTCATAGCCTTTTTGCCCCCGTTTACTCTGTTCTAAAAGAAGAGCCATCAGAGTTTCATCAGGTACAGGACGACTTTGCAAATTTCTTCTAACCTCTTCTAAGCTACGAAATCTATCACCAAAATCATTAATTATATTGGTAATATCACGTTTTTTCTTGGTCATTTCTACTGTCGTATCTGGTGATACATACCTCCGAAATACTCTAAGAAGTTGAATACGTAAAGGATCAGGCTCTTTTGTAACAATTTCGAGTAAATTTGCAGAGCTTGTTGCTTCGTATACCAATTCTATGAAACGCTCCAAAACTTTCTCGTAGAGCATTTTAGCTTCATCTAAAGAATCAGGGTAGAATGGTGAGTCAAATATAGTAATCCACTTAGATGCAGTTCCTTTGTAGCTACTGAATAAAATCAAATGATAATCTCCATTGCTATAATCGATACAATTTTTTAAGTATAAAACACATAACTCTATCTGTTTGAGTGATAATATCTAAATTTTGGCTCAAAGTTCCTTCAGTAATTTCACCAAATAGACGTTTTAACAGTCGGAGGACAAGCGATCGCACTCCTCCACCGCTTTCTGATATACCCGCGTGTCTTCCAGCCTCAGATTTGTAGCTATGAGAATTTTACCGGGTGCGTAGGCGTAGCCCACCGCAGGTATCGCCTTCTCCTCTGCTTCTCTACATGAAATTTACCCTGTTGGTTGACCTTCTAACCACCTTTCCAAATCAGCAAGAGTAGAGAAATCCAACAAAGCATCACTTAAAGCTTCCAACTGTTCCACCGATAACCCTTGAATCTGGGACAGAAGCGCACCAGGAATATTACCCACGCGCCGATTTAATAGTCGTAAAACGATTGTTCTTTCTCCTTCAACCTTTCCTTCAACTTTTCCTTCTTCTCGCCCTTCAACCTTTCCTTCCTCCTTCGCTTCCCGAAGAGCCAGTGGTTCTTCCAAATTTAGTCCCAACATTTCTGCAATCTCCTCTCGACTTAATGTAGAAAACTTATAAACAATAATCGTTGTAATTAAATCAATTATCGCTTGCTCCGATTGTTGCCGTGCTTGCTCCAACAAAAACCGCGCCCCTTCCACTGCTTCTGTTTCAGAAGTAACATTTGTCAGCAACATCAAACCTAATCCCAAAGGTTGTTCTCGCAAATCACCCAACTCATCTAGATAAACCCGTCTAACTTGCCCACTTTCCAGCAAAGCGCGGTGAATCGTTGAGTTAGAAGGTTCCAGACTGCGAGAAGCAAAAATTATTACCCCAAACCAATCATCGTAACGAATAGAGTTGCGGTAGAGAAACAAAAACAATTCGCTGAAAAACCGGTGATATAAGTCTTCGTCCTTCTGAAACTGCACTTCAGCAAAAAAGACGGTTTTGGAAACTGCATTATCGGGAGGTAAAAATACTCCGTCAATCCGAAACGCGGTTTCTTTCACTTCAACCGATTCAAACTGGTAGTTTTCCGCTTCTGGGGGTGGTTCATCTACTAATTCAAACAGCAAACTGGGAAATTGCTTAAATAATTTGTAGAAAATGGTGTGACGTCGCATTTTGATTCCTCCACACCCAGACAATTACCAAATTGTAAAGGCTTGAGACACCAATTTTAGCGTAGGCGTAGCCCACCGCAGGTATCGTATGTCCCTACGTCCGCGATAAAATTCTTGAAGCAACAGCGCACTCCATACCAATGCAAATTAACTGGCAAACAGCCAAAACCTACGAAGACATTCTGTATCAAAAAACTGATGGTATTGCGAAAATCACCATCAACCGTCCCCATAAACGCAATGCTTTTCGTCCCGAAACAGTCTTTGAACTTTACGATGCTTTCTGTAATGCTCGTGAAGATACTACTATTGGTGTCGTCCTATTTACTGGCTATGGCCCACACACTGATGGGAAATATGCCTTCTGTTCTGGTGGCGATCAAAGTGTAAGGGGACATGCGGGTTATGTAGACGATACTGGCATCCCCCGCTTGAATGTGCTGGACTTACAACGCCTGATTCGTTCCATGCCGAAAGTGGTGATTGCTTTAGTAGCTGGATATGCGATCGGTGGCGGACATGTCCTACACTTGATTTGCGACCTTACTATCGCCGCCGATAACGCTATTTTTGGACAGACTGGCCCGAAAGTAGGCAGTTTCGACGGTGGTTTTGGAGCCAGCTATCTCGCCCGCGTTGTGGGACAAAAAAAAGCTAGAGAAATTTGGTTTCTCTGCCGTCAATATGATGCACAACAGGCGCTAGAAATGGGCTTAATTAATTGTGTCGTCCCAGTCGAACAACTAGAAGCAGAAGGTATTCAATGGGCGCAAGAGATTTTAGAAAAAAGTCCGATCGCAATTCGGTGTCTCAAGGCTGCGTTCAATGCTGATTGTGATGGACAAGCTGGTTTACAAGAACTTGCTGGTAATGCCACCCTACTTTACTACATGACAGAAGAAGGGTCTGAGGGCAAACAAGCCTTTCTTGAAAAGCGTCCGCCAGACTTTCGATCTTTTCCTTGGTTACCTTAAAACTGCAAAAATCGCACCCTTTACCAAGGTGCGATTTTTATAGATATCAACGTTTACAGCACTAAAAATTTTAAAAAAATCTTATCTTAAGGAAACTACAAAATCAGTTCAGTAATAATGGATAACTAAATAACAACTGCTTTAGTCTTTACCTGTTCAGATATAGAAGCAGCTATTTCCTCTACAGGAGCAAGAACAGCATTGTCTAAATCTGAGGTTAAGGAATGAGAAGATGTTAAAACTGGGGCTACATCTGGCAAACTCCAAGCATCTTCCAAGGTTTCCCAAGAAGGTGCAAAAGGTGGAAGCGCTAAGGAGCAAGCCTTCCAAGTTGCTTGAACTGGTGCTCCCAATTGCTGACAAGTTCCGCCACGGCGACCCTCTGGCTGATAATGACGGCAATATTTACAGGCAGATGCTAAAAGTTTAATGGGTTTCATTTGGATTCATCTTTAGTGCCGTTTCCGGCTATATTTCATCTTTATATTTTGCTTCTATATATAAAGACAGATAAAAGCCAAAAAACCATTATTTTCTATAGGTTTCAGCGATCCCCACGAAAAAATAAACTTTAGGATATTTTTATATTCTTGTTATATTTTTCAATAATGCCTAGAGTGGTTGCCTATGGGTTTTGGCTAAAACTTATTAGGGATCAAGACTAAAACTAAAGCTTTTGATTTATCTAGCCTTTTAAGTTCATCCTTAAGGATAGCTAAAGGCATATATTTTCAGATAAATAGTCTGCTTTACATACCACATTAGGCATATTTTAGCAGTAAAAAAATATTTTTTCTAAAGAATTAAAATCATATTTATGTGAAGCAGCAAGTTACTTGAGGATAAATTATGTTCAGAGAATAATCGCTAAAGTATTTTGCTTTCAATTTAAAACTGTTTAGCAGCACAGACAGAACAGACTTCCCAGCGCTGGAGTTCGCCCGGTGGCGTGGGAGATTGACACTGGGGACAAAGAGGTAAGCCATGCGATCGCGATCGCATGATCTTCGTCCAACGCCCAAAAGCAGCATTTACATCCTTGGTAGGTGTAACATCAGCGCGGCTAATCTCATCACCAAGATAACTGGGATGCTCATGGGGCGAAACCGTTTGTTGCTGCTTTCTCTCTACCGATGGATTTTGCCAGTTAGCAGTAGAGAAGCGAATATCAATCAAAGGTGTTGGCAAGTTTTTATTCAACTTTAAAAGCAGAGACGAACGGCCAAAAGTCAGATTTTGCGCCCAAGCAGCACTAGAAGTTGCTACCGACAAAACATCGCGCTGAATCGACAATGGTCGAGTATTTGCGGCAACCACTGGGCCAACAACTTTTGGCCAAAACTTGAGCAGGCGTTGAAATGGTTGTTCTTGCCATTTAGCCTGCTTTTCTAGAACATCCAAAATATCATTAATTGATTTCAACGACATCGTTAAATGTGGGGAGTGGAGAGTGAGGGAGATGAGGGAGCAGGGGAGACAAGGGGACAAGGTGACTTAGATAACTTGCAACAAGTCTTTTCCCTTGTCCCCTTGTCCTCTTCACCATGCCCCATGCTCAATCTATTTAAATAATTTTCGCTACTATTGTCACAAATATATCTAAAGTTAATTCCAGCAATCTACGTTTGAGGTACAGAGGCCATGACTCAAAACTCTCTGAATGATTCCGGTACTCAATCGTCTAAAACACCTGGGTTGAAACCAGCATTAGCAGCAGCGCTAGCGAGTTTAGAGGTGCCGCTAGATCAAGAGTTAGCTCGATACCGACGCACGCGAACTGGTTTGATGGCATCAAAGCAGCCTCGTGTTGCAACTTACATGAACAGTCAATCTCAGCCGTTAACTAGCATCTCTACAACATCGGGTACAACTCAGTCATCAGTCACGGTAATTAAACCTAACGTGTCACCTACATCTGTACCCGTGAATCTTCAGGGAACTTCAGCGCCAGCTACAGCAATTGACGTACCGACAACATCTTCTCTAGCTGTGAATCCTCAAAAGAACCCAGCGTCAGCTATGGCAAAAACTGAGGAACTAAATAATTTTAATGTGCCCTCCATCTCTGATTATGTTAAAACACAAACTCCACTTCCCCCGCCACCGCCCAACTTTAGTAGCAGCATCGTGCCAGCAATAATTAAAGATACTAAGAGCCAAAATCTCTTGCAGCCAGATGACACTCCTAAGCACCCAGATGACTATTTAGAATCTAGTGAAGCACTGCTGCGAAGTCTGACAGAAGAACAACTAGAAACCAAAAAACCAAACAATTCTAGCGATAGTCTACTATCACCTATGGGTATCGGCTCAATGTTGCTGCTATTGTTAGCGAGTCTTACCTTGGGTTATGTAGTGTTCAATCCTAAAAGCTTGCCAGAATGGAATTTAAGCAAGTTGTTTAACGGGAACTCATCTCCTGCACCAGAAAATACTCAGGAAGTTGGAAGTAATGTCCAACCTCAGATCCAACCACCAAGCACATCTATACCTAAGTATCCCAATCTAGCTGCCCAAGAATTTCCGGAAGTGAGAGACCCCAATGATGTAGTTGGCTTAAAACCCAAAGTCCAACCAACCGTCCCAGTAGTACCTAATCCAATCGTTCCCCAAAACCGCGCAAATCCTCAAGCGGCATTGCCTGACCCTAACACAGCCCTAAAAACGACAAATCCGATCGCTTTAGCACCAGTACCGACAGTACAGCCGTTGCCTCCCCTGAATTTGCCTCCCACTTCAGCGGCAAAAACCTCACCTAAGCCAATCGCAACCTTACCAAAGCTAGATGCTGAAATTAAACCAGCAACAGATGGGTTCTATCATGTAGTAATAGATAATAAAGATGGGGCTTTAGCATCAGCACGGCAAGTAATTCCCGATGCTTATTTATCACGCAACAAAGAATTAGTTTATTTAGGTGCTTTTAAGACTAAAGAGCAAGTACAACAGCATCTGAAATTGTTACAGGCAAAGGGAATCACGGCACGGGTTCAGCAACCATAAGTTGCAAAAATTTACGATACCATGAGATAACAGTCCTGAGTCCTGTTAGCGGTAGCGGGGCGTTTAGCCCGTGCTGAATCAATGAGTGCTGAGTTCTGAGTTCTGAGTGCTGAGTGGTAGAGACAAAATATTGTTTGTTTACGACCAGACAACGAAAAATATTATACTCAAAAATTTTAGGACTTACGCACAGTCTACGAATTATTTTCTACGAGACGCTGCGCGATGGCGTCTTCTCTACGAGACGCTACGTGTTGGCGGAAGCCTCTGGTAGAGAAGGCGGTTCGATAAATTAAGCTTTTCGGCAATTTTTGCGTAAGTCCTGACTTTAACTAGTCACTTAGCACCCTATAACTATCCTATGACAAAAAATATTATACTTAGGATTTTAACTAAGCACTCAGCACTCTATAACTAATTCAGTACTCAGCAAGGGCTAAACGCCCTGCTAACGCTAACAGCACTCATTACTGGGTTTCGTGAATGGAGAGCCGACATGGCATTAATCAAGCGTATTCTACGGGTGATTCAAGCTAATCTTAATAGTTTGATCGGTGATGCAGAAGATCCAGAAAAGATTCTGGAGCAAACTGTTCTAGAGATGCAGGAAAATCTGGTGCAGTTGCGGCAGGGTGTAGCACAAGCGATCGCTACCCAAAAACGCACCGAACGGCAGGTCGCCGCCGCCCAATCTCAAACAGAAGAATGGTATCGCCGCGCCCAATTGGCCCTGCAACAAGGCAGCGAACCTCTAGCACGGGAAGCTTTGACTAAGCGCCAAGCCTATAAAGAAACCGCTACAGCTCTGTTTTCCCAGATAGAGCAGCAAAACGAGATAGTCGCTAGGTTAAAAAAGGATATGCGATCGCTAGAGTTAAAAATTTCCGAGGCGAAAACAAAAAAAGATATGTATATTGCTCGTGCCCGTTCTGCTGAAGCGTCTTATCGCCTCCAGGAAATGCTCGGCGAAGTTTCTACTACCAGCAGTCTGAACGCCTTTGAGCGCATGGAAGAAAAAGTTTTGCAAATAGAAGCTAAATCAGAAGCAATAGCTCAACTCAGTAGCGACGACTTGGAAACACAATTTACTTCCTTGGAATCTACTAATAATGTAGATGCCGAATTGGCAGCGATGAAGGTGCAGGTCTTAAATGGGGCAGATAACACACAGCCTCCCCAACAGCAGTTACCCAAAACTCAGGATTCTTGAAGAACAGGCAAGGGAGCAGGGGGAAATGACCCCATCAAGAACTGTCGTGAAATGAAAGTGAGAACATGGGTAAGAATTTCCCACTCAAGCAAGTGTGGTTATCGTAAAGAGCGGGAAGCTAACGTAACAGGTGGGGGGAATCTCAATTCTTTTCTATCTCCCTTGCCCCCTGCTCCCTGCCCCTGCCCCTACGCCTCCCTCTTGGCTGAAATTCGGCTAATTACCCCTCTTTGGAGATATCTTAACAATTAAGAGTTGTTAGAAGATACTGATTCAAACCGGAAAGATTACATTGAAATAGGTAGCTATTAAAAAATAAAAAAGCTCACTGTCCAACAAAAAGCGTAAACCAAACAAGGAAAAACAAAGTTATGGGATTATTTGATCGCATTAAGCGAGTAGTTAGTTCTAACCTCAACGACCTGGTTAACAAAGCCGAAGACCCCGAAAAAATGCTAGAACAAGCCATCCTGGAAATGCAGGAAGACTTGGTGCAGCTGCGTCAGGGAGTAGCTCAGGCGATCGCCTCCCAAAAACGCAGCGAAAAACAGTATAATGACGCCCAAAATGAAATCAATAAGTGGCAACGCAATGCCCAACTGGCGCTGCAAAAAGGTGATGAGAACTTAGCACGACAAGCTCTAGAGCGCAAAAAAACTTATACTGACACCAGCACCGCCCTCAAAGCTAGTTTGGAAACCCAAAGCACTCAAGTTGAAACCCTCAAGCGCAACTTAATCCAGCTAGAAAGCAAGATTTCTGAAGCTAAAACCAAGAAAGAAATGCTTAAAGCTAGGATTACCACTGCCAAAGCCCAAGAGCAACTTCAAGGCATGGTGCGTGGGATGAATACCAGCAGTGCAATGGCTGCGTTCGAGCGAATGGAAGAAAAGGTCTTGATGCAAGAATCCCGGGCCCAGGCAGCAGGAGAGTTGGCGGGTGCCGATTTAGAAAGCCAATTTGCCCAATTGGAAGGTAATAGCGATGTTGATGATGAATTGGCAGCTTTAAAAGCGCAAATGTTACCATCCGCTACTCCACAAAATCAAGCGCAACTGCCACCGCAACAAGAAACCACTGCTCCTAAATCTAATGAAGTGGTTGATGCCGAGTTAGATTCTCTACGCAAGCAATTGGATCAATTGTAAAATTGGCAGAAAACTTATTTGAGCTAGTCCCACGCCTGTTGGTTGTGGGATTTTACATCATTAGTCAATAGTTAACAGTCAAAATAACTATGAATTATTGACTATAAACTATTGACGACTTTGGGATAAAGTATTGTGTGTGCCAACTTTGATCGCCACCTGATGGAGACTGCAATGAGTAAGGCTGTAATCACCATAACTGATGCTGAGTTTGAAACAGAAGTATTAAAAGCCCAACAGCCTGTATTAGTTTACTTTTGGGCTTCCTGGTGTGGGCCTTGTCAATTGATGTCCCCCCTGATTAACTCAGCTGCTACCAAATATAGTGATCGCCTCAAAGTCGTTAAAATGGAAATTGACCCCAACCCACTTACTGTTAAGCAGTACCAAGTGGAAGGTGTACCCGCCCTCAGACTATTTCAAGGCCAAGAAGTTTTGATATCCACTGAGGGAGTCATCGGTAAAGATAAATTACTCGAACTTTTAGATACCCACTTAAATAATAATTAGTCATTGGTCATTGGTCATTGGTCATGGGTCACTTGTACTGAGCGTTGCCCTTGGCGCAGCCTCTAGTAGAGAAGTATTGGTCATTTGACAAAGGACAAATGACAAAGGACAAATGACATAGACGCTTCTGCGGCTACTCTTCGAGAACGCCAAGGGCGAACCCACAGGGTAGGACAAATGACAAAGGACAAATGACTAACATGGAATTTGCAAAACGTTTACAACCCCTGCAATCTAATGTATTTGCTGATATGGACAAAGCCAAGGCGACCGCTTTGGCCATTGGACAACAAGTAATTGATTTGTCGTTGGGGTCTTCTGATTTACCCGCCCAGGCACATGTCATTGAGGCGATCGCCCAATCTCTTCACGATCGCAGTACCCACGGCTATCTGTTGTTTAACGGAACTCTTGGGTTTCGTGAAGCCGCGGCCAACTGGTACGAACAAAAATTTGGCATTAAAGTCGATCCTCAAACTGAGGTACTACCTCTAATTGGTTCTCAAGAAGGTACTGCCCATTTACCCCTAGCAATACTCAATCCAGGAGATTTTGCTCTATTGCTCGATCCAGGTTATCCCTCCCATGCCGGGGGTGTCTACCTAGCCAGTGGTCAAATTTACCCGATGCCACTACGGGCAGAAAACGACTTTTTACCAGTGTTTGCTGATATTCCTGCCCCAGTTTTGGCTCAGTCGCGGATGATGGTATTAAGTTATCCTCACAATCCCACTGCTGCGATCGCTCCTTTATCTTTCTTCCAAGAAGCTGTCGCCTTTTGTCAGCAACACAATCTTGTGTTGGTTCACGATTTCCCCTATGTAGATTTGGTATTTCAGGAAACTAGGGAGTCGGTAGATAATTCTCTCAATCCAAAATCCAAAATTCAAAATCCAAAAGCCCTAGCTCCTTCAATTCTGCAAGCTGATCCAGATAAAAGCGTCTCTATTGAATTTTTTACCCTTTCCAAGTCCTACAATATGGGCGGCTTTCGCATTGGCTACGCCATCGGTAATGCCGAGTTAATTAACGCTTTACGCCAGGTAAAAGCCGCCGTTGATTTTAATCAGTATCGGGGGATTTTGAATGGTGCGATCGCAGCCCTAACTGGCCCTCAACTTGGGGTAAAATCTGCTGTTGCTACCTTCCAGCAGCGCCGTGATGCTTTCATCAATGCTTTACACCGCATTGGCTGGAATGTTCCTACTCCCCAGGCCACAATGTACATCTGGGCAAAACTGCCCTCACATTGGAGTCAAAATTCCATCGAATTTTGTACCCAGCTAGTCAAACAAACTGGTGTAGCAGCTTCTCCAGGTGCTGGTTTTGGCAAATCTGGAGAAGGATATGTCCGCTTTGCCTTGGTGCATGAGCCACTTTTGTTAGAAACTGCTGTGGAAAGAATTGCTCAGTTCCTTTATTAAATTTTTTCTCAAGCTAAACACCAAAGATTTTTTGTAACAAAGTCTATGGATAGAACACACGCCCTAGAGGTAGTGGCGCACGTTTTTGCGTCCCTACGAATAACCGTACTATACTAAATTTAAAATTATTGTATTGTTGTTTTTTAAACGATTAAAAGCCAGCATATTACGTAATTAAACGTAAAATAACATCAAAATATTCGTCATCTTTTTATTGATAACAAAAGGAACTTTACCCAATCAGGTCTCCCCGTTTCTTAAACTTGGTTTGTACGCTTAGATACCAAAAATTTCAACAATGCAGGTCGCCCTTTTAAGGAGTTGTATTGCCAAAAAGCCTGTAGTCAAGACAGGCCAAGCTTAGAAACGGCAGTAGTTTAAAACTTAACTTCCAAACTCACAGAGACTTGAAAAAATGAAAAGGACTTTTCAGAAACTTTTAATTGGTGCCTCAATGGCTATTGGTGTAAGCACTCTTGCCACTGTACCAGCACAGGCTGGAACCCTCACCGATGCTACTATTGGTGGAACAGCAGCCAGTGATTATTTAGTCTATGATTCCAATGCTACAAATACCTTCACAGTAGCAAATACTAGTGAAAATGTACAAAAAGTTCTAAATGGTGACGCTGCGAGTCCCACTGGAAATGTGGAGCTAGCTGCTAGTAGTGAACAAGCTGGTTTTGATTTTACCAAAAATACCACCTTGACAGGTACAATCGGTGGGAAAACCCTGACTCTAAGCAGCCTCACTTCTGATGACTGGTTTGGAGCCGGCCAAACAACTACGACGTATGGGTTAAATAACTTAGCTAACACCTGGTTTAACCAGGCTCTAAGTTCTAATGGTATCACTAGTCCTTTACTCACTACGTTCGGCTATACTCAACAGACTTTGTTTAACAGTTTTCTTACAAAGGGGGGATTTCAACGCTTCAGTGACCCAAATATTTCCTATGTCAATCAAGATGACACTAGTGGTTTAATTAGTATTGGTTTAGCAGGTCACTTTGATGCCGCACCCCTTTTAGGGCTGCCGTCTAACCCATTCTTTCCATTACAAGCAAGTGAAATTGTCAAATACACTTATGACGGCAAAACTGATTACTTGTATGGCTTTAAAGCTAACAAGTCTGATTTAGTTGAAATAAGTGATAAAATATCCCACTCGGGTAATTATGAAGTCACTATCAAAGGTGTACCTCCCGCAGCAGTCCCAGAACCATCCGTAATGCTTGGTCTGTTGGGTGTTGCTGGTGTGTTTGCTACCCAACGCAAGTTTAAAAAAGCATCTATTTAAGATTGCGGGTTCAAAACTACAAATAAGTAAAGGAGGTGTCACCTCCCTTTTTTTATGAATACTTTTTTGCAGCTATAAGATTATTTAAGCTTCTAGGTTATACTGTTTATAAAAATATTGGCAACAAATTAGTCGGTGATAAGGATTTAAATCTATATCCCTCTACCAATGGACTTTTAATAAATATTTCGTGGAATGGGTATGGCTTAACATAGCGTTAGTTATAGTATTACTTAAGTAGTTTTACCATAATACCTGGGCAATTCTATTTTTAAAAGTAGCTGTTTATTTAAATTATGATTAAAAGAACTTGTAATAAAAGCTTTTGAAGTATTAGAGTGTAGCTAAATTTAATTTATTCATATCTTTAACTAGATTACATAAATCAAATTTTTATTGGGTTTTTCAGTTTAAATGTACTAGCGTTCTCGTTTACGGTAATAATAGTTGGCTTTTAGTTAACATAATTAGATAATAGGTAGCAATGACATCACAGTTATTCAATATAGATCAGCCATTGCAGTCACACCAAGTTAGACGAATTTTGCTCGTTGAAGACCATTATCTCAATAGATTGTTACTGAGTGACTATCTAATTTACTCTGGGTACGATGTCGAAAGCTTATCAGAAGGCTCTACTTTTTTCTCGACTATAGAAAAATTTCAGCCAGATTTAATGTTATTAGACTTGAAATTGCCGGATGTTGACGGTTATTCGCTCTTAAAACAAGTCCAGCAAAAACCTGATTTGTCAAAAATACCTATTATTGTGGTTTCAGCTTTTGCGTTTAAAGCCGATCAAGACCTGGCCATGAGTTTAGGCGCACGCCGCTATTTTGTCAAACCTATAAAACTCAAGGATCTTATACTTACGATTGAAGAAGAGTTGACTTGCTTTCACAAATAAACTTTTTTGCTGGGCGTGCCTTTATTCCGCTTTTTGGTCTGCAATGAACTCTTCAACTCGCTCACTAATATGTTGCACAGAACTGCCAACTTTTGAAATTCTATCTTGTAATTGCGCTAACAACAAAACTGCTGTTTGCAGATCATTGAGGGTTTCAGCCATAGCTTCCCGGTATTGGCCTTCAAACTCTTGCAGATTCATACTTCAATTTTTTCCTGAAATTATTTTAATGGCTATATTTCTATGATATTCGTAAATTTAACTTCCTAAATCCGTTAAATCGCTTAATATTATCAGTTTAAATAAAATTCAAAAATCTTACTTAAGAATAAATTTTATCTCATTTTATCTAAATATTTATATAAGCAATTCTAAAAAATTTAATTACTTTTAATAATAAAAATATAAATTTAGCTAGATGAAGAAAATTAAATAGTTTTGATAAAACATAATTTTGGAATAATAAATTAACTGTTAATTTTAAAATGCTAAATATAAATTCAAAAAGCCAAGCTTTTATTGTGATAACTTTAAAAAAACACGAAATTGGACTGGGCTTTGTCCCGCTATGCTAAGGTACCACTGCGCTAACGCGTGCCTACAGGGTTTTTATGACAAACTAACTAATCAAGTTTAACGGCATGAACCACTATCAGTATTGTTGTCTACCTTTAACAAGGGCATTTTGCCCCAAGTCTTGTTAATTGAGATGGTGCGCCTGCTATCGTCGGAAACTAAGCCACTCTGCAAGAAGCTTCAAAAGTGGCTACATACTTCTCTATGTACAGACTAAAAGCCTAACTACTTTACATTTACTTAATAAATACTTTTTTAAATCGGCACGAAAAAATAATTTTTCTTAAAATAAAGAAAGATTAGCTAATTTTAGTTGTGACAATATCTACTCAAATATTACCACTGCTTAAAGAGCCAGAACGGCTGGAAAATCGTCTAGCTGAAATTCCACCGGAACCGGGGGTTTATTTCATGCGGGACAGTAGCGATCGCATTATATATATAGGTAAATCACGTAAATTGCGATCGCGTGTCCGTTCCTATTTCCGGGATGGCTACAACAAGAGTGAACGTATCGCCACGATGGTGAAGTTGGTGGCAGAAATTGAATTCATCGTCACTGATACCGAAGCCGAAGCGTTAGCCCTAGAAGCAAATTTGATCAAGCAGCACCAGCCATACTTTAATGTGCTGCTCAAAGATGATAAAAAATATCCCTATCTTTGCATCACTTGGTCAGAAGATTATCCGCGAATTTTTATTACCCGTAAACGTCAATTCGGCAAAGAAAAGGATAAATTTTACGGGCCTTATACTGATGCTGGTCTTTTACGAGAAATTGTCCGCCTGTGTAAGCGGATCTTCCCGCAGCGACAACGGCCTCAACCACTTTTTAAAGACCGCCCTTGCTTAAATTATGATTTAGGGCGGTGTCCGGGCGTGTGTCAACAGATGATTTCACCAGAAGAATATCGCAAAATTGTACAAAAAATAGCGATGGTCTTCCAAGGGCGAACTCAGGAACTAATTGATATTTTGACTCAACAGATGAACGCAGCAGCTGAAAACTTGAACTTTGAGTCAGCAGCGCGAATTCGTGACCAAATTTCTGGGTTAAAGTCGCTAACAGCCAATCAAAAAGTCTCCTTACCAGATGATACAGTTTCGCGGGATGCGATCGCACTAGCAGCCAATGAAGAATACGCCTGCATTCAACTATTCCAGATTCGCGCTGGAC
This sequence comes from Nostoc sp. CmiVER01, assembly GCF_034531135.2. Taxonomy (NCBI): domain Bacteria; kingdom Bacillati; phylum Cyanobacteriota; class Cyanophyceae; order Nostocales; family Nostocaceae; genus Nostoc; species Nostoc sp. CmiVER01. Next base: position 254,317 of record NZ_JAVRBU020000014.1, read on the forward strand.
AATTGGTGGGACGCTTGGCCTTTGTGGCGGATGCTCATGCAGAACCAGGAGCTATTTTACAACGAGCTTTAGAGGAACATTACCAAACTGCTGACTCAGTGGAAATACCTTTAGAGATTTTGGTACAGCATGATTTACCAGATAGCGAGATATTGGCGGATGTCTTAACTCAACGCAAAGGGAAAAAAGTCACAATCTTAACTCCTTTGCGGCAAACTAAGGCAGAATTAATTGAGATGGTAGAGCGAAATGCCCAGTATGAATTGCAAAGAATGCAAAAACTAGGCGATCGCAATGACCAAGCAATGCAAGATTTAGCAGCCATTCTTGATTTACCAGATGTACCCCACCGCATTGAGGGTTATGACATTTCCCATATTCAAGGGTCAAATGCAGTAGCTTCGCAAGTCGTATTTATCGACGGTTTACCCGCTAAACAGCATTATCGCCACTACAAAATCAAAAATCCCACAGTGACGGCGGGACATTCGGATGATTTTGCTAGTCTTGCTGAAGTTATTGGGCGACGGTTCCGTAAGTATGGCGAAGATCCACAGTTGGCACGTTTGGGTAATCCAGATTGGCCTGATTTAATCATGATTGATGGTGGTAAAGGTCAATTATCATCAGTTGTCGCCGTTTTGCAAGAGATGAATTTATTAGAAGACTTGCGAGTTGTTAGTTTGGCGAAGCAGCGAGAAGAGATTTTTTTACCGGGAGAGTCTAAACCCTTAACAACTGATTCAGAACAATCAGGGGTGCAGTTGTTGCGGCGGTTGCGGGATGAAGCGCACCGATTTGCAGTGACTTTCCATCGTCAGCAACGCAGTGATAAATTGAAGCGATCGCGTTTAGATGAAATTCCCGGTTTAGGACATCATCGACAAAAGCAGCTGCTAGGGCATTTTCGCTCAGTTGATTATATTCGGCAAGCTGCACCCACACAACTTGCTGAGGTTCCAGGAATCGGCCCGCGTTTGGCTCAAGAAATTTATGATTATTTTCATCCTTCTTGATATGGCCCAAAAGCATCTGACATAAGTAGGACTTACGCAAAATATCTCTAAAACTCTGATTTCTCCGTGTCGCGCCAGTTGCTACCCTGCGGGTTCCGCTTTAGCGGTACAAGTCGGGGAACCCGCCCAACGTACTGGCTTCTCTGCGCCCTCTGTGGTTCGTTATTCCATAACTCTTGCGTAAGTCCTAATAAGTATTTGAAATTTTCAATTAGTGAAGTTTTGAATTCCAAAACAGCAGTATTACTCAGCATCTATGCTGTAGTATCGATTCTCAAAAGTCGAATTTTTCTGTGCTTCTTTAAAAAGCCAAAACATCAGATAGATGCCAAAATATTGCTGTTTTTCTTTTTCGTCATAACTCACAAATTTTTCAGCCTGTTGATATCGCTCTAACGCTTGTCGGAAGTTCTTTTTGGTAACTTTCTCTCCTAATGCTTGAGATAGCAATTGCCATAACGTAGACCCGACATCCTTCTTTATATAATCGAGGCAGTAGCCGCGATCGTTGGCAAACTGTTCGTATGTCTGATTTTCAGAAGATGCTTTTAATAAATCGCTTTGTAAATCAGTCAAGTGTCTGCCAGATGATTTCGATACCACTTTATCCGCAATAATTAATAACTCTTGGATGTTCATAGGTCAAACTAATCTGATGAATTTAATGTAGATGCTTAATTATCGTCAAGTAAAGGGTTTAAAACCCTCCCAAAGGAAGCTACTATGTTGCTAGGGTACTCACGGCAGTTCCTTATCCTGTCGGAGACACTGTGCGTAGCTTGCTTCCCCGGAGGGGTACAAGTTGGGTGAGAGGCTACCACAAGCAAGTAGCACAGTAATTTTGAATTGTTAATAGTTCGTATAACAATCTAATTTGATGATCTATCAACTTACTCGTGAAGACAGGGAACACGAGAGAAGAGAGGTAAAGGAGTAGGAAGTTTTTTCAAAAGCCAAATAGGAGCCATATAAAATTTATGAACTTGAAATGATTGAAATATTTTTTATCTAAGTATTTGTAATGATACAAGGTATTAACTAATTTATGATGGAGTTTATTTGATCTTTAAGAAATGCGCTTCTATTGACTTACTTTTCAAAAGTTTTATTTAAGCTTTATTTGAACTTTAATTTTTTATTATCATTGCTTTAAAAAAAATTGATTTTTTCTTCTTTTTTATAGCTAATCAAATAGGCGCTTTACGAATATTAATATTTGCCAATTTCCCACTTAATCCCACAAAACCCCCCTCGCGTTTTTTTTTGATCGCTGAGAATATTAGTTTGTGATGAATAACGAACAGAAAAAGTTCAGAAACCTCAACACTTTAAAGAGTAAATCAAGTGCTACAGCTATGATACTCGTTATTGTTTTAATGAGGTAAAGCACCCAATTAGTAAATCGAGTAGACCAACGTAAAAATTTGTCGTTGGGATAAAGCAGGAAGCAAGAGGTAGGAGGTAGGAGGTAAGAAGAAAGACAATTTTTATTGAATTTATCTTTCTTAACATTTGGTTTGATTCTGCCAAGTTACTTAATCTATGACTTTTAATGCCCTTGCTTTGCAATATCTAAAAAACTTCAAATGTTTAAAAAAACTCTACGAATATTTACTAACCATTCCTTATTATGTCTACTCGGAGTAGTTAGCATAAACCTCGAAGCCCAAGCACAATCTGTTACCAACTCTGTTAATTCTCAATCTCAGCCTAATCAAGAGCAGACTCTTGATAATCAACAACGGAATTCTGCTGCAATTAATCAAACAGGAGTTTACAACCTTGGTGAATCGGCTACTTATAAAATTCAAGGAGTAGCTGGAATAAATGTTGTGTGTCCACGACCATCTTTAATATTAGGGACTTCTTTGAGTTCCTATGACGGGATTAGTTTATCTAATAACGCCTCTTATGCTATGAATGCTGCTATAGTTTTCCCTTTGGGTGGAAGTCTAGAGAGTACTTGCAAGCAAATGGCTGAAACTATTTCTCGTAAGACTCAATATGATGTAGAGATTATCAATGCCCGTGCCTGTGCTGAATTAATCAGTGCTGGTATCCAACTAACCGCCGACAGCTTTCCTACTATTTCTGCTGTCTGTAAAGGGGTTGCTATAAACAGAACTAATACAAATGAATCTAACAAGGTTCCTAAGTTTCAGTCTCAAGAATTACCTAAAAATGAGGCTGAAAAAGACAACTAATTTATAACGAGGAGAAACTCATGAAAAAAGTTCTTGGTTTTGCTATTCTTGCTACTTTCTTAGCTACTCCTGCTTTTGCTGGTGAAACATTTGTGCGTGACGAAAATTCATGGAGTAATAGCGTAACAAAGACCAATTTAATGCTTGATTCTAAGACTGTTTCTCAACGTAACGAAAAATACGATTCTTGGGCTCAAAAGGATTACGTTGATGGTGATATTAATATCAGTACACCTGCTGGTGGTACAGATATTTCCTTTGATGAATTTATCAATAATACAGCAGGTAGTGAGCTATATGGTAAATATAGTGAAACTAATTGGACTAACCTTAATGGTACTATTAATACTACAACTAACTCATATACTAATAGTCACGAAACCAGTGCAGGTGTTCGTTAGTTCTTAATAGTGCTTGATGTAATTTGAAAAGATTTTAAATTCTAGGGTGGTTAATCCACCCTGGTAATTATTTGAGTTACTTTGCCAAGATTAGTTTTTCTGACAAAGGCAACTAATTTATTATGAGGACAAAGTAATGAAGAAAGTTCTCGGTTTATCTATTCTTGCTACTTTGTTGACTAGTCCTGCTTTAGCAGGTGAGACTTTTGTGTTGAACCAATGGACAATTCAGCAAAGCAGAACAGAGACTAATTTCAACATCGATAATGTAACCAATTCAAATCGTACCCAAGATTACAACTCTTCTTCTAATAATATTTACATTGATCGTAAAGTTGAAACTGAGTATAACAATGGTAAAATCGGAGAATTTTTTAAAAATTTTACTGTTCAAAATACTGGTGGTGAACTAAATGGTAGTTTTTATGAAGAGAGAACAGCTAGAGTATGGGGTACGATCAATACTATTATGAATTCATATAGCACTACCCACGAAAGTAGTGCAGGGATTCGTTAGTTATTACCCTACTTGATATTATTGCAGAAAGTTGTAGGGTGGTTATTCCACCCTTTTTTTATGAAATATTCAATATTCTTAGCTGTTGCTTTATTGACATGGATTGCATTTATCTATTTCCATAGATTTGTTTCTATGGCTCCAATGCCTACCTTATTTATAAATTATATGTTAAAAGTATTTAATCAAAATACTAGTGAGACTATACAGCTTAAACAGATAAATTTGTCATCTGAAATCAGGGGAAATTTATATAACTCTATATCTACAGGCATGTCTTATGATGAAGTTCGTTCCATTCTAGGTTGGGATGGTATCTTGATTTATGAAAACAATATTGACTCCCCTGATGGACAAATACATGAAAAGATTTATCAGTGGAACAATCAAGATGTTTACTTGACTGATTACGAATCTCAAAGAGCAGATATCAATCCATACTGGAGTGTCACACTTAGATTTCAAAATGATATCCTTATCAATAAAGCATCCTTTAACCTACAAAATTAGATGGGCGATGTCTACGACGGGCTACGCCTACGCAAATCTCAGCTGTACAAACACTTAGCGATCGCTGTTTGATTGTAACCCAACTTGATAGTTATAAATTGGTGTAATGGAAAAAACCGAAAAACAGAAAATGCTCGCAGGCGAATTATATCTGGCGGATGATCCAGAATTGGCTGCCGAAAGTAAGCGAGCTAGTCGTCTGTTGCGAAGTTACAATTCTACAACCGAAGAACAGCAAGAGCAACGGCAGCAAATTTTGCAAGAATTATTTGGAAAGCTTGGTGAAAAGGTATCAATTGTGCCACCCTTTCACTGTGATTATGGCAGTAATATTTTTGCTGGCGACAGATTTTATATGAACTATGGTTGTGTAATTTTAGACTGCAATACAGTTCATATTGGTGAAAATGTCTTATGCGCTCCTTATGTGCAAATTTATACTGCTTATCATCCAACAGAGCCAGAAATTCGTCTTTCTGGAAAAGAATTAGCTGCCCCAATTAACATTGGTAATAATGTCTGGATTGGTGGCAGTGCAATTATTTGTCCAGGTGTAACTATTGGTGATAACACAACCATTGGTGCTGGCAGTGTCGTTGTCAAAGATATACCTGAGAATGTTGTCGCTGCTGGCAATCCCTGCCGCGTCATTCGATATTTATCCTAAAGTTTAAAATTTATATCCTCTGGCAATCCAATAGAGCCAGTCTGCGATCGCTTCTTCAGTTTCGCTGTCAGCATCAATGGCTGTTATTTCAGATAACTTTGCAGAATATACATCATCATCCTTACCATTAATGTAAGCCACTTCTACAAGCATATCTTTCAAGCACTCATCATCTGGGGCCATTCCCAGCACTTCCACTGGTTTCTCCTCGGTAGAACCTGATTTGCGTGCCTTCTTTGCCCATTTAGCCATAAAGGGAAAATTCAGAGTCTCTTCGAGGTAATAGTACCAACCCATGGCCCGGTCTTCTTTATCTTCAGCATCTACAATGATCTCTGTTTTAATGCGATGCTCTCGGTTTTCGTCGGCTTCAACACTAGGCATAAGATAACACTTTACGTATAATGCATTTTGATAATACTACCAAAATCTTAGCTAAGAATAATTTTTCTAAAATAAAGAATATAAGATTTAGGTATCAGAGATACCCCAACACCCTTAAAAAGGCGGCTTTTAGGGTTCTCCCTTTTCTAAAGGGGATTAGTAAATCTAGGTTTCAGTTTTCAGTGCGTAATTCTTGCTATATCTAAGTTATACAAAAAACCGCTTGTCAATGACAAACGGTTTTCTAATTATTGCCCTCAAAGGGTAACTTATTTGTTGCGCCAACATGGCAGGTTCTTTCTTCGCACTAAAGTGCGAAATTTTTTAGAAATTAAACAAGTCTTAAATCAGGATAATTTGCCAGTACATCGTCAGATGTCAGGGTATCATTTTCAGCTTGCGGAGTCCAAAGAACTTCAATTGCCAGAAGTTTCTCACTGGGGATACTACCAATTTGCCGCAACGCTTGACGCAAATCATCAGCACTGTTAATCGCTGTGGGGATTTCAAACTTACCTAGTGTCGCCGCCAGCAAGGTGACGATAATATATTCACCAGGGCCTTCAGTAAATAGGCGGGTGGGGTTGTCGAGTTCACCAGCCGGAGGTAAAGCATCTTTGGCAAGGGCCCCTCTTAGCTGATTGTTGACGTTAGAAATAGTTTCTTCACTAAACTTGCTGCGTTCTGCTAGTGACAGCCGATTAAACTGACTTTCAGCTGAATTTAAACTGGCTTGTTGAGTGCCACCACCTGCATATACAAAGTATTCGGGATGGCGGAGTAAAGCTAGGCTGGCTTCTTGTAGAACTTCTGCTCTCCCCTCTGGGGTATTAGTATCAGCAGTTTCAGCAATGTGGTTGAGTTCATTTTGCAATTCACGGGCTTGAGCTAACAAACCTACTTGCAAACGAGTCACAGAAACCGGAGAGTTACTGGTGTAATCTGCTTCGCCAGTTTCACCGCTAGAGACGCGGCGGAAAGTTTGCAATATGAAATTAGCGATCGCAAAGAAAATTAAGATGCTAAATAGACCACCAAATCCTCCCCCAATACCCCAGAAAGGAAGTAGGAAGGGAAAGCCAAAACCACCACCAAAACCACCACCAGGATAGTATCCGCCTCCGCCAGGAGGTGCATAAGTGCGCGGTGTATAGGTGCGGCTGGAAGGTACTCTAAAGGAGCCACCACCGATTCGACCCCCACTGCGGGCCGCTAATGCTCCATCGGCGTGGCTAAGAGCCAAAGTTAACACCAGTCCTAGTGCTAACAAGCTTTTTAACAGTGGTTTGATGGTTTGTTGTAGTTTTTTACGCATAATACAATCGCTTGGAAAACTGAATTATTTATGATTTCTCCTCATGCTGGTAGGAGTCTTTCAATCTTTCGCTAACGCCAGCCCGTAAAAGCTTGCTTTGTAGCATTCACGTAGCATTCACAAGTATTGGCTACATATTCAATCTACCGCGTCTTCTGTTGGGTAGGCAGCGATCGCAGGGGGGATTTCTCGACTGGGGAACCGTACCTTAAGATATGTTTACAATCACAGAAACTATTGCTGCTAGATTTTGGAATAGCACTTTCAGCCTACAGTCTGGAATTATACAGATGCTTTTAATTTTTAATGATTATTTTGACTAATTTTTTAATACTTCACCCTACTTATTTGATCAAAGGTGGGAAGACATTTTTAAATAAAAGTAGTATTTGTTACATTCGATAACCTTAAACTTACTTTTATACAGTAGGCAAAAAAGTGTCCATAATGCTCATCATTAAACGCAGCCAGACGCTAGATCACTCTCAAGTACTGATCAATTTTTTTGGTATTTTGGTACAACAGCCTAGAGGATTCAGAATATTCTATTGAACGTAGCTAGATTTCATAATTTTCGCAACATTTATTTACTGATCAATTTGGCTACATACAAGTCTTAACTTTGATTTATTGTTCATCATGCACAGAAATTCTCAAGTAGTGAGAAATTTGGAGCAAAAATAAAATCAACACAATAAAAAAAACAATCTTTCTGGCTAATCTTGTAAAATCGGCTGCCAATTGGTCTACCACATTCGTTTTAAAAGAAATAAAATAAGAATTAAGGCTTTGAAAATAATCCTAATTGTAAATAAATTAAAAATTATTTGAAGTAAAGTTATCAGCTTTATTATGGAACATATTTCTCAACTAACAGCCGAAATCAGAGACAAAGCTGCATACCCAGATATCTTAGTCATATCCCGGATTTTCCTGCCGAAAGAAGCTGTAATTGGGGAATATATCTATAATCGCTGTCTTCAAGATCCAGAACGAGTGATTGTGCTGGCGGCTAGTTGCTCAGGAGACAAAGTATTTGATCAAGGTCAACAGTTTCCCGTATATCGCTGGTTTTATCCTAGATACTGGCGTAGTGGCTTTGTGGGAAGTATCCTGAAGCCTTTGGTGAATATAGTCTGCTCATTTGTCCTAGCAATCAGACTTTATTTTCGCTATCACTACCGTTATATAGAGTGGGGCCACGGCTATGATTTCCCTTCGCTGTTGCTATTGAGCTATTTCTTACCTATTCGCTATTTTATCTATCTGCACGGCGATGATTTTCATTGTACTTTACACAATCCCGTGCTGCGATCGCTATTTAAATTAACACTTCATAGAGCCGAAGGTATTGTTTGTAACAGTTCTTATACAAGAGACTACCTCAGAACTGCTTTGCGATTAGATACTCCTACCCACGTCATTAACCCGGTAGTCAGACCAGAAAAATTTGGTAATAATGTAGCAAGCCCTAGTAGCCTTGATGATTTACGTGTTCGCGTGCGTCAGGCGTACAACATTCCCGAATCAGCAATAGTTATTCTTTCCATTGGAAGGTTAGTAAAACATAAAGGTTTCGATCAAGTAATTGATAACATCCCACTATTGCTAACTTTTGGGGTTGATGTTCACTATATAATCTGCGGTCAAGGGTCAAGTGAATCGGAACTAAAATCTTTGGCGCATCGTTTGCGGGTAGATAAGCATGTCCACTTCGCCGGATATGTACCTGAGCGAGAATTAGCAGGTTATTATGCTGCTTGCGACATATTTGCCATGCTGACTTTATTGGATACTAAAGCTAATAGCATGGAAGGTTTTGGTATGGTTTATTTAGAAGCAAGTTACTTCGGTAAGCCTGTAATTGCCCCTCGCTTAGGCGGTGTTCTAGATACAGTTCAGCATGAAGAGAATGGAATATTGGTTAATCCCAATTCTGGTTATGAAGTGTTTCAAGCTTTCAATCGGTTGTGCAAAGACCAGCAACTACGTGAGCAGCTTGGGCGCAAAGGTAAAGAATTAGCCAAGCGTAGAACCCTTCATCGATCGCTGTATAAATCAGAGGGGTGAGACGCAGTTTTGATAGCTTTGGAAATGAACAAGATTACGGTGTAGAATCTCGCTGGTAATTCGATTAAAAATGCAATGAAAAATATCTTGTTTCGGACAGGTCTATTCCTTCGGCGCACTTACCGAACGCAAGCTATTATTTTTATAGTTATTGGATGTCTTATTGTATTAAGTTTAATTACTTTTGGGGCAATGTATGTTGTGGCTCAACCTGCTTCAACCTCATCTGAACGTCTTGCTGTTAAAACACCAAATTTAGGGCGACACTTCCAAGAATTCGGGCGTGAAGGCTCAATATTGATTTACGACTCAAAAAATAACCGCTTCTATGAACATAATCCTCAACGTAATGCAACTGCGATCGCTCCAGCTTCAACATTCAAAATTTTTAACGCGCTAGTAGCTTTAGAAACAGGTGTAATTCTTGATGATGTGGCGGTTCTAACTTGGGATGGAATTCACCGAGAAGTTAATGCTTGGAATCATGATACTAATTTGCGTCAAGCCTTTAAAGATTCAACTGTTTGGTTCTATCAAGTACTAGCACGTAGGGCTGGATATGAACGAATGCAGCAATTTATTAACAAAGTAGGTTACGGGAACCGTCAAATTGGCACAGCCGCAGACATTGATCGTTTTTGGTTACAACAGCAGATATTGCAAATTACACCCAAAGAGCAAATTAAGTTTTTGCAACGGTTATATCAAAGCGATTTGCCTTTCTCCCAAAGAACAATAAATCTTGTCAAAGACATTATGGTACGCGAACAAACTCCAGACTACACACTGCGGGGGAAGACAGGATGGTTAACGACTATCAAACCAAACATTGGTTGGTTCGTGGGTTATTTAGAGCAAAACAAAAACGTCTACTTTTTTGCAACAACCCTTGATATGGATACAGCAGAGGATGCACCCGCCCGCATCGAAATTACACGACGTAGCCTGAAAGATTTGGGCTTGCTCGCTCAAATCAACTAACCACCACCAACAATAGTTACCACTTCTAAGCGATCGCCTGGTTGCACTTTTGTTTGCTCCCAAAACTGGCGGTGTAAAATTTCGCCGTTATACTCTACAGCTACCAAGCGGGGATTAAAGCCCAACTGTTGGATCAAGTCGGGTAAAGAAGTTTGAAACAAACAGCTATGGGTTTCCCCATTTACCTGAATGGTAATCTCATTAGACATAATATGTGGGGAATAGGGAGTGGGGTATTAGGTATTGGTTACTTACTTTGGACAAATGACTAATGACTCTTTCAAAGTTCTGGTTTAATGCGATTGAGTTGGGAGAGCAAATATTGAGTCACCAGGGTAGGTTGTTCGGCTTGCATAAGCGATCGCACCACTGCTACACGTTCGGCTCCGGCATCGATCACATCATTGATATTATTGGCATCTATTCCTCCAATGGCAAACCAGGGAATTGAGCAATTTTTGGCAGCATAGCTGACATATTCTAAACCTGTTGCAACCTTACCTAGTTTCGTGGGAGTTTCATAAACTGGCCCCACGCCAATATAATCTACACCTTCAGCAATTGCTGCTTGCATTTCTTCTTTATTTGTGGTAGAAAGACCTATCAAACGCTGGGAACCGAGTAATTGCCGAGCAACAGCAATAGGCATATCTTGTTGTCCGAGATGTACTCCATCTGCATCGACAGCTAAAGCTACATCCACGCGATCGTTAACAATGAACAAAGCACCGTAGATATGGCATAACTGCCGGAGTTTTTTGGCTTGTTCTAGACGCAAAGAATCATCGGCGGTTTTGTCACGATATTGTAAAAGCGTTAATCCACCTTTTAGTGCAGCTTCGACGTTGTTCAACAAATTTTCATGTGGGGAAGTAACAAGATACAAACGCGATCGCCATAACAATTGATGGCGCTGATGACCCATTAAACTACTTTCTAGGGTATAAACCTGATAGCGCATCTGCTTACAAGCTTTAGCCATATTTGGCTGATAAAGCTTGCTGTATTCTTCCAACACCCGCAATGCTTCTTCTATACGGCAAAAATTAGCTTGCAACACCGATTTGATACTAGCTCTTTGTTCTTCCTGAGGATGGGTTAACTCAGTCCCAGGATCGCCTGGTGTATCTCGCGCCGCCCGCAATTCCGGGGTATGCCATTTGCCTACCTCTTGTCGTAGCCGCTTGCATTCAAGAGCCAACTGGGCATTGTTCAAGCCAAAGCGACACCATTCTTCGATAATCCGCAAGCCCTCACGAGCGCGGTCTAAATTGGCATCTAAAATGCGGTAGACAACAAGTTGTATCTGCTCTTTTTGGCTGTATGGCTCGACCATTACAACAACCCCGTTAGTGCTTTCATCGAAGTGTGAATTATCATATATCCTAGTAACCATAGTTAATTAATTTGCTTTTTTTTACTCAATTTTTGCAGACTATACGCAAAATAACGTAGTAGTGAGGGTTACAGGAAATTATCCCATGTTCCTATAGGCAGTGATAAGGGTAGTTTGAGGCTACAGTTTTGCACTAAGGTTAGTCAAGTATTTTAGGGTAAACGACAAGCTCGCAAAGGACTAACGCCGCAAGGCGGAAGTCAAAACTCACGTATTCACGCATTTAAAAGTATTATGGAATCGGCTTTTTAGGGATTTTAAATGGTTGCTCTATTTACGCCGTGGGCTACTAGCCAGAGCGTATACACTGGAAAATCCACAGTGGGTAAATTAAATTTGAGACTGCATGGATACTATTTAGAGAGTATTTATAAAGTAAATTTTAACTTTTAAATAGGACGCTTTCTCGTCCAAAATATTATCTGAGCCGATTATTAAAGCTGACTGTATATATTGCTTCACTGATGCTCAACAAATTTGAGAGTGGGGGTATTTTGGCGATCGCATAGCGTGTCCTTTAGGACAAGGTATTGTTGAACAGACAGAATATCATTTATTACGCTGTCTTAAAAATTCCCACTCGTTCAATATCTGAGTAATATTATCTAGATAATACTCTTAGAGAGTATAAGAATTTATGGTTACTTCCAAGGAGTTGTGTTAAATATGATTCACCATCGGATGTTTCCTAAGTACCATAGGGTAGATATTATGCTTGCGAAGCTTAAGTTTCTGAAATCAGCAAGGCTTTTATTTTTTATTTTATCAGTATTATCTTTTACCGTAGGCATGGGAACGGCGTTCCTGGGTAGCGCGATTGCTCAGATGCCATCAACACCAAATTCAGCACCTCTGGTTGAGAAAACAAATTCTCAGAAGGTGCTGTTTGTCAACCCAAATGGTGGAGATGACACAGGCAATGGCAGCGAATCCGCTCCTGTGAAAACGATTACCCAAGCTTTACGATTAGCTAACGCCAATACTGTAATTATGCTCTCCACAGGCACTTATAGCGCCGAAACAGGAGAAGAATTTCCCTTAATATTAAAACCAGGTATCTCAATTCAAGGCAACCCTAGCAATCAAGGTAAGGATATTGTAATTCAGGGAGGTGGTGATTACCTGAGCCGGAGCTTTGCCGGTCAAAATGTCGCAATTGTCGGAGCAAACCAAACCTTAATTACTGGGGTGACAGTGACGAACCCAAACCGCCGTGGTTACGGTTTATGGGTTGAATCAAGTAATCCGGTAATCGCAGAAAATACATTTACTGGCAGTACTCAAGATGGGATTTCTATTTGTGGTGATGCTACACCTACTATTAGTAAGAATTATTTTGATCGCAATGGAGCCAATGGCATCACAATTGCTGGTAACTCCAGTCCCCAAGTGAAGGAAAATATCTTTCACGAAACGGGTTTTGGCATTAATATTGCCCAAAATGCGGCTCCTATAGTCATAGGGAATCAAATTCAAAATAATAGATCCGGAATTGTGGTACAAGCAAATGCCCGCCCGATTTTACGAAATAATATTATTCAAAATAATAAAGAAGATGGTTTAGTTGCGATCGCTCAAGCAATGCCCAATTTGGGTAGTGCATCCGAACCTGGGGGTAATCAATTTCAAAATAATGCTCGCTACGATATTAACGCCAGTGCTGCTAAACAGGAGATTTCTGCTCCTGGTAACAATCTTGTAAGCGATCGCATCACTGGTAAGGTAGATATCAACGGTACAACAGCACTTGCAACCCAAAATTCTCAACCTGCCTCTGTCTCTAACAATGTGTTACGAGAAATACCAGCAAGCGGGGAAATTACCTTCTCGGCTCCCGAAATCCCTGAAACTACTAATAGGCAAACTAGCAACAACATTTCAGCAAATAATCGTGTTCCGACAAAATTAAACAGTCAAAAGCTGCCATCGTTGCCAGCCAATGTGCGGCTTTCTGCGCCTATATCCAATCAACAGCAACCGACCTCTAAAGTTGCCGGATTTCCTACTCCTAGCAGCTTGTCGGTTAGACAAATACCAGCTGACACTTTAAGAGTTGCAACTCCCAATCCAGCACAGCCATCTGATACACCACAGTTGAATTATGTGCGGATTGAGCCTAAGACGATTGAATTTACTGCTCCTGAGTACCCATCCAATTCAGTTGCACAGCAGCCATTACCAATACAAGAAACTTCTGCCTCATCTGCTTCTGCACTTTTACCACTTCCTGATCGCAATATACCTATTGCTAATAGTCGCAATATCCAAACAAGTTCTGCAAGTATTCCATATAGTGGTAACTCTGCAAGACAATTTGGTGTACGTTATCGCGTAGTAGTGCCATTGGCAACTAATAAAGATCAAGATTTAGTGCGATTCCTTGCTCCTGGTGCGTTTCCCACAGTTTGGCAAGGTCAAAGAGTTATGCAAGCAGGAGTATTTAGTAGTGAATATAACGCTAAAGAAATGCTTAAAACACTCTCTAGTAAAGGTTTAAGAGCCATTATGGAGCCGTTGAATTGAGTAGGGAATTGTGGGCATGGGAAAGAGGAAGAGGGCAGGGTGCAGAGGGGACAATTCTTCTCCCCTGCTCCCTACTCCCTGCTCCCTTGCTTCTTCCCCTGCTCCCTGCCCCCTGCCTCATAGCGATGGTATATTTTTTTATTTGGAAGTCCTTAAGAGGATGTTTGAAAAGTGGTATCTTGTGCTTTTAATCACATTTTTACCCCCCTTAATCCCCCCTTATAAAG
>NZ_JAVRBU020000015.1:0-265737 GCF_034531135.2 Nostoc sp. CmiVER01
GTGCAGCAGATGCTTACCCCGTCAATTCCTTTGAGTTTCACCGTTGCCGGCGTACTCCCCAGGCGGGATACTTAACGCGTTAGCTACGGCACGGCTCGGGTCGATACAAGCCACGCCTAGTATCCATCGTTTACGGCTAGGACTACTGGGGTATCTAATCCCATTCGCTCCCCTAGCTTTCGTCCCTCAGTGTCAGTTACGGCCTAGCAGAGCGCCTTCGCCACCGGTGTTCTTCCTGATCTCTACGCATTTCACCGCTACACCAGGAATTCCCTCTGCCCCGAACGTACTCTAGCCGTGTAGTTTCCACTGCTTTTATCTAGTTGAGCTAGACTCTTTAACAGCAGACTTACACAGCCACCTGCGGACGCTTTACGCCCAATCATTCCGGATAACGCTTGCATCCTCCGTATTACCGCGGCTGCTGGCACGGAGTTAGCCGATGCTTATTCCTCAGGTACCGTCACTTTCTTCTTCCCTGAGAAAAGAGGTTTACGACCCAAGAGCCTTCCTCCCTCACGCGGTATTGCTCCGTCAGGCTTTCGCCCATTGCGGAAAATTCCCCACTGCTGCCTCCCGTAGGAGTCTGGGCCGTGTCTCAGTCCCAGTGTGGCTGATCGTCCTCTCAGACCAGCTACTGATCGTCGCCTAGGTGCGCCTTTACCACACCTACTAGCTAATCAGACGCGAGCTCATCTCCAGGCAGTTAACCTTTCACCTTTCGGCACATCCAGTATTAGCCACCGTTTCCAGTGGTTGTCCCAGACCTAGAGCCAGATTCTCACGCGTTACTCACCCGTCCGCCACTGTGCCCGAAAGCACCGTTCGACTTGCATGTGTTAAGCATACCGCCAGCGTTCATCCTGAGCCAGGATCAAACTCTCCGTTTTGAAGTGTTTGTAAGCTCTATACTTTTAGCTGCTCTTTTTTAACTTCAGCTTAGTTATCTTTATTTTCTTGACGCAAACTACTTGCTGTCTTTTCGCTTTCAAACTATAATATTTTCAAGGTTCTGTCTCCTGAATTGCGTCGCTCTTTCGTCGCTCCGCTTCAGGCACTTATTCAATATAGCGAACCCAACTCTTTGTGTCAACTCTTTTTCCAAAAATCTTTTGGAGCGCTTCTTTGTCCCCTCTAACTCCCCACAGTACAGGCTTCTAGGCAACAATGGTTTATGCACTGTGTCGATTATTAAGGGGGAAGTGTGAATTTTCAATCCGTTATAGCTTTGTTGCATCAAGGCTTTGCTTTGTTATGAACGTAAATATCGCCGCCTCATCGGCAATTTATCCCACATTCCGCAGGTTAGTTAGTAAAGCAGATAATATTTTCGACAGGGGGCACCAAAAAAGTTGAGAATCCAGCGTCTTTCGGAAGTCAAATTAGTAATTTGCTTGCTTTGGGCAACAGTAACTAAGTGAATCGACATAAAACATTGAAAGATCCAGCGTAGAGTCGGAGCAGCAGTAGGTTTACCCAACTGATCGTCGATAGTCTTTTTAGCTCTATCGAGTGCTTGACGCAATGCCCTTTGACCCAAGCTATAAACAAGCAAACACAAGCCCATAATCATGGCTGATGCAGCAACCCGTTTGGGTGAGTTGAGGAAGACACTGGAAGTAAAGAATAGCGGGTCTTTGAGAAAGCGAAAACCGCGTTCAGTAGATTGCTGTGTCTTATACTCAATTAACACATCATCATCACTTAACTCAGAAGCATCAAGAACATTGGTTGCTAGGAGGAACCTACTGGCTCTTTGGACTTCAACATCTATAGCAGTTTGTTTGGGTGCAAGTGTTGCACAAAGTTGATAGTACTTTTATATAACAGCATTCTTTCGCGGTCTACCACGTCCCTTGTGCTGCAAAATCTCAACTACTTTGATATCAACTAGCTGATGTAAAGGCAACAAGAAGTTTCAAGCTATTATCTCGTTGATGAAATTCGTGGAACTTATCGTGGCATGATGATTGCAATTCCTCCAAAGGAATGGAAGGTTTTTGCACAAATGAATCTAATTGAACTGACCAACATACTTCGAGATTTGGCAGCTCGCGTTAATTTAGTTCTTTTTGCATCCCACCCTCGCGCACCAAAAAAGACAAGAAGGATACTAAAACGTACTCGTCCTTCCAAACGACCCCATGTTTCTACAGCTAAAATTCTATCCCAAAAATAATACCTAAAAACAGACACCTTGAAAGGGCTGGTCCTAGCTTTTACTACTTGACCTACACTAATTATTTCTTGCGGATGGCTTCCTAGTAGCCGATTGATTTGCTCTACTAGTTCCATTTCGTCACATATGCCTGCGACTATCCCTTACTTGGTCAATATCCTGTACTCTTATATCTAATGGTGATGCTGTCATGCTTCTAAAATGCAGCATTTAGGTCATTTCTAAAAATACAGCATTTACGATCGCACCTGCAGAATGTGGGATTTATAAGTTATCTCTGCCTAAAAATAAGAGTTTCTGCTATTGTTTGGGTAAGTCCTGTTTACTTTTCGCTGTTCGGCTGAAGACTCGATAGTATAGCGACGTACTAATTTCCTTTAAGGGAAACAGGAGATAGGTAAGAGGATTTATTGCCACAATAATATTTCGGAAGTCTCGTCGAGCCAAAAATAAAATAGCACGAGCAACTTGTTGTGCAGACATGACTCCATAAGGATTCAGTTGACTTTTAAATGGGCCAAGAATTAACTTGCGAATTACACAATCCCCGTCCAAACGTTTCAGGGTAACAATATCTCCTAGCGATCGCTTGCTGAGTTCATAAAGCGGACTTAGTGCTGGGGAAACCTCAGCCTCAGAAGTGTTTACCCAGATTTCTTTGGTTGCTTTTGCTTGTGGGCCTGTTACAGTTGTCAAAAATATATCCATCAACCGGAAGGCTGAAAAGGTATTTACTTCATAGGAGGTATTGATAGCCTCCGATGTGCGGCTGGCGTAGACATTGATTCCGTGGTTGATAATTAAAATATCTACTTTCTCTAAACTATCTTTCAAATTGGCTTCATTACCCAACTGCCAAGGAACCACCTTCACCCCAAATTGCTCTACTAATTTTTTTGGATTAGTGGTTAATGCCACGACTTTAGCATTATTCTTTACAAGTTCAGCTGCTAATGCTTGTCCCAACGCTCCTGATGCTCCGGTTAAAGCGATGGTTTTACCTTTAAGAGACAGTCCTGTACCAATAATTTTATCCACTAGGGGGAAGACACCACTGTAGTAAGCGTTGACATCATCAAAATGATGCCGCCAATGGTAAGACCGATTCACCCACCAAATGGATGGTATTGTCTCTAAAGGGCCGGGTAGGTGGTTGTAGTCTGTATCAATTTTTCCCTGGAAATATCTTACAGACGCGCCATACAAGAACGTGCAACTATAAGCTACTCCCAGCCATAACCCCATTTGCTGGACAATTAAGGCAATGACTACCAATACCACTAGTAGTAGACTCGACTCTAAAATGTCGTGATAGAGCTGGGATTCTTGGTAAACTTTCTGAGAAACTATTGATAAATCACGACGATAAGCCATGTGGTGCTTGTTGTGCCATTTAGCAAGCCAATTGACTTGGTGACACAAAGCATGGTAGCTGTCTCTCAACACCTCAGCGAGTAAAAGTGAAAAAAGTCCCCAAATAACAAACTGCAAGCTGGCATTTAGCCAAACCCAATTAATTTGTAATTTTGTCTCAATTCCAATCAAGTTTTCAGCTAGCATTTTTATCATATTTGTCTATACTCGTTTTTCTTAATCATTCTTCATGGAATGAAGCAAACAACGTAAGATAAGCCTTTCTAGGCGTTCTTTGTATTAAAATGCTCAAAAGATGTTCAAAAGCCTTATTATAAGTAATATAATCACTATTTTTGGTATAAATTAATGCTCCAAATAGATGCTCAATGAATGCTCATTTTTTAAACCTATCTGTCTTACCCTACCTTATACCTGAACTTATTAAGCAATTTACTAAGCAACTAATGACCTCTTAGTGTACAAGCATTACAGCCTATTTTGACCTATAAGCCACTTATAGACAGTTGATAGTATATTCTTCTATTCCTTGTTTGGTAAGGGTTAAAGGGTCTTTGAATGAGATAAATAACACTTGCCATTGCCCTGTCTCTCATGTTTCTAGCTGTTACGTAATCAAGTTTTAATTATGTTACGTTTTCAAGTTAAGATGATATAAGTTAGACAGAGCAAGCGATATGACTAAATACTTGGTAGAGCTAAAAGATTCTACTACAGATGATATGGTACTAATGCAGCTACACGCTGGTTCAGTAGATGAGGTTAGAGAATAAGCAATAGAAGCTAACCCAGGTTGTGAAGTGGTAAAGCTGAAGCATACACATGGTGGCAAGCGTAGCGGCGCTGGCAGAGTAAGTAAGTGGGGTGATGGAGTGAAGACCCAAACATATCGCTTACCTCCTGCCTTTGGTGAGAAAGCTGAGGAAGTAGTAGGAGAGTTAGAAATGGTAGGTCACATCTTAGATAGCTGGCAATCAAAGGTAGATGAATCAAAAGGTAAATCAGCTAACGGTCAACCTAGCGAACGCTACAAATACGTTGACCAATTGATTAGAGACTTGAAACAAGCTATGCAGGTGACGGGTGAAAAGTTAGTGTGAATACTAGTCGTTTTGAAAATTGCACTCGATTTTTTAAGGAAAATACTCAAAAAATTGAAAAACCGTTTTAGGCAGGGTAATGGGAGTGAGAAGTTAGTCTAGCCACTGTGGATCGCCAACTCCTCAGCATCTACCCAAGGAGTAAAGTAGCCGTCAGGCTTTTTACAAGAATACTGCTGTTCATTAATACTGGCTACTACCATTTTCAGTTCACCTAATGTAGTGGCGTAACGTTTGCCTACATAAGAGACGACATCCCCAATCTTGAAATACTCATCTTGATTGAAAATTTCATTTAAAATATCTCCTTTACCCTCCATACCCTCCACTATCCTTCCCTGGTAAGGGTTTAAACCCTCCACTGTACCCTCCATACCATCCTCCATTTGCCCTCCACTTTTAGTAAATGTTGCTGGATTACTAATTAGCTCATCTCCACTAGCTGTTGTGGAGGGTATTGTGGAGGGTTGAAAAGCTTGCTGCGACTCGATAGTGGAGGGTATGGAGGGCAAGTCGTCTAATTCCTCTGCGTATTTTTCTTCGAGTGTGGGGATGTGGTCGTCTGCTTCCTTTCGACGAAGCTTTAGTCCTACTATTTGATTATTCTGACTAGTCTTGCTTTTGGTGACTTCTTTCCAACTTAGAATGTTATTGCACAAATCTACTAGGTGGCGCGAGAATTCAGTGTTGGATTTTGGTATTTTTCCGGCATCCAAGCAACGCTGATAGTAACTACCATACGGGAGCATCCAGTTTTGGAAGATTTACCATTTATGGGAAAATGTAAAGGGAAATAACCCTGTGCGATCGCGCTCCTATGAACCAAGAGAAAACCAATCGTTAGTTGATTATGTCAATAGCCAACATTTGGTTAACCCACTTGTCTGCTTAGGAGATGGTCATGATGGCGTGTGGAATTTAGTCAAAGAGTTTGGAACTGAAAAATTTGAACGTTTAGAAATTCTAGATTGGTATCACCTCAAGGAGAATCTTTATAAAATTGGTGGTTCTTTAAAGCGTCTAAAAGCTGCTGAGAGCTTATTGTGGCAAGGTCGGATAGAGCCAGTTCAGGTTTTATTTAACAATTGCCGAGGCAAACAAGCTAAGAAGTTTATGGCTTATCTCGAAAAACATCGCACTCGCATTATTAACTACAGCTATTACCAAGCTGAACAACTGTGTTCTATTGGTTCTGGATCTGTCGAATCTGCTATTAAACAGATTGGAGCAAGGATTAAAATCTCCGGCGCACAGTGGAATGTTGAAAGTGTTAACCAAATTCTTTCTGAACGCTTACGCTTATCTCAATGGGTTGCTTGCAATTTGAGTCTTTCTGCCAAAACTGGATGCTCCCTAGAATTTTTTGGTTGTTACATCATACGTTCTTCTAATTAAAATTCGTTCTTTTTCCCATTCAATATCGCACCACATAAAAGCTATTGCTTCACCTGTTCGGCATCCAGTAAGGAATTTAAAACTAGTGAAAAAATACCAGTGAGGACAATTGTTTTTTATATAATCAAGAATTATTTCTCTCTCGTCCCAAGTATAGGCTTTTGCTCTATCCAATACATCATCATCGTTTTCCGTTTCTACTTCATTCTGAGTTTTACCTTTAGTTCCTTTAGTGGTTATCTCCTCCGCCATACCTTCAAAAGGATTATAAGTTAATAATTTATTTTTTATTCCCATTCGGTAAGCTTTCGAGAGATTAGAAAGTAGCTGTCTTACGTGTTTTGGATTTCTATTCTCAACTAACCAATTTCTAATTTTTAATGCATCTTCTGATTTAGTGGCTTCTATCGCTGATTTAAGAAAGTTTTTATACTGTCCTTGATAAGTGCTTATAAAAGTACTTTCTCTTAGATCATGTTTCCTGTATTCACAATAGATATTCCAGACTTCCATTAAAGATAGTTCAGGCTTAGGCGGTAGTTGACCACTCGAAACTGTAGTACTATTCACTACTTTTAAGTCTGGTTTAAGCTTCTGGTCAACTAAAATTTCATGATACCTGCTTTCGTTAAAGGTTCCATCTGAGTTGGTAAGCTTCCATTCTTCCATCTCTAACTGTAATCGGCGTTGCAGCTTATCCGCCTTCCCCTCCCATCCATCTAACATTTACAATGCCTGTTGCCTTCTTTACTTGATTTGGTTCACCTGGGAAGAAAGGACGCGGAAAGCAAGCTTTTATCGAGCCGGAGTCCATCGCAGCAGTATAAATACTTAATTGTCAACGTCTGGGGCGAATGACTTCGGCTCGTGCTGCTTCTGGCACAAATGCACAATACATAGCATATTTTAACTTAGTTAAGTACAGAAGTTAGTTTTTAAAACCAGAATTAAGTTTGTTTTAAGGGCTAACTCCTGCCTTATTTAAATGGCTCTTTGCCGCACATGTTCCCCATTAAGTCCTTGCTTAATCCAACTCAGGCATTCATATTCGGATTGGAATAATTTTGGAGCTGCGATATTATTCAATAACTCTGGTGGATAATGATCATAAAAATATTTGTCACCTTCTTGGGAAATAATTATCAAATTGTTTCGGTAAATGTAGCGAGACTTAAAATTATCCTTCTGGCTAACAAACTCTGAATTTTTATCAATATGTTCTTTAGCAATATCAATGATATTACTAACGTTAATTCCATAAATTTCTGCTGGATTTTCTGCTTTATGAAATTGGCTTGTGTGTCCAACGTCTGATAGCAATTTATACGAATAAATCTCGTAATTATCAAGCTTTCCAAAAACAAATGGAATGATGAGATATCCTTTGTAAGAGACTGAATTTTCATAAAGAAGACGACTCATTTCAACCTCCTTTGGTGTAACTGCCTCAAAAAATTCGCTAAGATCACATTTACATTAAAATTCAATACTTTTCTGTTAAATCTACTTATGTATCACCTAAAACCTCATTGCCATTTAACAAATAGGGCTATTATACCTTTTGTCAAGCAGAAAGGAATATCAAACTTTAACAAGAAAGTATCGTAACACTAATTATCGCTCTTTTTTTAATTACTAAACGTGAGATATTTTGTAAAAGTTAAAAAATTAGAAATCTCCTTCTGTGGGCTTAGTTCCTCTACTTCTTGCATCCTGCTTTTCAAGACCATAAACTGAGTTGATTGGGGGAATGCTCAAGGTTATTCCAAGGTAGGGGTGGAATTGGTGTGTGACTCTGTTCTAATAGCTGTTGGAAGTGACGGGCTGTGCTGGGCGATCGCGCTTCTATTGGACAATGAACAAAGAAATAAATTCGCACTCCCATTTGCAACCATTGCTGAATCTGTCTCACCCACTCTTCCATAAACGGCTGATTCACTGATAAATTTGGATGCGAAATAAATCGAATCAGAGTAAAAGGTGCTGTCACACTCAATTGCAAAGGTAATTTTGGTTTACGTCGTTCTGATTGTAACTGGGGGTCATCATCTCCAGTATAAATGGGGCGCGAGTCTAACAATACCCGTCCTACACCGAGTCTTTCTAAAAGTGTCGTCAAATTACTTGCATGGGGTTCTCTAAACCAGTCGGGATGCCGAACTTCTAACGCTAGGGGTGCTTCTATACGTGGCCAAGCTTCCAGAAAGTTAGTCAAATCGTCAAGCAATGTAGGTGCGTAACTGGGTGGCAACTGGGCAAATATCGGGCCAAGACGCTTACCTAAAGGACGCATCCCTTCCAGAAATTTTAATGCAGCTGGAATATAAGGTTTCAGCAATCCTTGATGGGTAATATCTCGTGGTAATTTCAGGCAAAATTCAAAACCTGCTGGTGTTTCGGCAGCCCAACGGGTTACAGTTTCTTGGTTAGGCACGGCATAAAAGGTGGTGTTACCTTCTACAGTGGTGAAGCGACGACTGTAGAGATGGAGAAAATCGGCAGTGCGAGTGCCTTGGGGATAGAGTTCGCCCACCCAACCTTTATATGCCCAAACAGCACAACCAATAAAAAAGTTCACAGTGCCTAAAAGCCTTGATGTATCATATTCAATTTTACAGGCAGGTTGTAGGGATGGATCAAGCTAGGTTAGATTTCTAACTTTTTGAAGGATACTGCTGATCATTAAAATTACAAACTGCTTTCTCATTTCAGTAGATTCAGCAAGCAAATCTCAGTTTATTTATTTTAGACTTTATATTAAAATCCAAACTAAGCAGTAAATGTATACTTAGATTAATTATTTTAGACTTATATTAAAATCCAATAAAATTCCAGGGACAGGCAAAAGCCATTTGCACACCATTGGATACACTTAATGGGCTTAATGCAAATGGTCAAGGCGATATTTTGCAGCAGTTGTAAATCTGTTGCTTAACTTTTATACTCATTTATTTTGGTGTTTTGGACAAGCATTAAAGCATATTGCTTTTTCAATATGCTTTAATGCTTGTTCATTTGAATAATTCATATTTTCTGTATCATAGCGCAGCCTCAGCTACTGATAAATTGAACCATCAGGCATAATCGCCCCTGCTAAGTTAGTACCAACTAGTTTAACTAAAAGGCGCTCACCAGAACGAATCCGCGCTCCTGTTAAGTCGGCTCCTCGCAAGTCGGCCCCACTGAGATCCGCTCCAATTAAATTAGCAGCGCGTAAATTTGCCTCCCTGAGATCCGCTAAAAGTAGGTTTGCCCGAAATAAATTTGCTTCAGATAAATTCGCTCCTCTGAGGTTGACTTTGTGCATAAAAGTATCGCTAAGATTAGCGCCGCTCAAATTGGCATAACTCAAATTTCTGCCAGATAAGTCTTTATTGCTCAAATTTGCCCGACTGTAGTCTTTACCACTCAAGTCTGAGTTTTGCTTTGGTGGTTTTTGGGTCGTTTGAGCTGGTTTTTCCTGTTGAGCTGGCGGTGAGTATGGTTTCTGGGTTGTTTGAGATGGTTTTTCCCGTTGAGGTGGCGGTGAGTGATGTGTGGTTTGATGTTTGGTTTTTAGAGAGCGCAACTTTTCACGAGCTTCATTTATGGCTTTCAGCTTGTCTTGTGCTTTCTGCTGTAAACGGAGATTGTCTTTAGGAATGCGATCGGGATGCCAAACAAAGACTAAATCTTTGTAAGCCTGGTTCACTTCTTCAAGTGTTGCTCCAGGCTCTAATTCCAAAATTCTATAGTAGTGCTCCAGATCGCTCATACGATATTTTGGTGGACAATCAACTTAATTATGAGTGATGGAGCCATTTATTCGCTGCATCATTATGTCATTGGGCATAGGGGATTGGGCATTGGGCATGGGAAAGAGGACTTGGGGACAAGGAGAATTGGGGACAAGGGGAAACACTTGTTGCAAGTTCTGATTTAAGTAACCTTGTCTCTTTGTCCCCTTGTCTCCCCTGCTCCCTCTGCTCCCTCATCTTCCCATCTCCCCATTTCTCCATCGAGCGATCGCTCTCAAATATGCTGCAACTGGAATCTGATAAATTTCAATCACAATCCAAACAATAATTGATAAATGTGATAAGAAAGTTAATATCGTCCAAATATATGGCGTCCAGGTTATGGGTTCTTTGAGATTAGCAGGGAAATAGTAAGCTACTATGCCAATTAGAGTAGTGGGAAGAATTACAAAAATTGCTGCTGCTAGTCCATAACCCCAACCTAATTCCACGCCTTCCAACTGACCTTCTGTCCAACTAAACCCATTCCAACCCCAAATTAAGGGTGGTTGTCTAGAAGGCATCTTGATTTGCTCTAGTTCTAAGTTGACTGTAAAAATCTCTTGGCAAAAGTCACAAGCCATAGCTTCCATCATTGGCATGTGAGAAATCTTACCTATCCGACAGACTGGGCAGGGGTAAACTCCATAATAGTCGAAAGATTGGGCTAAGATTTTGGAACTGGGCATAATCAAAGTGAATGATCCTAAAAAGTTGATCTAGTCAATGAGGACTTGGGTTAAGAAAAATGTATGGCGATCGTCAATTGTCTGTAATAAGTTTTCCCAAGGTGAGGTAACAAGTCAGGAGAATTATATATTTTAACTTCTCAATCCTGGCTTTTTAAACTTCTCCAAGACGGAAGTCACCGTTTAGAGTTCTCTCTGATAACCTTGATTTGGCTGTATTATATTCTTTTAGGGAATCGCTAGATTCTGAATTTTTAGATTTTTCACCATTGATTTTTGATCATCTACACTACCCATTAGTCATTACACAACGATAATTTGTAAACTTATTAACTAAAGTGATATCTAATAACAAGCAGCTTTCTTTGTCTACGCAAACAAGCAATTAGCACTTCACTTCACTACACAATCAGAACAGGGCGTGATTTTGAATTTTGCCAAGCGTTACTAGTATTTACTCCCACATTTGTACTGAGTCTATCGCTTTTTTATGGTTTGTGGGGGTATTGACACCGCCTGATGTTCCTGTTAATGTTACTTTAAATAAGTATATTTATTAAGTTTCCAGCAAAAACCTCACAAATGCTTCACACAAATTCCTACTTTTATTTTTGGTTTAGGGTGGTTCACCGGGAGTGAATTGAGTTTCCTAAGGGAAACTGCCCGGTGAACCGCAGAGCGAACTCTGCGGTTTTTGTTGTTTTAAGGAGAATTTCATCGTCATGACTTATTTGAATAGCTGGTTTTATGGCTTTTATTGGCCCAGACTAAGTTCCGGGTAAATAGCGTCATGTCGATGATTCAGAACGCGCCCGGAACTCTTCAAAGGTTTCGGGCTTTTTTATTATCCGTAAATAGTGCCCAATACTCAATTTTTAGGAGAACGAAACCATGATTAACGCCAAACTTGCCGCACAATCTCATCCAAACCACCAAACAATCGTTAAAATCTCAAAAAAAGTCGCTTTCGGGGGCGAAGAACTGGTAATTATTGGTGGTCCCTGCACTGTTGAAAGTTTAGAACAAATGGAAATAGTCGCCCAAAAGCTATCTGGTGCATCGGTGCAAGGGTTGCGTGGCGGTGTCTACAAACCCCGCACATCTCCCTATGCTTTTCAGGGTATGGGAGAAGAAGGATTGGAAATTTTGGCAAGGGTGCGATCGCATTACAATATGCCAGTTGTCACAGAAGTTATGTCAATTTCTCAAATTGAAGTAGTTGCTGCCCATGCTGATATGCTTCAGATTGGTAGCCGCAATATGCAAAACTTCGACTTGCTCAAAGCTTTGGGACAAGCTGGTAAACCAATACTGCTCAAACGTGGGTTAGCAGCAACAATTGAAGAATTCGTTATGGCTGCTGAATATATTCTCAGCCACGGAAATCCTGATGTGGTGTTGTGCGAAAGAGGTATCCGCAGTTTCGATGATTACACCCGCAACGTTCTAGATTTAGGGGCAGTGGCAGCACTCAAGCAAATAACTCACCTGCCTGTGATTGTAGATCCTTCCCATGCTGTTGGGAAGCGAGAGTTGGTAGCACCTGTGGCTAGGGCTGCGATCGCTTGTGGTGCTGATGGATTAATTATTGAATGTCATCCAGAACCAGAAAAATCTGTTTCTGATGCCCGTCAAGCTCTTTCTTTAGAAGATATGGTGCATCTAGTTGATAGTTTAAAACCTGTAGCTACAGCCGTTGGGCGCAGTATATCAGAAGCGATCGGGGCGGGTTTGGAACCTGCCCCGATTTTTTGTGCTGCTTAAATTTCAGTTGAGGGCGAGCGCTTGTATATCTCAATCCAAAGATTTCTTTTGGCTTAAAGACAAACAGCAATCGCCTTCGTAAAATAAAGGTGCTTAGGCTATTCTATTTATTCTTAAACAATTTTTGCGACACAGCCCCATATATGAATAAAGTCACAATAACTTAGTACAAAAGTCACAAGAGTTTAATAACAATTTCTCTCCTAAGGGGGTAGGCGGAAAAAGCATAATATTAGTACGCTAATGTTTAGTTTAACTAATATTATGCTTTCCTAATTAGAATTAATCGCAACCAATCATTTTGCGGAAAATGCGATGTCTAATGACAAGCTAGTACCTGTCTGTACTTTCCCCCTTTCCCCCAGAATTGTTGATATGCGCTGTTTAGCCCCTGTTCAGACGATAAAGCCTTCGTCTTTGCCTGATCAAATTTTTCCTCGTTTTCAGAGCCTTATTCAAAAAGCGCGATTATCACTACTTATCTTAAGCCTGGCCTACTTGTGTAGCGCCTGTAATGCTTCTGAAGCCGAATCAAGTGGAAAAGAAGCAGGAAAAAAACGAGCCGTGCCAGTGGTGGTTGCTACTGCGGCTCAAAAAACGATTCCAATACAGCTATCGGCTACGGGAACAGTAGAAGCATATTCTACAGTATCTGTCAAGTCTCAGGTGGGTGGACAACTTACGGGAGTCTATTTTCAGCAAGGACAGAACGTTAAGAAAGGAGACTTGTTATTTAAAATTGATTCCCGCCCTCTACAAGCTGCATTGATGCAAGCGAATGCTGCCAAAGCCAAAGATTTAGCTCAGGTGAAACAGGCACAGGCAAATGTGCTACAAGCGATCGCCCAGGTGAACCAAGCAAAAGCGAACGTTGTAAAGGATAAGTCTCAGGCAACAAATGCAAATGTGCAGGCTCGACGTTATGCTACTTTGCTCAAGCAAGGGGCAATCAGTAAAGAACAGGCCGAACAGTATCAGACTACTGCTAATGCTCAACAGGCGACAGTGAAAGCAGATCAAGGTGGAGTGGCAAATGCGACTGCTGCTGTGGCAGCAGCCCAAGCAGATGTCCAAAATGCTCAGGCGGTGGTAGTGGCAGATGAAGCTGCGATCGCTAATGCTAAAGTTCAGCTTTCTTACAGTTCTATCTACTCGCCAATTGCCGGGCGCACAGGTAGCCTAAAGCTAAATCAAGGCAACTTAGTACAGGCGAATGCCACCGATCCGCTAATTACAATCAGCCAAATTCGCCCCATTTACGTCAACTTTTCCATTCCTCAACGACTGCTGCCAGACATCAAAAAATACAGTGCTAATAACGGCAAATTAGCAGTTGATGCTTTACCTGCTAAAGATGCAGGGCATCCGGTACGAGGCGAACTCACCTTTGTTGATAGTGGAGTCAATACCCAAACAGGCACAATTCAACTTAAGGGTACTTTTGCCAACGCTGAGGAGCGCCTGTTTCCGGGGCAGTTTGTCAATGTAGTACTCAAACTGAGTGAAGAACCGAATGCCATTACTGTTCCTTCCCAAGCGATACAGAGCGGACAAAAGGGGCAGTTTGTTTATGTAGTAAAACCTGATAAAACAGCAGAAATGCGTCCAATTACGGTAGGTGACACCGTTGGGAACGAAACGGTAATTAAGCAAGGATTGAAACCAGGCGAGCAAGTAGTCACTGATGGACAATTCAACTTAGTACCTGGTGCCACAGTCCAAGTGAAACCGGAAGTAGGAAGTAGAGGGGCAGGGGGAGTAGGGGGGGCAGGGGAAGCAGGGGAAGCAGGGGAGCAGGGGAGCAGGGGGAGAAAGGTAAACTCCTAACTCCTAACTCCTAACTTTTAACTTCTAACTCCTCACTTATTGAAGGGAACGCGATGAACATTTCTGAGTTATTTATCCGGCGTCCAATCATGACAACCTTAGTTATGATTGGCATTTTAATATTTGGGCTGATCAGTTACCAACAGCTACCCGTTAGCGACCTGCCTAATGTGGATTATCCAACACTCCAGGTAACAGCGAACCTGCCCGGAGCTAGTCCAGAAACGATGGCTTCCTCTGTAGCAACTCCTTTAGAGCAGCAGTTTTCTAGCATTGCGGGAGTGAGTTCGATGAACTCCACCAGCTCTTTGGGTAGCGCACAGATTACGCTGCAATTTGACCTAAATCGGGATATCGACGGAGCAGCCCAAGATGTGCAATCTGCTATTTCTAAGGCAGCAAAGCAGTTACCTACTAATATGCCTAATCCGCCATCTTACCGAAAGGTAAATCCGGCGGATCAGCCAGTTCTCTATATATCCCTGAATTCGTCTATTCTGCCCCTGTCAACTGTAGACAAGTATGCTGAGACATTGCTGGCACAACGTCTATCAATGGTAGATGGAGTGGCGCAAGTGCAGGTGTACGGCTCCCAAAAGTATGCGGTACGAATTCAGGTTGACCCGGAATCGCTGAGTGTCAAAGGAATAGGAATTGATGAAGTAGCTGATGCGATCGCTAACGGAAACGTCAATCTCCCTACTGGTACACTTTACGGTCAACAGCAGAATTCTACCATCCAAGCAAACGGTCAACTCAACGATGCCGCCAGCTATCGTTCCCTAAATGTGGCTTATCAAAACGGCGCACCAGTGCAGCTAGGTGAACTAGGTCAAGTTCTGGACAGCGTGGAAAATGATAAGATTGCGAGTTGGTATTTTCCTGTCAAGAAAGAGAGTAAAGGAGCAGGGGAGCAGGGGAGCAGAGGAGCAGAGGAGCAGAGGAGCAGAGGAGCAGGGGAGAAGTCCCAATCCAAAGTCCAAAATTCTGGTGTGCGGGCGATCGTTTTAGCAATTCAGCGCCAACCGGGAACTAATACGGTTCAAGTAGTGGATGCAATCAAGAAAATCCTACCCACCTTCCGCACACAGATTCCGGCGGCTGTGAACATGGATATTCTTTATGATCGCTCTCAGTCAATTCGGGAGTCAGTGGATGATGTACAATTCACGCTGTTACTCACCATCGCCCTGGTGGTGCTAGTAATTTTTCTATTCCTTCGCAATATCTCTGCTACAGTCATCCCTAGTTTGGCAGTACCGCTTTCGATAGTAGCGACCTTTGGGGTCATGGTGCTACTGGGCTTCTCCCTCGATAACCTATCACTGATGGCGTTAACCCTTTCAGTCGGTTTCGTGGTAGATGATGCCGTAGTCATGCTGGAGAATATTGTTCGCCATATGGAAATGGGCGAAAGCCGCATGGAAGCAGCCCTAAATGGTTCTAAAGAGATTGGTTTCACCATTTTATCAATGACCATCTCTCTGGTAGCAGTATTTATCCCGATACTGTTCATGGAAGGCATTCTAGGGCGATTATTCCGTGAGTTTGCCGTCACTATCAGCGTTGCCATCTTAGTTTCTGGCGTAATTTCCCTCAGCTTAACGCCAATGCTGTGTTCGAGATTCTTAAGTCCACCTCATCATGAGGGAGATGAGGGAGCAAGGGAAGCAGAGGAAGCAGGGGGGGATGAGGGAGAAATTCTTAATTCCCAATCCAAAATTCAAAATCCAAAATCTAAAATCCAAAACTTCAACCGTCGTCTCTACAATTTTTCGGAAAACATTTTTAATGTGATATTGGGCGGATACGATTGGAGTTTGAAGAAATCACTCAAGTATCACCGTACAACAATGGTGATTTCCGGAGCGATTCTTGTAGCGACAGTGTATCTATTTATAGTTGTGCCGAAAGGCTTCGTTCCCAACGCAGATGTTGGACAAATTACTGCAACTACTCAGGCATCAGAAGATATATCCTTTGATGAGATGGTAAAACATCAACAGGCTGTAGCTGCGATCGCTTACCGCGATCCGAATGTCGATTCTATTAACTCCAGCGTCGGGGCTGGCGGGCCAAATGCTTCCGCCAACGCTGGCAGAATTTTAATCGAACTCAAGCCCCGCCATGAGCGCCATCTCAGTGCTGATGAAGTTGTACAGGAACTCCGACCAAAGTTGTCAGCTGTGCCTGGACTTAAGGTATTCTTACAAAATCCCCCAGCGATTAATGTGGGTGGACAACAAACAAAAGCGCAATATCAATTTACTCTGCAAAGTCCCAACATTCAGGAACTTTACCAGTACGCTCCAGCTTTAGAAGAGAAATTGCGATCGCTCTCAGATTTACAAGATGTCAACAGCGATTTGCAAATCAAGAATCCGCAAGTAAAAGTAGACATTAACCGCGATCAAGCTTCAGCTTTAGGTTTGACGGTTAATCAAATCGAAACTGCTCTGAGTAATGCTTATGGTACTCGCCAAGTTTCCACCATCTACGCTCCCGATAGCCAGTATCAAGTAATTATGGGCGTAGAACCAAAATATCAGCAAAATGCCAACGCCCTAGATTTACTCTCAGTTCGCGCCCCCAGTGGACAACTTGTACCTCTCAACGCTGTAGCAACCTTGAGCAAAGATGTGGGCCCCTTGACTATTAACCACAAAGGACAACTGGCATCTGTCACATTTTCCTTTAACCTAAAGCCAGGAGTATCACTCGGTAACGTCACTGGGAAAATTGAGCAACTCGCCCGTCAAACACTGCCACCTACTATCAGTACAGGCTTCCAAGGTTCAGCGCAGGCGTTCCAGTCATCGATTCAGGGCTTAGGATTGCTACTACTGGTTGCCATCTTCGTGATTTATATTGTGTTGGGGATTCTCTACGAAAACTTCATTCACCCCTTGACAATTCTTTCTAGCTTACCCTCTGCTGGATTTGGGGCACTGCTGACGCTGTTGGTGTTTCAAGTTGACTTGAATATTTACGCTTTCGTGGGTATTATCCTGCTGGTTGGTATTGTAAAGAAAAACGGGATCATGATGGTTGACTTTGCAATTATTGCCCGTCAAAATGGCAAAACCCCTTATGAGGCAATCTATGAAGCCTGCTTAGTGAGATTCCGTCCAATTATGATGACGACAATGGCAGCACTTATGGGTACGCTACCCATCGCCCTCGGTTTAGGAGCCGGAGCAGATACACGCCGCCCTCTTGGTTTAGCAGTAGTTGGGGGGTTAGTGTTCTCGCAGTTTCTCACACTTTATTTAACGCCCGTTTTCTACACTTACATGGAGTCTTGGCAAACAAAGCTTAAAAAACGCAATTGGCGCAAACAGCCAATTTGAAACTCCCCCGGCTGAACATTGAAACCTGTGTTTGCGTAGGCGTAGCCCGTCGTAGACATCGCTTTTACGAATCCCTTCAGCCATTTGATACTCGTAGCTATCCTCAAAGCGGAAGTTGCTACAGACTGCGCGAAACACCGAAACGTTAAAGCAGAAGTTCCTACAGGGAAAGCGGAAGCTGTTACAGACTGCCCGAAACACCGAAACGTTAAAGCAGAAGTTCCTACAGGGAAAGCGGAAGCTGCTACAGACTGCGCGAAACACCGAAACGTTAAAGCAGAAGTTAATTTTTAATCAGTAACTCTTGACTCTCTTTATTTAAAAGGGAGTTTTTTATGTATAGGACTTACGCACACTCTACGAATTCTTGGCGTTCTTGGCGTCTTGGCGGTTCGATAAATTAAGCTTTTCGGCAATTTCTGCGTAAGTCCTGATGTATTATGATTATTTGTGATAATTCACCTTGTTTAACTTTCCTATGATTGCGATCGCTTGGGTTGGGTGTATGGTGCGATCGCAAAATTTATTTAATCTACTTCTATGACAAAATTTTTAATCGCAAAAATAAGAAAGATTGTTTTCTTTGTCAAACATTAGCTTTAATTACTTTTATAAAATATCCAAAAGTATCTAACTGCACAAATTAGCTATGATAAATAATTTCACTAACTAGCAACCTATTAACGCCTAACTTATAGCTACTAAAGCTCATAAGGATATTGCTCTGACAAATAGATAAATAATTTGAGATTCGACAAATAAATTAGTGAGATGTATGTTATGGTTTTTATAGGAATCAAAAAAGAAAAGCACAAAAGACTTCAAGAAACTTTGAGGCAAGCTCAAGAAAGTTTTTTTGCTCTGGTAAGTCCACTTTACTTCGCTACATCTTTTTTTCACTAAAATCTAAAACTAGATTGAGTAGGATAGTAGCCTTTGTAAGAGCTTGAAGTCAATCGAAATTTATCTGGGTATAAGCCAATTAGAGTTGGCTAACCTAGCTAGAGCATTACCCACCAAAGGCGATTACTCTTGGAGTCTGGGAAGAAAGACTCTTAGTACAGCCTGACAAATCAATAGAAATACAGAATATTTACGAACTTATTCTTGCGGGGGCAAACAATTTAAACCGCGAACTAAGTTAAAGCAGTTGCTGATTTTGGAAGGAAAACTTCAAGCAATATGGTGTTGTTTCACTTTTAGAAATTTAACCATACTGTCAAAACTCACTAAGATATTATCTTAGCCAGAGTGTTAGAGGTTGCCTGTGCAAGCATCATAGTATTGCACCTGTAGCTGTAACTTTTGGGCTGAAATTCATCCTGCTGCATCAATCACGAAACGAGAAGCGCTATAGAAGTTCTTAGCGACTTGACATTAGCAAAATCAGAGAAATTACAGTGACCATTTAGAGTGGATTGCAATTTGGTTGGTTGTGTGGTTGAGGGAATAAATCTGCGTTTATTTGAATTTCTGCTGCAACCACTCTTCAGGCTTGAGCAACCATTTGGGATTCCGTTACAACAACTGACAATGCTGAAGTCAAATTTTTAAAGGCTTCGTTATTAAGAAATAGAGATTTCTCTATCCCTTAAGCTATCGCTTCGTAGGTAAATATGTTCTGATTTTGATGCTTTTGTCAGGATGCAATGTCTAACGACAACAGGCTCTGCTTCCCTATGACACCAAGGGTAAACAACTACATCAAGCTTACCACCCATCAATTAAATCATTGTAGGAAACACAACCATGACTGACGAAAAAATTAGACAAATAGCTTTCTATGGTAAAGGCGGTATTGGTAAATCTACCACCTCTCAAAATACCCTAGCAGCTATGGCTGAAATGGGTCAACGCATTTTAATTGTTGGTTGCGATCCTAAAGCTGACTCTACCCGTTTGATGCTACACAGTAAAGCTCAAACAAGCGTTCTGCAATTAGCTGCTGAACGCGGCGCTGTAGAAGATATTGAACTCGACGAAGTAATGCTAACCGGTTTCCGCGATGTACGTTGCGTAGAATCTGGTGGCCCTGAGCCTGGTGTGGGTTGCGCTGGTCGTGGTATTATCACCGCCATCAACTTCTTAGAAGAAAACGGTGCTTACAAAGACGTTGATTTTGTAAGTTACGACGTTTTAGGAGACGTTGTGTGCGGTGGTTTCGCAATGCCTATCCGTGAAGGCAAGGCACAAGAAATCTACATCGTTACCTCTGGTGAAATGATGGCGATGTATGCAGCTAACAACATCGCTCGTGGTGTTCTCAAATATGCTCATACTGGCGGTGTGCGTTTGGGTGGTTTGATTTGTAACAGCCGTAACGTTGACCGGGAAATCGATCTTATCGAAACCTTGGCAAAACGTTTGAACACCCAAATGATTCACTACGTACCTCGTGACAACATTGTACAACACGCAGAATTGCGCCGGATGACTGTTAACGAGTATGCACCTGATAGCAATCAAAGTAACGAATATCGCATACTTGCTAAAAAGATCATCGACAACGACAAACTCGCCGTTCCTACCCCAATTGAAATGGAAGAGTTAGAAGAATTGTTGATTGAGTTCGGTATTCTCGAAAGCGATGAAAATACTGCAATGCTAGTTGGTAAGACTGCTAATCAAGCACCCGTAAAGTAGTATCAATTAAATAATGGTTTAGGGTGGGCAAGCTTGCCCACTCTTTTCTTATCTAAGCTATTCTACATTTAGTAGATGTTGACTTACGCAAAATATCTCTCAAAGTCTTGTTATATATATTACAGTATGCTTGAGTTAAGCATTTCTTCTCTTTGCGTCCTTTGCGTCCTTTGCGGTAGCCTGCGGCAAGCCGCTCCGCGTCTACGTTAAAATAATTGACTTTGGCAAATAGTTTTCCCCTTAACCCAAATGTATTGGTTTATATATATCTTCAGAACTGGGATTAAGATAAGGACGCTGTAAATCTATTAAATGTCGCGCAAAGTGTTCGTCAATCGTCTTCATTCGTTCTTCCATCGCATTCTTACCCTTTTGCCAAGCTTCAAACAAAGCATTAGCAACAATTTGGCAACGGTTCATCCCAAAACTTTCTTGTGCTGCAAATTTTTGGATTGGTTCTTCAGCTAAACCTAACCCTGGTGCTAAAAATTTTGTAAACAAGGGAATTTCCGGCTGGAAATAGCATTGATTTTCTAGATAAACAGCCTCAAGGATTGTGCGAATCGCTGGATAGTCGGGGAGTTCAAAGTAGAGCAATCCCGAATCGTAGCGTCCGTATGCACTGGGATTGTGGAGAACCTGAAAGCTAAAAGGAATTGAGGCTGCATTCAATTGCAGTGTCAGACTTTCCATGAGAGCGATCGCACCAGATGGCGTAAAGTTAAAGTAAATTCGCCCTGCTCCCAAATCAGCATCAGGGTTACTTAGCTGTTCCTGTCCAACATTACTAACTGCCAAGTAAGAGCCATTTTGCATTCTATTTTTGGGCATCCAGATTGCTACCATGTCACCCACTTTGGTAGATTTTTTACTGGATTTTAGATGGCAGTCTGGCTCAACATAAAGTGTTAAACCGCCTTTAGTCACCGCCATAGTACCATCAGGTTCTTTACGTAACACCTGCCATCGAGGGTCAAAGTAACCTATGCCGTGATTACTGGCGTGCAATTGCTCGTAAAAGTTCCAATCAATTTCTAAAATGGAATTATCCGTTAAATTATGCTTTGGCGTATCAGTATTGACTGCTAAAGTACTTTGTAGAGAGCCATTGTAATAGATCCCATAGAGAAAGTTTCGCAGTAATAGGATAAGATACTTCTGCTGCAAATCTGCCGGGTTTTGCTGAAACCTGTCGGCTACTTTAGTCGGCAGAGCAAAGGGTTGATAATTGGGATGATAAATACAAAAATTTGACTCAATCTGGATATTTTTAGCAATGTCGAATAGAGAAGTTAGCGGTTGATTGATAGAGTAATTTAGCATTAATCCATTTAGAACTTAAACTTTTAAAAAAAAATTCAGGAGTCAGGAGCCAGAACTCAGAATTGTTCTAATCCCTGCCATTAACAACCGCGAAGCCGAGTTTTTTCGTAATAAAGACGAAGTAGCTGTGGCTCTTTTACAGGCTGAGGAAGTTTATGAATTTTTCCCACAGGATTCAGAATCTCTGACTCTGATATCCCAAAAATAGTCAGTACACCTTGCTGCGGCATCGTCAGTAAACTTTTAGCTACTTGGAGCATACAGATGTCAGCATTATTAAAGGATTTTCGCCACGTAATCATATCCTGAATTTCATGAATCAGTGCTAGCCCCGCAAACTGAATAACTCGCACAATGAAGTCACTGCGGTATTCTAAAATCATGGGAAAAGCATTTAGATAAGCCCTAATTAGGGCAATGATTGAAGGTTGTAAACTCTCCAACGGTGTCAACGCCAAATGTAGAGATTCTTGTAACTCAATGGTGGGGTCTACTACAAGACTCTTGAGCCAAATTCCTAAATAGCTTGCTAGTAAAGTACCTAAATCAAAAGCTGGATCTCCCCAAGAACAAGCTTCCCAATCAATTAGTCGTACTAGACAATTATCTAGTTTCTCCCACCTAGAATGAACCAAAATGTTGTTCAATTTCAGGTCGTTGTGAGTCAAGCAGCAAGGATTCCAGTCGTATGCCAAATCAGCGATCGCTGATTCCAAACTCTCAGACTGCTGGTATAGTAAATAGAATTTCAGCGCATCCGTGGGAACCGTTCCAAAAATATCTGGCCCAATTGACTCTACCCCTTGCGCCGGATTGTAAAAGCCATAGCGAAACTCTCCTTGGGGAGCAGTTGCCATGAAATCCTTATATTCTCGGCTGTTGTAGGTTGCGCGATGGAGTCCCGCTAAAGTAGTGCCGATCGCAGTGGCAATTTCTTGTGGAAAAATATCATTGTTGTGGTAGAATGTCGCAAGCTCTAGATAATCACCTAAGTAGTTGCGGACAAGGATAGAATTTTCTTCGTCAAAATGGACTACCAATGGTGCAATGGCAGAAATATTGCCGAGAACTGGAAACTGCTGGAGCAACTGATGAAATAGCCACTCCTGAAACAATTCATGAGGAGCGCCGTCATTACTTTTAACGTTACGTTCTTGTTTAATGAGCAGTTTACGATTATCTGCTAGAGTCACGAGTAAATCGAAACTGTTCTTACTACTTCCTGGCAACTCAGATTTATCTGATGCGTCATCTTCTGAGCTACACAGCCCCGCTTCTAGCAGATACTGGATAACGTTATGAGAAGACAGTGATAATACCATGTATTATTTCCTACTTCATTAAATTACTTAAACTTGTACTTAGCAGTTGTCGGTAGATAGTGAATAACAATAGAGATTTGTACAATCTACTAATATCCCATATTTGGGATAAAAACCTGCCAAAATGGCACCAAGTCTTTTACAATTGCTTTAGAATTCGCTCCAAGATAGCGTGGCATCTTTAGGCTTTATCAGCATAGTTACTTAGATACATCTAAAGCAAGTTTTGTGGTAGAAGCCCATTGATGTAGCTGCATCAAAAGGCTTGATAGCGCAGAAGCATCGCCAGTAAAAAACTGATTGGCGGCAGATGTTGTTTGATGCTGAGTAGTCATTCTGAAAGCAGCGAAGAATTTCAGTAATCCTTCGTGATAAGAAGCATGACATTCAACACTATTATTTTTATTTATCACCCCAAACCCAAATAAACCGGAATTTTTAAGCAATTAGTAATTATTTTTTTCTTTAATTTTCAAAATTGATGTCTGTAAGGCTTGTTGTTGCGTCATTTGTCTTACTTACGTATTGTAGATGACTATAGGCGATCGCAGATAACGGTTACATGAGTACATCTTATGGAAGTGTACTTTTGTCAAGGATGATAAGACCTCTAAGAAGGTTTTACATAGTAAAACCGTCCCTCTCCGAGTCGGAGAGGGAAAGAGTTAAGACCTGGTTTCGATATCGTATAACTGGCAGAGGGTAAGTAGTTTTTGTTTGAGGCGATCGCGCACATTCTCTGGTAATATAACTACACAATCTGGCGCATATTGCATGACTTCGCGGCTAAACCAAAATGTACTAGATACTCGCCTAACAACTCGCCGGACTCGCGGTTTATCTGGTATCCACTCATTAGTATTGTCTTCTGGTTTTGCTTGATAGGCAAAAGCCAAGCCAGCAAATAGGTGCATTTCCACTTCTATCTCAGCCAAACTTCGCCATTCACCAGAAATTGGCATGACAGCAGCTTCAGTAATCCTGTCTAATCGTAAACTCCAGTTGTGAACTAGTTCTAGTACATCAAAGTTTCCTTCTGTCTCTTCGCACCAGCAATCAAGATATTGCCGCTTTTCGTGGGGTGTAATTTTGGCGTAGCGAACGGTAAAATTAAACACACGCTCTGCTGCATCTTGATAAGAAAGCTGAAAGGGCTGTTCGCGCAAGATATAGCGGTCTATTTCTAAACGCCAAGGTGGGGGCAAATTCTCTAAGAAACGTTCGATTTCGCTTCGCAACGGTAATGATAGTTCGCTGCGTTCAAGAAGTAAGTTTGCAATGATTTGGGCTTGTTCAATTTGCCCGATATCTGTCAACGCATTGATACATCTGTGTAATGCCCTGATGCGTGGTTCTTTCCAATCGTTATTGTTACCGATGAGTAACTTACGTTGAGCGATCGCTTTAATTAACTTCGAGATGTTAGGCTGCTCCTCTCCCCACATCATACCGAATTCACGAGCGATCGCTTCTAGCTCGGCTTTATCGCGTTCTGATATCGACAGTGTAATAGATTGACCTTTTCGACTCATATTTTATACGGACACTTTTATACGGATATATCTTGGCAACTTCTATTTTGCATGGCATTATAGGGAATAACAACGAGTTACGGACAGTTTTTAAGTAAATTGAAAAACTCGCACCATTGGTGCGAGAAATAGCCTGAAGATGTTTTATACCCATCTGAAAAACTGCAACCAATGGTTGCAGAAATTTATGAGTAGTATTTCTTAGCACATATATAAAAACTGCCACCATTGGATTGGTGGCAGAAATTGATTAGATTTACTAAGTTTGTCATTCTTTTTGCATAAAAATTACGAGAAACCAAGCATTTGTAGGGAATTATCAAGGATATGTCCGAAAATTACAGCATAAATCTCAAACCTGTTTATTCTCAAACCATCCCTACATCTGATGGGGTGAAATTACCTAAAGATTGGTCGCTTTCTTGGCATCAAGTGGAAACTTTGGAGACATTGCGCGATCCAAATATTGATATAGTGTTCAACACTGCCATAACTGGGGATGGTAAAAGCTTAGCTGCTTTTCTTCTGGCTATGACAGATGGTGTATCTACAATGGCAACTTACCCGACTAACGAGTTAGCGAGAGATCAGGAAAAGCAAGTACAGAAATATAAGGACGAATTTCAACCAAAGAAAAACCCACAGATTTATCGTCTGAATGCAGCTATTCTGGAAGATTTTATCGAAACGAATAAATTACCAACTAAACAGTCTGGATTAACTAATCTTTCTAATCAAGCAGAAATTTTGCTGACTAATCCCGATATTTTTTACTATATTCACGATTTTCGCTATCTTAGGCGTTTTAAAAAAGATGGTAAAACCAAGGGAGAAAACGCCAATAAGCTATTCAGTAAAATAGATGATAACTACAATTTGTTTATATTTGACGAGTTTCATATATTTTCCTCCGCTCAAGTTGCAAGTATCTTCAATGCAATATTGTTAATTAAGCATACCGTCCCCGGTAAGAAATTTTTGTTTTTATCGGCAACACCAGATGATTTATTGCTAGACTTTTGTGATAAATCTGGCATTAATTATAAAGAAATTGATCCAGCCAAAAAAGAAAAATATTGTTTTTCAGAAAATGGCACTCAATGGCGGCAAATTAGTCAACCAATAACTTTATTTTTTCCGCAAACACTAGAACCTAATTTTTCATCTAGTTATGATTGGCTGATAGAAAATTCTGAATCAGTAATTTTAAATTTTTTTCAAGATTATCCAGGCAGTAAAGGTGCAATTATTCTCAACTCGATTGCTGCGGTTAAGAAACTAGTTAAGCATTTTAAAAATATTTTTAAACCTTTAGACTTAGAGGTTAGAGAAAATACAGGTTTAACTGGTGAGACAGAAAAAGCTGAATCAGTTGCGAAAGCCGATTTACTTGTAGGAACATCAACTATTGATGTAGGTGTAGATTTTAGAATTAATTTTTTGGTATTTGAAGGTGCTGATGCAGGTAATTTTATTCAACGCTTTGGCCGGATAGGCAGACACAAAGATTTTCACCCTCATCCTTATCATGCTTATGCTTTGATTCCCAAATTTATTGTTCAAATATTATTCAAACCTGATTCAGACTGTTTGCAAGATGGCAAAACTTACGACCGAGTAACCTTTACAAAAGTTATTCGTTCAAGTTACCCATTTGTGAATGAATTTAAGCAATACCCTAAACGCTGGGGTGCTATTCAATCAGCTTGTGTTCATCAAGAATTAAGACGGCTGACTCATCAATATCCCGATGCAGAGAAAAACTTTAAAGAGACTATTGAAAAAGCACTTGATGTAAATATTTGGACAAAATATGGACAAATTAATCAATGTCTACAAGAAAAGAAAAAGAAAGTCATTGATGAAGCACGAAGTTTTCGGGGAAGTAGTCAGTTAGATTGTGCAATTTATGATTCAACAAATCCAGAAGAACCAGAAAATGAACGTTTTAAAATTTATAACTTACCGGGTATTCTTAGCAACTTTAAGTTTGAATGGATGGATAGCAAGGAATTTATACAACAAGCTGAGAAATCTAGAGTTACAACCACTCGTTTTCAAGAAGCTTTATGCTGTTTGAAACTGACTGGCTACCGA
Organism: Nostoc sp. CmiVER01; assembly: GCF_034531135.2. Classification (NCBI taxonomy): domain Bacteria; kingdom Bacillati; phylum Cyanobacteriota; class Cyanophyceae; order Nostocales; family Nostocaceae; genus Nostoc; species Nostoc sp. CmiVER01. The sequence goes on from NZ_JAVRBU020000015.1 coordinate 26,372, forward strand.
GAAGTAAGAGAAGACTGGAAATTTTACTATCCAGAAGATATCAGCGAAATTGCGAAATCTGGTAAAGTACAGGTTCTAAAAGGTTTAGAAATTCGCCAACCCCACGGTAGCGGAATTAATAAAATAAGTGATGCTGTATCGGGTAGGGGTTTAGTATGCTTTCTTTCAGATTGCGATCGCACTTATCTCAGAGCTAAGTTAGGTTTACCTATCCACTTTCAAGCATACTCCTTAGCAGATAAATATAGTAGCGACGATAAGAAGTCACCACCGTACACCATAGCATTTGGTAAATCTGCACTAATGCTGGAAACCTTACTTTGGTTTCGGAAGCCGAAAAAGGATGATGGCTGGATTTGTTAGAAAGTTATATAACATCAAATTTTGGGAATACTAATGCTTGAAGATGATTTGCTTACTCGAATTTCGATTGACCCAAACATCTGTTTTGGCAAACCCTGCATTCGCGGACATCGTATTTGGGTTTCTTTAATTTTAGATTTATTAGCTGGTGGAGAAAGTATTGAGAGCATTTTAGAGGCGTATATAGGTATAGAACGAGAAGATATTTTAGCGTGTATTGCATTTGCTGCTAAGACAATTCAAGATTTATATAGTGAAGATGGAGAATAGAAATGAGTATGAGTAACGTTGATGAATATCCTGAAATTCCCGATCTAGATAACTATGAGGAAGACGAAAATGATACTCCTATTGAGCGCGAACTTTTAACTATTGGCCTCTTTAAAAAAGCAATTAAAGAAGTACCAGAGAACAAGGGGGATTCCATAATTATTAGTTTTGCAGAGAATGTGTTGCCTAAACTAATTCATCAATTAGTGGGAGCAACAGCTAAGGGAGGCCAATTCACAGAAGACCGTAGATCCGAAGGTAAAAATGTTGAACGTAGTAAACATGACCAATCTTTATTATCTCATCTGCTTAATGGTCTGTTCCCTACCTACCGGATTATTCAGAAATTAAAGTCATCAAAACTGGAAACTAATCCTGTTAAGCGTCAATGTGAAGAAAAGGAAACTCGTCTATTTGTAGCTGCGTATATTCTACATGACTTTGAAAAATTCCCCGACTATCCAATTTGGTTGGAAGAAAATGACACAGATAATGTATTTAAAAATCGTGATTGGCGGAAAGACCCTGCAAAGAAATCAGATGCACCAAATTTAAGACGCGGGTATGTAAAACAAAAAATTCAGGATTTTAGTTTAGATAATTTTTTGGGTGAAGATTGGGAAAAATCTATCGATGATATTGTATGGCTGAGTAGTAATGCTGGTGATGGAAGTGATGCTGATCGAGGTTTAGAAATTCGTGGTTTGCGTCCTAATTTAGATGGTCGAACGCGGAATATTCTGCACAGATTGTTAAAAATGTCGGATTTATTTGCTTCATTATTAAAGCATCCTCGTGATGTTGAAAGTGATGGCAGAAATGAAAAATTACCTGAGTTATTAAACGACTTAAGTAATGGTCAGTTAACATTTAGCTATCATGCATTATCAGACAATCGTGGTGTTCTGACGAATATTATTAATAATGCCTTGATGGATGTACATCCTAAGCAATACTACACACAGTTATTGTATTTGCCAGATGGTGTAGTGTACCTTGCCAGTAAAGATGCACCTGCAATTCATACTGCTGATATTCCCAATCAGGTTGTAGATAAAATTAAAACATTATGCAGTAAGCAGTTAACAAAACGACAAACAGGTTTTAGTCGAGATGGTAAAGGTTTCAAGTTCGCTGATTACTACTGGTTATTTTTCCGCGCTAATGAGTTAATGGAAGTCAGTATTAATGCAGCTATCAGTATACTGCCTGATACTAAATTAGCCTCATCTGGTAAGCGGAGTGAAAGTTTACAAACTTTTCAAACACAAGGAGAATTACCACAAAATATAGATGTTGTATTTGGTAATGAAATTCAGATTGATAGATTAGCTGAATTTGGAGATATTATATGTCGAGGTATTTGGGGTAAGTGGCAAGAACGCGCGAATGAATACCAAAAACAATTTTCTAAAGCTGAACGTAAAAACATTCCTGATTTAAACCTGACTGAAAAACTAGCTGAATACTTGGGTTTGCTAGAGGAAATACCAGCTTTAAGACGAATTCAATCTCTTAAGAAAACAGGAGGAGTTCCTTTAGATTGGTATTATTTATCGGCTAAATATTACCAGAAAAATTTAGGTAAAAATTTAGCGCAAAATATTGAGTTGATGGAAGGTATGGTTAACTATACTTCCAACCTTATTAAACCTATTTTAGAAGATTTTACAATTCCTGATGGCTGGAGTGATTTACGCACTTATGTAAGTCGAGTTATTTCTTTACCAACAGGTGCGGTTATTGAACCTAAGCCAGACCAATTTTTAATAGAGATAAGTAGGTATAACGCTGCAAAAGTTACAGGAAGAGGTAGAGAAAATGTTTGTGCTATATCTAGTTCTCCCTACACTGTAACGGAGCAAATGGAGTCAGCAACGTTATTTGCACCACAAGTTTACAGCAATCGCCAAATTTTATTTAATGCTCAAGCTGCAAAGCGGCAAATTTGCTCAATCTGGTCAATTGAAATCATGTTGAGGCAAATTTTGATGAGTAAGACTAATGCGACTGGTGCAGACTTTGAAGGTCGTAAATATCGCTATCTTTATCTTTATCCTGCTTATTTCTTTACTCCAGAAACAAATAAGTTTTTGCAAAAAGCTTATAACGCTATATCTCAAACTCGATTTGATGCTGAACTTCGCAAACATTTTGTTTCCAAAGAACAAGTTGCAAATTTAACAATTAACAACTATCAACAAGTCGATGATTTGTTGATTAAGCAGGATATTCCACCAGAAGATGATAAAACATTTAAAATTAGCTATCCCGATGATGAAACATTAACTTTCTTCTTCATTGGTTTACCGCCAGGAAGAGAACCAACAGATACAGAATCGTGGATAATGCCAGCTTGGTTAGCATTTGCTTTACCGCTTGTTCTCGATGTAAAAGTCGTTGCATCAGAATCACCTGTACCACCTTTCATTAGTGGTGCTGATTTTGAAGAAACTGTTTTAATTGATGGAGAACATCAAGCGATTCGTTCTTTGATTCAAAAAGATAACTATCGCTTAGATAGCATTCTACCTCATAGTTCAGAAAAGCGTAAATTTTCTCCACTCAATGCTCTGACTGCGGCTTACTCAATTCATTTAGAAGTCAACCGTAAAAAGGATGGTGATCCAGATTGGGGAAAATTAGCAGATTTAGCACGGGATTTAGAAACTAGTCCTCTCTATGTCTTCTATTACCTTAATAAATGGTTGCGAAAGCAAGACAAAATTGATTCTGTACCTATGGCGAAAGTTCGCCTATACTTGGATTTTTATCACTACTTTGAACCAGAAGGAAAAGCTGTGAATCAACTGCGTAAATTAACAGAACTCTATCGTCGTTTTTATCGTTCTAAAAGTCAATATGCCAAAGCTAATGCAATTCTCAAACCGATTGATGAGGCTGCTGATGTAATTTTGAAAATTGATAAATCTATGGCTAGTGACACTGAATCTTTAATAGATGTGGTAGCTGCTCGTCTAGCCAAGCTGATGAATAATGTGAGGCGTAAAGCGGCTGAAGGAAAACCAACATTAACTTTAGTTGATGGAAAGTGGAAGCCTGCATTAACTTCCGAAGAAGAACGTCAAGCAGTCTATGAGTTTTCTAAGTATTTTGTAAAACAAATATTTGAAGGAAGCTTTAAAAGCGATCGCGCACGTCTAGCTGGTACTCAACTCAATCTAATAAGAGATACCTGTGAGTACCTTTATCGCCTAGCAGATGATGAAGAACGTAAAGCACGTCCCCAAGATGAACCTGATGATATTCCTGAATTAGAACTTGAAGCATCAGTCTAATTTATTTTTTCTTTTCCAACTAACTAAATCGGAGCAATCAAATCATGAAATTCTTGAAAACACTCGATTCTAAATTTTTTCACGATGTAATTCCTGCTAAACCAATGGGCAAATATGCTCATTTCATTACTATTCGGGTTACAGAATCTTATCCTTTATTCCAGACAGATGGTGAACTAAATAAAGCCAGAGTACGTGCTGGAATTGAAAACAAAGAACCTATTAGTCGCTTGGCAATGTTTAAGCGCAAGCAGTCTACACCAGAACGTTTAACGGGTAGAGAATTACTACGTAACTACAAAATTGGTGATGCTGAAAAATGCGACTACAACGTAGATTTCAGCAAAACTACTCCTGACTGTATTCTCTACGGTTTTGCTATTGGTGATTCCGGTTCTGAAAAGTCGAAAGTAGTTGTAGACACAGCGTACTCAATTACACCATTTGACGATTCTCACCTTAACTTTACCCTCAATGCACCTTTTGAAAATGGGACAATGAGCCGTCAAGGGGAAGTAACCAGCCGTATTAATAGTCAAGATCATATCTTACCTCAAGTCTTTTTCCCCAGCATTGTTACGCTGAAAGATCCTACTGAAGCTGGATTTCTCTACGTCTTTAACAATATTCTCAGGACACGCCATTACGGAGCGCAGACTACCCGCACTGGTAGAGTGCGTAATGAGTTAGTTGGAGTCATTTTCGCTGATGGTGAGATTGTTAGTAATCTTCTCTGGACTCAAAAGATATATGACGTAATGAATAATGCAACTCCAAAGCAAATTAATCCTCCCGATCCGCTCAATGAAGACGAGGTTTTAGAGGCGGCTACACAAGCAATTACTGCTCTAATGTCTCAAGAGTGTATTTCTCATACTGATTTTATTGGTGCATCCTTCACACAACTTTTGAGTGAAGTTAAGTCTATTACCAGTGATGAAACTCGGTTGCAAGAAATGTTGAGTCAAGCAAATTCTGAATCATCTGTTTATGCTCAAACATGGGTTCTTAAATCAGGGAAGAAAGACGCTAAGAAAGATACCAAGGTTAATAAAAAAGCTGCTGCTGTCACGGAGTAAGCAAGATGGTGTTTATTTATCGTTGTCAAATAGAACTACATGACAGCCTCTATTACGCAACTCGTGAAATCGGGCGATTGTATGAAACAGAGCCAGTAATTCACAATTACGCTGTTTGTTATGCACTGGGTTTAGTTGATAGCCCAATCTACTCTACTACCGTTGCTGAAGAACATTCTTATCGCTATTTTTGCCCTGAACAAGTGCCAAAATATGAGGAGCATTTAACGCCACTCAATCAACAGCAAATTTATGTAACTCCGGCGCGATCGCTCAATCATTCTTCCATCCTCAACACCTGGAAGTATGCTAACAATAACTACCACGTTGAAATGGAGAAAACACAGAAAAATATCCCTAGTTTTGGCAGAGCAAAAGAAATAGCACCAGAAAGCCGATTTGAGTTTTTTGTCATTTCGCAAAAAGAACTCAAACTACCAAAGTGGATTCGCTTGGGTAAATGGATGAGCAAGGCTGAAGTTACGGTTGAACCATTACCGAAACATAAAATTTATGAAGGTATATTCACTTGTACACATCCATTAAATCCTTTAGATGTTATGTTCACTAATCAAGTGATTAGCTATGATGTTGTGAATATGCCTCCAGTTAGCTTAATTCAGAATGTCCAAATGCGAGGGCAATACTATCAATTTGATGGCATTCAAAACTTAAAAATTCCAGTTCAAATAGAATATCGCTTTCGGAGTTAACTACTTTCCAAAGCCTTTACTACGGCTTTTATTTTTTCGAGGCTCTATCGTCATTAACTCGGCTTTAAAACCTCTATAATTTTGCAACATTAACTTACGTATTCGCTGGCGTTGGTAAATCTGCACTTCAGCAGCTAGAAGATGATTATGATCAATCTTTAGATGAGTAATAGAAGAAACATATTTTTCTTCACTTTCGGGATTATTTGGCTCTTTTAGTCCGCACATAATCCCGCCTTCATCTCCTGAATAGCCAACGAAATCAATTTCAAATTCTCTGTTTGGATCGGCGTTTACCCCTTTTTGCTTTAATGTCTTCAAAAACTGTTTGCCGGCTCGTGCTTTAATGGGTAAGTTCTCTTTGAGTTTTTCAGTTAGCGCCTTGGCTGCATTGTAATCATCAATTCTCATTGGTCTTTCTTGCTATGTAGTTTTTCTTACTTAAAAGAATACTACTATCATCACTCGACAGTCTTTAAAATTTTAGATACCACATTCAGCGATCGCTCCTCTATCCCTCGTGAAACACTATCAACAACAAACCAACGCCTTCCCCAGCGATTACCTAAACAACTTGTGGGGAGAAATCCAAGCTTGTCCTTACTTTGCTATCAACAACCTCAACCGCGATTTTGTCGCCACCAAAGGATTTTCTGTAGTATTTCAGCGTTCTGGATTAGCAAAAGTAGAACAGCAGTTTCCCTACTTCAAGCCTTACCTAGATTTGGCTCTCCAACCAAGTTGTAATGCTTTTTACCTCAATCCTTTACAACTCAAAGAAGGCTCCCGCGTCGATCCGCATATTGATCGCTCCTTGCGTTCATACTCCAAAACCATTGAACCGCCTGCGGTTGTGAGCGTTCTCTATGTGCGCGTACCTGCGGATATGGAAGGAGGAGAACTGGTATTGCGATCGCACAAACGCCAACTTGGGCAAATTAAGCCCCAATTCAATACTTTGGTTTATTTTCAAGGTGATTTAACTCATTCGGTTAACGCTGTCAAAACCCCAGGAAATCGCTTAAGTCTCGTTTGCGAACAGTATAGTTTGAGTGATGCTGAACTCCAGGAAATTCCTGAGTTTACTGTAGAGTCAAGAATCACTCAGTCTACAACCAAAAAAAGAAAGTATGCCTCATAGTTTAGTGTTGAATTTGCTACCTCAATCGCCCATTCCACCACAGTATCTCACAGGTAGACATCTCCACGCCCTATTTTTAACCCTTGTTAGTTCTGTAGATAAAGAATTAGGCGATCGCTTGCACGATTCCACCGCAGATAAAGCTTTTACCCTCTCTCCCTTACAAATTAATTCCTTCCTTTTGAAGGGGGTTAAGGCGGGATCTAAATTGCAATACTCACATCAACAAACCATTCCCGCCGGAACACCTTGTTGGTGGCGCATCTCTTTATTAGATGACACTCTATTTGGCAAACTTACTCAACTTTGGCTAAATCTTAATCCCAATCGCCCTTGGCATCTTGGCCCGGCTGACTTGTATATTACCAGCATTCAAGGCACACCCCAATCTAGTCAACCTTGGGCAAATGCTAGTACTTATGCTCAATTATACGAAGAAGCTAGCGATGTCTGCGACGGGCTACGCCTACGCAATTCTTCCATAAACCTTACCTTTTCCACGCCTACCGCCTTCCGTCAAGGACAGTATGATACTACCCTTCCTACCAGAGAATCTGTTTTCAATTCCCTACTTTCACGGTGGAATAAATACAGTGGCATAGAATTTTCTCAGATTGCGATCGAGTCAATATTTCCCTCATTTGTCAATATTCACACAGAAATATTAGTTGACTCCCGCAGCAAATTTATTGGCATTATTGGCGAAGTTACCTATAAGATTTTGGGAGAAATTAAACCCATACAAATTAAGCAACTTAATGCTTTAGCTAATTTTGCTTTGTATGCAGGAGTTGGTCGCAAAACAACTATGGGGATGGGAATGACGCGACGGCTGTATTATCCCTAATTTCAATAATCATTTAAAAACAATCTAACTTATGAATCAAACTGAATATATTTCCATTGCGGCATTGAATCAATATGCTTATTGCCCGCATCGCTGTTGGAGGATGTTTTGTGCAGGGGAATTTACCGATAATCAATACACAATTGAAGGTACAACTTTGCACGATCGCGTCCACACCACAAGCGATATCCAGCGAGGAGAAACTTGGCAAATTAGAGCAATTTGGCTGAAGTCTGAGCAATACAAACTCATCGGCAAATCTGATTTAATTGAAGCCGAATCTGGTCAAGTTTACCCAGTGGAATACAAACGAGGACGCAAAGGCGAATGGGATAACGATGAGTTGCAAGTTTGTGCCCAAGCCTTATGTTTAGAAGAGATGACAGGACAACCTGTAACTACTGGATATATCTATTATGCCCACTCCCATCAACGGCAATTAGTAGAGATTAATGCAGAGTTACGGCAAAGTGCGATCGCAACTATTGAATCCGTCACAAATCTCCTAGAAACAGGAGCAATGCCAAAACCAGTTTACAGCAAACGCTGTCAAGGATGCAGTCTTCATTCGCAATGTTTGCCCAAAGCAACTGATAAAGTCAAAAATTATCAAGAAGTTAATTTTTGAAAATTATCTTGGCTCATAAAATTTCCTACTACATCCACATACCTAACTGATGCGAATTTCTTTAAAGTTTGCATAGGTGGACTTTGTTTGTGTATGAGTTTTCATTTATATGACAAATTTAAAGTCCCTTAACCTGCATCTTTGTTGCATTGACCTGCATCTTGGTTGTATCGACCTGCATGTTTGTTGCATTGATTTTCACCTTTATTGCATTGACTTGCACCTTTGATGTATCAAGCTGCACCTTTATTGTATCGACCTGCATCTTTGATGTATCAAGCTGCATCTTTGTTGCATCGACTTGAGTTTGACAATTTTCAATTAATTAAGGATTAAATCATGGGAACACTTTACGTAACACAAGCCGATGCTTTTATCGGTAAAGTTGACGAACGTCTCACTGTCAAAGCTGAACAAAAAACAATCTTGGATATCCCTTTAATTAAAATAGAGGGAATTGTAGTACTAGGACGGGCTACTATTTCTCCCGCCGTCGTTAATGAACTTTTAGAACGTCACATTTGTTTAACATTTCTCACACAAAACGGACGATATTTAGGGCGTTTAGAACCAGAAGCTACTAAAAATATCTTTGTTCGTAAAGCCCAATGGCAAGCTGTGGGAGAATCAGAACCAGCAATACATTTAGTCAGAGGATTTGTCCGGGGTAAATTAAAAAATTACCGCCATAGCTTACTTCGCACTCAACGAGAATATCCTGATACTGACCTGAATAATAACATCACTCGATTAGAAAACGCGATCGCACCAATCGAAAAAACTAGCAGTATTGATTCCCTCAGAGGTTTAGAAGGTGCTGGTAGTGCAGCCTATTTCGGTTCCTTTCAACAGCTAATCAAAACCTCAGAATTTCAATTTGAAGCCAGACGCCGCCGCCCACCAACCGATCCAGTTAATGCGTTATTGAGTTTTGGGTATTCATTGCTACGTCATGATGTGCAAAGTGCTTTAAATATTGTCGGCTTCGATCCTTATTTAGGATACTTACACATTGAGCGTTATGGTAGACCTTCCCTAGCTTTGGACTTGATGGAAGAATTTCGTCCTTTAATAGTGGATGCTGTAGTTTTGTCGCTGATTAACAAGCGATCGCTAACCCTAACTGACTTTACCACCGAACCGCTCAGTGGTGCTGTGACTTTAACCAAAGAAGGACTGCATACATTCCTTCGCGCCTACCAACAAAAGAAACTATCGAGTTTCAAACATCCAGTTATGGGAAATAAATGCACCTACCAAGAAGCCTTTGAAATTCAGGCGAGGTTATTAAGTAAGTATCTCATGAACGAAATTGATAAATATCCCCCCTTAATTCTTAAGTAATTATTCATTCTCTCCCATCTCCCCACTCCCCATTCCCTCCATGTATATTGTTGTCAGCTACGACATTCCAGAAGATAAACGTCGGACTAAAATCCATTCTGTTCTCAAATCTTACGGACAATGGATGCAACTGAGTGTGTTTGAGTGCGATATCACTCTCACTCAGTATGCTAAACTGCGATCGCGTTTATCTAAATTGATTAAACCCGACACTGATAGTGTGCGCTTTTATTTTCTCTGTGGCTGTTGTCAGCGAAAAGTCGAACGCATTGGCGGAGAACAGCCACGAGACGAAACAATTTTCTTTGCTGAGTCTTCTTCTGGCTAGCTTTCTGCATCTCAAATGCGCGGAAGGGTAGGTGTACAAATTCCACAGCACCAAAAAATGCTTCTATCCCAACTCCAGTAAGGCTTTCAACCTATTGGTCGCCTAATCCTCATCCGCGCAATCTCTGAAATGCTTATCAAAATACGATTTCAGCCTTTAAATTTTCCTGGCGCTCTTTCCAAACAAATTCTCTAATGCTATGATTGCCCTTGAATCGCGCAACCGCACCTTGAAAACTAAATATAGCTTAGGTTTTAGGCTCCCGCTATTGCAATTCATCAAAATCCCTATTAGGGATTGAAACGTTTCCATGCCACAGTATAGATTCAAGATTAAAGCATTGCAATTCATCAAAATCCCTATTAGGGATTGAAACTTGAAAGAACTTGCAATTCAAGAGGGTGTAGGTATTGCAATTCATCAAAATCCCTATTAGGGATTGAAACGCTGATAAATGTATGCCTGGTATTGTAGGGTGGATTGCAATTCATCAAAATCCCTATTAGGGATTGAAACAATCCCAAAGTACTGGCTATACCAACAGTTGACGATTGCAATTCATCAAAATCCCTATTAGGGATTGAAACGTGCCACTGCTTGCCGCAATTCTTCAGCTTTTTGATTGCAATTCATCAAAATCCCTATTAGGGATTGAAACTAACCCTTGATCAATTCCTCAACACCTAATAACATTGCAATTCATCAAAATCCCTATTAGGGATTGAAACAGCTATTTTTTCCCTGTAAATCTGAAAGTCTAAAAATTGCAATTCATCAAAATCCCTATTAGGGATTGAAACGTATAAATCTGTTAGATTGACTGCCTATTGCTTAATTGCAATTCATCAAAATCCCTATTAGGGATTGAAACAGCACCCGCTCGATTGAAGATTTTTATACGCTGAATTGCAATTCATCAAAATCCCTATTAGGGATTGAAACAGTGAAATAACCCAAATGGCTGATGATTTAAAAGCATTGCAATTCATCAAAATCCCTATTAGGGATTGAAACATGGTACAGGGCAAATCTCGCGCTAACTCTCAAGTATTGCAATTCATCAAAATCCCTATTAGGGATTGAAACTAGTTTTCTGCCACAAATCAGATGACATTTTGCGATTGCAATTCATCAAAATCCCTATTAGGGATTGAAACTTGTAATTGGCTGAGGTGCGATCGCGCCAGGTTTATTGCAATTCATCAAAATCCCTATTAGGGATTGAAACGCCTACAGCCTGTAGACGGACTGTAGGCAAACTGTATTGCAATTCATCAAAATCCCTATTAGGGATTGAAACATAAATACTTACTTCCAGTGATTTAGCTAAGTTACAAATTGCAATTCATCAAAATCCCTATTAGGGATTGAAACGCCACTCCCGCCAGTTCGGGTAATGGTAGATAAAATTGCAATTCATCAAAATCCCTATTAGGGATTGAAACTATTTAAACTAAATTGAAAATTAAAGGCAACGGGCAAGATTGCAATTCATCAAAATCCCTATTAGGGATTGAAACTCAAATGATAGATATTTATCCGCCCAATCGAGATAATTGCAATTCATCAAAATCCCTATTAGGGATTGAAACAGGAAATCCCCCTGTAGCATCCCAGCAAGGGGCGATTGCAATTCATCAAAATCCCTATTAGGGATTGAAACCGATGACTTCCCCAGGAAATGCATCATCTCGCTGCTATTGCAATTCATCAAAATCCCTATTAGGGATTGAAACTCAACACCTGAAGCTGCTGCTGCTGAAGAAGCTTATTGCAATTCATCAAAATCCCTATTAGGGATTGAAACTTAAATTTGAACTAATCATAACTAAAAGTTATCTAAATTGCAATTCATCAAAATCCCTATTAGGGATTGAAACAACTGCATTATCAGTAAACAAGCTATTTAATCTACTTGCATTGCAATTCATCAAAATCCCTATTAGGGATTGAAACTCTTCTTTAGATTCTCCCGCCGGGGCGGAAGTTATTGCAATTCATCAAAATCCCTATTAGGGATTGAAACTAGGAGAGCCTCTATCTTGTTTGTAATGTTCAGCGCGAAATTGCAATTCATCAAAATCCCTATTAGGGATTGAAACTCCAAGTACGATAAAAAACTTGGGATGCCTAGAATGTATATGAATTGCAATTCATCAAAATCCCTATTAGGGATTGAAACTTCGTTTACAAGAGAAACCACTTGTAACCCTCCTGCTGTATTGCAATTCATCAAAATCCCTATTAGGGATTGAAACAAAACACAACCAACGAATTACGCGCACGACTAGAAATTGCAATTCATCAAAATCCCTATTAGGGATTGAAACATTACCCAGTATTGGCATCATCCCCCCGTATAATATTGCAATTCATCAAAATCCCTATTAGGGATTGAAACGAATTGAATAAATTACTGCTAGTGCTAGTACTAGCATTGCAATTCATCAAAATCCCTATTAGGGATTGAAACTTTTAGATAGCACGGGAGTATCCCATCCTCTATCAAATTGCAATTCATCAAAATCCCTATTAGGGATTGAAACAACTTTGCAGTTATAAGCGACATCTCCCATTTCAGAAGCATTGCAATTCATCAAAATCCCTATTAGGGATTGAAACTTGCAATGAGAGCATCACCAAGCTAATTTACCCAAATTGCAATTCATCAAAATCCCTATTAGGGATTGAAACGATTACAGTTGGCACGAGAAATAGAAATATATATTGCAATTCATCAAAATCCCTATTAGGGATTGAAACTCATACTTTTTACCATTAAGCCGATCTAAAAACTCGCATTGCAATTCATCAAAATCCCTATTAGGGATTGAAACATAATTTAGCTATATTTGATAATTTTTATTTATACATTGCAATTCATCAAAATCCCTATTAGGGATTGAAACATTGATGATGATTTTGAGGACGATGAAATTTATGATTGCAATTCATCAAAATCCCTATTAGGGATTGAAACTATTGAGTATACTTTGACTTCTCCCCGGTCTAAAGATTGCAATTCATCAAAATCCCTATTAGGGATTGAAACATTTTTGTACGAGGAATTAAGTCTATATAAACATGATTGCAATTCATCAAAATCCCTATTAGGGATTGAAACACAAATCCTAACGCTCCTATTGGCGTTGGCGGAGATTGCAATTCATCAAAATCCCTATTAGGGATTGAAACTTTTCCTTTTGCAGTATTAAAAAATGAGCAGATAGATTGCAATTCATCAAAATCCCTATTAGGGATTGAAACTGGGAAATACTTTTGATTGACATCGGACTTGAATTGATTGCAATTCATCAAAATCCCTATTAGGGATTGAAACTTTAGTAGCAGATGCAAATGCAATACCAAGACTTTCAATTGCAATTCATCAAAATCCCTATTAGGGATTGAAACTTTAAGCGGTTTACAAGGGTAGAGTTGCTTAATTCATTGCAATTCATCAAAATCCCTATTAGGGATTGAAACAAAGGAGGTCTGATGCTAGCAATTCGATAGCTTGCAATATTGCAATTCATCAAAATCCCTATTAGGGATTGAAACCTTCTGCCCAATTATCAAAATCAAAATCTGATTCAATTGCAATTCATCAAAATCCCTATTAGGGATTGAAACACAAGTGTAGAGAGTAGCAGGGGCAATCTAAGTGAATTGCAATTCATCAAAATCCCTATTAGGGATTGAAACAAATCAGACCAAATGACGACATGGCTAGGAAATTATTGCAATTCATCAAAATCCCTATTAGGGATTGAAACATCAAATTAACAATTCCTAAAGCTATAGCAATCAATTGCAATTCATCAAAATCCCTATTAGGGATTGAAACTTTTAACAATCACTTCTTTGACATAAGGAAATTTCATTGCAATTCATCAAAATCCCTATTAGGGATTGAAACAAGAATTGGCTTACCAAAGCTAGTAGCATAAAGAATTGCAATTCATCAAAATCCCTATTAGGGATTGAAACTTATTAGCTCCCATTTTACCAAATATCAAAGATGCATTGCAATTCATCAAAATCCCTATTAGGGATTGAAACTAGAATTGTTCGTCGAGCCAATCGAGTAAATTGTTATTGCAATTCATCAAAATCCCTATTAGGGATTGAAACATTAATGGGGCTTCTGAAGGTATTAAGCAACCACATTGCAATTCATCAAAATCCCTATTAGGGATTGAAACGTTAATCCCTAATGGGTTTAGCTGACTTTGGATTTTGATTGCAATTCATCAAAATCCCTATTAGGGATTGAAACCGCATTCGTTATGTGCCTCATCGCAGGGCTAGCGATTGCAATTCATCAAAATCCCTATTAGGGATTGAAACGAATGGTAGCGTTGTTAACCCTGCCACTGTATTTATTGCAATTCATCAAAATCCCTATTAGGGATTGAAACATAACGTGCGAAGGCCCTACCAGATAAACTAAAGATTGCAATTCATCAAAATCCCTATTAGGGATTGAAACTCTTATCATATACAGCTAAAGAATCACAATGAATTGCAATTCATCAAAATCCCTATTAGGGATTGAAATAATCTCTTGGATCTGGGAAGTATCCGAGCGCTGACATTGCAATTCATCAAAATCCCTATTAGGGATTAAAACCATATTGTCATGTACCCAAAAATCTTTAGTCTACTTCAGTAGACTTTAGCTATTAGCCTTGAACTTTAGTTCCAGGCGGGTGAATCAGCTAACAGTTAAGCTACTTTTAGCTTAAGTTGACACTTATGGGCAATGCCATTGCCCAATACCTAATACCCCCATTCAAAATTCCACAATTACCGGCGTATGGTCGCTAGGTTGCTCTAATTTCCTGGGCGCGACATCGATAATGCAACTTGTAGCACGCTCATACAGAATAGGTGTGAGATAGTGATGGTCAATCCGCCAACCTAAGTTGCGACGGAAGGCGGCGGCGCGATAATCCCACCAGCTATAATTTCCGCCTTCTGTAGTGAATTTGCGAAAAGCATCAGCAAATCCCAATTTTAGGATATCCCGTAAGGCTTGGCGCTCCGCTTCTGTTGCCATAATGTGATTTTCTGTACTCACTTGCTCGTGAATATCCTTATCTTCTAGGGCGATGTTAAAATCACCGCACACACAAATTGCAGGTTCTGACAACACCAACAATCGCAAATACTCGTGTAGTGCTGTTAACCAGCGCATTTTGTATTCATATTTTTCAGTTCCGACTGCTGCACCATTGGGAACATATAAGTTAACAATCCGAATACCATCAATTACACCTGTAATCACTCGCTTTTGCTCATCCCATTCGTGGTGTAAATCTGGCAAAATCGCCCTAAACCCTCTACTTACGTCTACGAGTGGCTGGCGACTAATTATGGCTACGCCGTTATAAGATTTTTGTCCTGATACATAAAGGTTATAGCCTAACTGCTCAAAAGGCGATCGCGGAAACTCGGCATCCACAACTTTGGTTTCTTGTAAGCAGAGAACATCAACAGGATTGGCAGTTAACCAATCGATAACCTGTTCTAGACGAGTGCGAATTGAGTTGACATTCCAAGTAGCGATTTTCATTAGTTATCAGAATTTTTTGTAAATTAATAATTACAAATTATGTAATTATTGTACAGTTACTTAATATTTATAATTTCTGTTCCATTTACCAATTACATTTAAACCAAGCTTTAATGGCTTGATCCCATTGGATATTTTAGTAGTTTTAGCTACAAAATATTCCTTTTTGTAAGTTCTACTACAAAATATTCTACCTCGTTATGATCCCCAAGGCAGATGCAACAAGTGATTGATTTACTCTAAGTTAGAAAGATAGCTCAGAGTTGAGTTTAGCCGATAGTCCATTAGATTTGTCGGTAAAAAATTTCCAGTACGATTAACCATTACTGCGCTTTTCGTAGCTTGTTAGGTTAATTTAAATGTCAAAAGAGTAAGTACAAATACTCTCTCCTCATACAATAATGATGCAACTCATTATATTGAGGAGAATTTGATAGACTGAACCAAAAAAACTTATGAAAATCGCTCAAGTTGCCCCCTTATGGGAAAGGGTTCCCCCTCCTAATTATGGAGGAATAGAACTGGTAGTGAGTCGCTTGACTGATGAACTTGTTCGTCGCGGTCATGAGGTAACCTTATTTGCCTCTGGCGATTCTCAAACTTTGGCTTATTTAGAAGCAGTTTATCCACAGGCATTGCGCTTAGATCCAAATATCAAAGAGTATGCAGTGTACGAAATGCTAGAACTAAGCCAAGTTTACCAGAGTGCTGCCCAATTCGATATTATCCATTCCCATGTAGGGATTTCGGCATTACCTTTAGCGAGTTTGATAACAGCAACTTCTACAGTGCATACCCTGCACAATCATTTTACAAGGGATAACCGCCACCTATTCAACCACCATAAAAAGCAACCTTATGTCAGCATTAGTAACTCGCAGCGTCAAATCGATCTCAATTATATTGACACGATTTATAACGGAATTGAGCTAGCAGATTATCCATTTGTAGCCCAACCTTCAGAACCGCCGTATTTGGCATTTTTAGGTCGTTTTTCGCCAGAGAAAGGGCCACAACATGCGATCGCTATTGCTAAACAGAGTGGTTTACGCTTGAAGATGGCAGGAAAGGTTGATGTTCAAGACTCTAAGTTTTTTGAACAAGAGATTGCCCCCCTCATAGATAGTCAGCAAATTGAATATTTAGGCGAAATCAACCACGTCGAAAAGACTGAACTTCTGGGCAATGCTGCCATAACTCTTTTCCCCATTAGTTGGCAAGAACCTTTTGGGTTAGTAATGATTGAATCAATGGCAACTGGTACACCAGTAATTGCCATGAATTTCGGCTCTGTACCTGAAGTGATTGTTCAGGGTAAAACAGGTTTTATCTGCAAAAGCTATGCAGAAATGGCGGCAATGATTCCATTAGCTTTGGAACTCAATCGTCAAACCTGTAGAAAACACGTAGAAAACAACTTTAGCGTTAGCCAAATGGTTAACGGATATGAAGCTGTTTACAGACAAATTATTAAAGACCGCATAGAATCGAATGGCTGCATTTGTGCAGGTAACATTCAGTTTTAATCAACTGTTTTTTTTATCCAACTTAAACAATAATTTTTTTTTAGGAGGACATTGGTATGAGTACGAGAGCCAACACCTGCCCATGCTGCGGTGGTTCCCTCCTGCGCCATGTACGACATGGTGAACTATATTGGTTTTGCCTGTCGTGCCGACAAGAAGTACCGCTATTAACTGCTACTCGTTTGCCTAATGTGGTGGAAACCCGGAATACCGGAGTAGTTCCACAGCCTGCGGTAAATTCTTAGTTTGACGGCATTTTAGATTAATAAAAGCCTACTAGAAATCAAAACTAATTTACTTTAAACCTATCAACTAGTGGTTTTTCTCATTAGTTACAAGGAGTAAACAAGTTCGTAGTAAAGACTTTAGTCCTGGATTTTTAAGCACTGAAGTGCTTACTATAAACTCATTAAGATTAATGAGACAGACCATTAGCTTCAACTGATAAAATCGGATGGAGCTAATTAATAGGTTTAAAGCTTTGTTAGCAGCATTACTTTATGGGCAAGAAAATTTCCGCTTAGAGCAAGTTCCTGACCCCACTCCGGCGGCTGGCGAAGTTGTAATTCAAGTGGGGGCAGCAACAACTTGTGGTACAGATTTAAAAGTCTGGCGGCGTGGTGGTCATGCCAAAATGCTGATACCACCAACGCTGTTTGGTCATGAAGGGGCTGGGCAAATTGTTGCCTTGGGTGCAGGGGTTACAAATTGGCAAGTAGGCGATCGCATCGTCGCTAATAATTCAGCCCCATGCATGAAATGCTTTTTTTGTCAACGTCAAGAGTATTCATTATGTCCGAATTTGACATGGAATAATGGGACTTTTGCGGAATACTTGAAAATTCCTGCACCGATAGTGCAGCATAATTTATTGCAAATTCCCGATGAGTTGCCGTGGGAATTGGCAGCCATGACGGAACCCCTAGCTTGTGTATTGCATGGTATCGCCCGTTCTAACGTCAAAGCCAAAGATAAAGTGGTCGTCTTAGGGGATGGAGCGATCGGGTTGATGTTTGTGGCAGCGTTGAGTGAGAAAGCTGAGGTGTTGCTGTGGGGAGGTAATCACCACAGGCTAGAAATTGGTCAAAAATTGGGTGCAGCCCAGACTTTTAACTATCATCAAATTCCAGAAATTCCCAGTGTGGTGAAAGAACTTACCCAAGGATGGGGCGCAGATGTAGTGATTGAAGCAACAGGTGTACCAAGTGTTTGGGAAACTGCGATCGCCTGTGCCCGTCCTGGTGCAACAGTCAACTTATTCGGTGGATGTCCACGGGATACCAGCATTACTGTCAACACAGAACAGCTACACTACAGCGAACTAACTATTAAAGGCGTGTTTCATAATACACCAAAGTATGTGCAGGAGGCGCTGGCGCTGATCGCTAGTCGCAAAATTCCCTTTGAGTTACTTATTAGTGAGCAACGGCCATTAAAAGATTTAGAACAGGTATTTTGTAAGATGAAGGCGCGTCAGGCAATTAAGGTAGCAATGATTCCTTAGTTTTTAGGATGGTACAGCAGATGCTTTGGGTTTAGGTAAACAATGTACAAAATGTGGACAATAAAGGCGATCGCCAGATGTGGAATTAGGGAGTGGTGAAGCAGGGGGAAATTCCTCTCCTCTGAACCCTTCCCCTTGCCCCTCTGCCTCTTCCCAATGCCCAAAATTTAAAGACGATTAGTATCTTTTGTAACTAACTTCCAGCCTTCAGCTTCGTCAACTAGCTTCATTGACTCTAGTTCGAGATTGTTGAAAGCAGATGCATGAAGGAGAAAGTAAGGTTGCCCGTTGTAGTGCCAATAATATTCAAGTTCGCCAACAGAAGCGGGAATGATGGTGCGATCGCTATAAAAATCCAACGAGGGACGATGATAAGGAAAAGATGTGTAAATTTTCCTCGTAGCTGGATTTGCCCGCACGATCATCGCGGCGACTGGTTTAACTGGATAAGCTTCAGATAATTCCCAAACCCAATAGTTAGATTTCATTAACAGTAGCAACGAAATATAACTTCCCCAAAACAAAATCTTCAGAAATTGCCCATCACCTCGTTCGGCCAAAATAGCTGCTAAAGTCATAGTTAAAGCTACTGCGGCAAAAATCAGTTGTAAGTCTGTTTTCGGTGTTGTACCCCAACTGAAATAAATACTACCAGCAGAAGCGGCTACAGCAAGTATCGCCAAACCAGCAACCCAAGCACGGGGATAAGATGAGAGTAAAGGCGAATTTTCTGTATCTGATAATTGGATACCAAAAGCTAAAGCTAAACTAGGATAAATTGGGAATAAATACCAGGGAACTTTGGTAATCATGAAAGAAATTACCAACAGATAAACACCACTCCACGCCATTACTAGTTTTGCCCAACTAAGGTTGCGATTTTCCCAAGTTAAGCGGATAGTTTGCGGTAAGAATAATAGCCACGGCCATGTGTATTTGAGAAGTTCAATAACGTAGTACCAAGGTGGTTCAGGATTAGTTTCTACAAATGAGCCAATTCGGCCTAGTGATGGGTTTACAAGGCCAACTTGGGCGAAAGTGTAACCATAGTGAATTAATTGGGCACTATACCAAGTAGCTACAGGCAGAATACCAATTACGATTGCTATCCACAGATAGTAACAAGTGAGCAGTCGTGGCGTATCCCAAAACAAAAATACGATCGCGATCGCACCTAGTAATACGCCTAATAATCCTTGAGTAAGGCAAATTAGCCCAAAACTAATCCCAACACCAAGGCAATAGCGTAAATCTCGGCGCGATCGTAACACGCACAACATCATCACCATCAAAAAACTTACCATCGCCCCATCCAACATTGCCAACCGCCCATGACGCACCACCGGTAGCATTGTTAAATAAATCAACGCGCTATAAATAGCAGCCCAACGTTGGCGAAATATCTCACGAGCAATGCAATACAGTAGAGGTACAGATGTCGCTGTTAAAATTGCTCCAGGCAGGCGCGTTGTCAACTCATTTTCGCCTCCTAAAGAATAAGCCCAAGCAATTAGCAAATGCATCAAAGGCGGCTTGTTATGATATGGTTCACCTCCTAACGTTGGGTAAAGCCAACGCATTGATCCTGCTGGAGCGTGCCAAATTTCACGAGCAACCTGTGCCACAGTCCCTTCATCCCAATCTCGCAACGGCAATCCTCCCAGATTGATGCTAAACAATAACACTGCTGCCAATAGCAATATTATTAGCCATACCCAATCAATCCATTTGCCAACCGTGCGATGCTGTTTTTCTAGAGGACTCCAAATAAAGCTTCCTTCTTGCATATTCTATGTTAATCATTTTACTTTCTGGTTTGATTACATAGAGACATCTAGCGAATCTCCAATGTTGTCACCCAGTAACAACGTATTTATTAACAATTGCTAGTTTCCAAGATTAACTCAAGTTTCTCTAATTAGCCCTATTTTTTGAAAAATTTATATTGGTTACTTAAATAACATTTTAGCTGACAAATGATAAAAATAATACAACCAATAAATTATTTGTTACCTTTTTAACAGTCCGTAAATTAACTTGTATTTATTTGAATGTAACACTTGATTTAATTTTTATATACCTAAATTTTATCTAATTAAATTTTAATTCAGTTTAGTTAACGTTAAAACTACAAGCGTTTTTAATTAAACAATTTTCATAATTTTAAATTTAGTTAAGTAATGATGTAATTAAATTATCTATGTTATAAAATCTTATCAAAATATTTTTTAAAAGAATAAACTTCAATAAAATTATGGGAGTCTGTGAATGAATTTACCTGTAGTTGTGGATATTGCTATTGGTTTAGTTGTGATTTACTTGATTTTGAGCCTGATAGCTTCTGAAATTCAAGAGCTAATTTCTACATGTTTACAATGGAGAGCTAAACATTTAAAAAAATCAATTGAATTACTTTTAGCAGGTGGTAGCGAAACTGAAGACTCAGATATTACTAAAGCAGAAAACTTGGTAAATAAGCTTTATAATGATCCTTTAATTAATACCTTGAATCAACAAGCCAAGGGGAAAATAGAAACGCAGCTTCGGGTAATTAGCAAAAGTATCGATACAAACGGACTAGAAGAAAAACAAAGCGGCCCTTCATATCTTCCTTCGGAAACATTTGCAATTACTTTATTAGATGCCTTAAAAATTCCCCAGCTACTTAATCATGTTAAACATCCTAGTGAAGATGATAAAACTAATTTATCTATAATATTAGCATTATACAAAGAACTTAAAATAGGTGTTAATAATCAAGATAGTGAAGAATACAAAAAAATTAAAGCAATTTATGGAGATATTGATCAAAAGTTTATAGATTTTGTTAATAAAGATTTGCCGGATGATGTACCTGATAATTTAATTAAGAGTCTTAGCGTGCTTGCTCAACGGAGTAGAATAAAGATTAACGACCTCACCGAAGAGATGAATCAGTTTCAAAATGAAGTGGAAACATGGTTTGATCGCTCTATGGATCGAGCTAGTGGCGTTTATAAGCGCAATGCAAAAGGAGTTGCAATTTTAATTGGGATATCAGTTGCCATATTCACCAATACTGATACATTTCACCTAGTTAGTAGATTGTCGCAGGATTCGGCTATTCGCTCTGCTATTACTCAAAGTGCAAGTCAACGAGCCGATTTTATCAATGATCCAGAAGCCAGAAGGCAAATTGAGAAACTTTTAGGAGATGCTTCTGTTCCCATTGGATGGCAAAATATCAATAAGCAGTTTGAGTTATTAGATGTTGAAGACTCGAATAGCAAAAAGGTTGTCTTAATTAGAATTTGGCAGGGTTGGAAATTAATTTGCGGTTGGATTGTGAGTGGTTTAGCTATTGCGATGGGTGCGCCTTTTTGGTTTGATATCCTGAATAAACTTGTCAATGTGCGAAATGCAGGACCAAAACCTGTTGCGTATACTAAGGATCGACCATCTCAGAAATAACATTTCAATTAAAAAATAAAAATAACTTGGAGTTTTAATTCTTTATTCTCAACAGTAATGTTAATTTGCCTGATAAACTCTCGAAAGTAAAATCGTCGTTCTGTTTCCGATAAATCTAACCAAAATTGTGGTATAGAAACAGCTTGAGCAACAGAACGCAAGTTAACTGGGGGGAGAGTCGCTAACTTTGCTTCAAGTGCAGAAATTTCTGTGCGGAGTTTGTAAGCCCTTAACTTTGCTGTTTCAACATCTAAAATTCCAGTTTCAATTAAAGCGGGTAACTGAGCAAGTATTTCTTGCTGACGAGCGATCGCTTGTCCTAAACTATTCTTGACTGCATCCAACTGAGGAAAATTCATCCCCGCGACGGCTAAGGGTAAGTCACAGCAAACGGTTTCAATTGTATGTTCTAAAACCTCTTGGTAGGGAATAGCCTTACACTTGGGGCGTTGAGGACAGCTAGGAGAACGTAAATAAAGATACTCCTTATCTTGGTTCCGTTGGGTAACACGAGTAACTGTTAGATGTGACTGACACTCAGCACAGACAACCAACCCAGCTAAAGAACGCCTAGCACTAGCAGTTCGGGGTGGTAAACGGCTGTTACGGCGTAAAAGTCGGTCAACTTGGGCAGCTTCTTCCTTAGAAATTATCGGAATATGGGTATTAGAGATAATTTCACCATTTTGGTAAGCTGTATTGCCGCGATAAACTGGATTAGTTAGCCAGCGCCTTCCTGTAGTGACAGAGATTTTTTTGCCGTATTTTTTCGCCAAGTAACGAACTGAACCCCGTAGGGAACCATAGAGTAAAAAGTGTTCAAAAAAATCTTTGACTACTGGTGAAGTACTACGATCAATAGTATATTTTCCTTTACCTCTGCGATAGCCGTAGGGAACTTTGCCCGGTGGCGGTGCAACCTCAAGACGATTACGGGCATGTCCTTGACGGATGCGACGGCTACGTTGCTGACGTTGGATTGCGTGTAGCAAATTCAGCAAGTCAGCGCCCAGAGGGTAATTTTCGGAAGTGTAGGGTTGTTCTGTGGCAATTATTGCTACTCCCATTACTTCGAGTTTATGTAAGCGATCGCTAATTTCCTCTACAGTATCCCCTAATTCTTCCAACCGACGAATTAACAGATAATCTGCTGGTTCAGTTTCGCAATCAGTAAATAATTGTTGTAATTGCGTTCGCGTAGCCTGTGCAGAAGACTCTGGCTTACCCAAATCTTCATAAACCCGATCCACTTCCCATCCCCAATCACCCTGATCGGGAGCAGATTCTAGTAGCGGATTGGTGTAAGAGTAAGCAATTATTTTCATTAGTCATTAGTCATGAGTCACTTATCAGTAATTATTATTCTCTTCTGCTCCCCCTGCCTCCCCTACTCCCCACTCCCTACTCCCCTTTATTGCTGACTCAACTCGATAATATTTCCATCAGGATCTTGAATGAATAAAGCAGGGCGACCAGAAGCACTGGGTTGAATGAGATAATTATGATTGAGCAACTCTTGTTTAGCAGCGTCCAAGTTAGCGACTGAGAAAGCTACGTGAGGGTTGCGTCCCCATTTTTCGTTTGGGTTTTCGGTGGGTACAGTAGGTGCAACTATTAAGTGAATTTGATAGTTGCCGACTTGATACCATGCACCAGCGTATTTTAGGGAACGATCTATTTTGGATAATCCTAATACTTTGCCATAAAAGTGTTCAGAGCGTTCTAAGTCAGTCACGAGAATTGCTGTATGGAGACTTTGGGTAATCTGCATTGTCGGTAAGTGCGATCGCGTTTATTTAAATTTTGACGTAGTTTTGGCATATACTTTGACCTGTCTCCTAAAACGAGAGAGGCTTTGAATCTAACTCCCTAGCCTAACGCTAGTAGGGAAGGGGCTGTTCTTGTTAGGTCTGTATATAACTCAACACAGAAGCGCTATTATATTGATGCGATCGCGCTGCTTACCAATAAGTGCTGTCTTGCCGTTGAGTATTTGCATTGCCGTGTTATGTCAATGCAACCTCTTGCAATTTGATTGTATCAACTTGCTACGCCTGCCTAATGAGTATGATCTGGTCGCGCCCCTGTTAAATGCCATCACTCCATCAGTTTGGTAATCTCTCTAACGCCTCTCGTGCGATCGCCTCCCAATATTCATCCTTATACTCAACATATATCTCCAACGCTGTTTGTAAATTAACTCTCGCCTCTGCATAGTTTTCTTGTGCTTTTGCAAGCGTTCCTAAAGCGTGGTAGGTGAGTGCTTGAGAATAGCGATCGCCAATCTAAACTTTAATTTTTAGCTTACAATTTAGTAATATAGCCAGTTTTGTACAAAATCTCTAAATGCTGACAGAGTATATTCAAGCAGCTTTGCACAGAGCAAACTATGAAATTTTAGAAGATGGTACTTTTTATGCAGAAGTACCTGAATTGCAAGGGTTATATGCGAATGCGTCTACACTAGAAGCTTGCAGAGAAGAGTTAAAACAATCTTTAGAAGAGTGGATTGTTTTAGGACTACAGTTAGGGCATAATTTACCTGAATTAGACGGAATCTCTCTTGCTTTGAAAAAGGATGCGGCTTAATGCCAAACTTTGGGCCGATTAATCGCAGGGATTTAATTTATTACCTGAAAAAACTTGCTTTTGAAGGCCCTTACTCAGGTACAAAACATCAATTTATGGTTAAAGATGAACTGAGATTAATCATTCCTAACCCCCACGAAGGAGATATCAGCAAAAGCTTACTGGCAAAAATTTTAAAACAGGCTCAAGTTAGTAGAGATGAATGGGAAGCGCTTTAAAGGTGCGATCGCCTCGCCATCACTCCGGTAATCTCTCTAACGCCTCCCGTGTGATCGCCCCCCAATATTCATCCTTATACTCAACATATATCTCCAACGCTGTCTGCAAATTAACCCTCGCCTCTGCGTAGTTTTCTTCTGCTTCTGCAAGCGTTCCTAAAGCGTGGTAAGTGATTGCTTGGGAATAGCGATCGCTAAATTCGATGTAGATAGCCAAAGCTTGTTGGTAATTGCGTCGCGCCTCCTCAAATTCCCCCAAATCTTGGGCAACAGATCCCAAATTGTGGTAAGTGCGTGCTTGAGAATAGCGATCGCCAAATTCGATTTTAATTACCAAAGCTTGTTGATAATTGCGCCGCGCCTGTTCAAATTCCCCCAATTTTTGATCAACTATTCCTAAGTTGTGGTAGGTACTAGCTTGGGAATAGCGATCGCCAAATTCGATTTTGATAGCCAAAGCTTGTTGATAGTTGCGCCGCGCCTCCTCGAATTCCCTCAATTCTTCAGCAACCATTCCCAACTGGTGGTATGAATAATTCTGATTGTATCTATCTTGGTATTCAATCCATATTTCCAGAGCCTGTTGATAGTTACGCCGTGCTTCCTCAAACTCTCGGTATTCAAAGGCAACATTTCCTAGCCAATGGTAAGTACTAGCAGAAGAATGGCGATCACCAAATTCGATATCGATAGCCAAAGCTTGTTGGTAATTGCGCCGCGCCTCCTCAAATTCACGCAAATTTTGGGCAACTCTTCCCAACTGGTAGTAGGTGCCACCAGAAGAATAGTGATCGCCAAATTCGATTCTGATAGTCAAAGCTTGTTGGTAACAGTGCCGCGCCTCCTCAAACTCTCGCAAATTTTGGGCAACTGTTCCCAACTGGTGATAAGTGCTAGCAGAAGAATAGCGATCGCCTATTTGTTGTTCAATTTCTAGACGCTGTTGATAAAAAGTTGTCGCCTGTGTAAATTGTCTCAAGTCTCGGTAAGCATTCCCCAGTTTAAACAAAGCAGCAATTTCGCCGCGAGGATTCTGAAGTTGCTGTGAAATACTTAAAGATTTTTGATAATAAGTAATTGCCGTATCAAATTGCCTTTCCTGCCTATAAGAATCTCCTAATGTGTTAAGGACTTCAGCATGGAAGGTAGAATATTGAAACTCATTAGCTATTTTTTTAGCTTCTTCTAAATATTCTCTAGCTTTGATAGGTTCATTCTTACTTAAATAAGCGACTCCTAGCTGATGCAAAATATTACTACAGTTGCGGAGGTTTTCTCCTGTCGGATGATGTCCAGTAGGTTTATATTCCATTAGCAGGCGGTGTAATAAATCGATCCGCTCTTGCTTTTCTGGAGGTTCTAATCTGTTTACGATTCTCTCAGTGTTTTGAGTCTCATTAATCGCATAATCTTTAGTAACTTGAGGTGTTTGAAACCGAAACATCCCCGATTGCCAAGCCCAAAAATCAGGAGCAAATTTAGCTAACCGAGTCAGGGCATAATCTGGCAAAATAAACAGAATCGGATGAGGAACAGTTCTCTTATAAGCATCTCGGACAAAGTTGAGGTCTTGTAAAACTGGCGGATAGTCTCCATAAACGCCAATAGACTTTTCTAAACCTTGTACAATCAAGACTAATTTTTTATTAGATTCTATCTCAATAGTTGGTAATATCTTAAGAATTTCATCTTTAATAAATCGCAAATTTGCATCAGAAAAATTCATAGTCACAAACTGAATCTCCTGACAATCAGGATTTGTCTTTAGCGCCTCAACTAATATTTCTGCATCTGGGGTAAAATTAATTTCTACAAAACCAATGGTAAACTTTTCTGCAAAATCTACAAAGGTGAGTAATTCACCAAATACCTGTTGATTAAGCGCGATAAACGGCCCTATTTCTGAACTAAGGTTGCGCTGCAAGTGCAGATTCGATGGCTTTCTGGAAGAATTCATTTTGCTTCACCACTGGATTCGGGTAATTCCATCGTTTATCGCCGTTGTATTCCAAAACTGAAGTGTTAAACAGCATTAACTGACCAATATCATCTTTGCTGACATTCTTGGTTATACACACTTGGGCTAAAAACGCATAATGTTCTTCAGGAATAAACCTTTCAAAACTAAATTGCTGTTGTTTCACAGCATAGATAATATCTTCAGCAATAATTTTGGCATGTTTGCGAGTACTAGCAGTATAGCAAGCAGTCCGCATCATCTGCATTAATTGGCGGACATGTCCTCCACTGGCTTTAGCTAAATCTAGCAATTCTTGGCGAGATTCAAATACAGCATCAATATCTACCCGCTTTTCAATGACGCTGGCAACTGCTTCTAGTCCCGTTTGATTGTAGTTTAAATGGTAGCGATCGCGTTCAAATTCATAAATATTCACCATTGGGACAATATGAGGATTCCCATCAAACTGATTGAGTGGGTTTTTAGGCGAACAAAGCACAGAAATTGGAACTGTATAAATTATCGTGCAGTATAATTCTTGTAACTGAGCCGCGTAGTCAAAAAATAAATGTTCTGCGATCGTCGGTGGTACACGATCCATATTGTCAAAAATAATCAATAAACCCTTACATTCAGGGAATTTTTTTCGGAGTTTAACGTAGGCATCTCCTAATAAAAGATTAATATCTGCTTTGAGACGGGATAGGTCTTTTTCTAAAGTTTGGCGAATAGTAGTTTTTTGCTTATCAGAACCTTTAATTTGTGCCAGTAATTTGACCATCAATTTAGCAATAAATGGAGCTTCTGGTTTCAGAGTCGCTTCTCCCTGAATACTGACAGATTTTTCTACACTTTCTTCGGTTTCTTTGGTAATATCCTTAAACCAAGATTCAAAGTTTTGCAAAAGTTGAGAATCAAATTTTAAATCTAATTTACGCAACTCAAATTCTACTTGTTTTATGACGATTAAATATAAATCTGTATAATTAGCATCATTAATATCTGTTTCTTCGTTAACTTCTAAATAAATTACGTGGTATTGTTCTTCCCATTGCTTCTGAATACGTTTTAATTCTGTACTTTTGCCACAGCCACGATGTCCGGTAAACAAAATAGTGCTAAAATCTGCGGGTTCTTGAAAGTCTAAAATTGTACTAACGCTGTCTATTGCTGAAGTTTTGCGGACTGCTGATAAATCAACATAGTACCGCTCCATATCTGCACCCTCTAGCGGTTCAACATTACAAACTTGAAATGCAGCTTTGAGAGTATTAGCACGCTGTTGATTCATTGGGTTCTGACTAACTTTATAGAGGCGACTTTCTCCAGATTAAATTTTAGGCGATCGCAGTGTGACTTTACATTTAATAAAAGTTTACTTTTTAATTTATCAAGTCTTTGTAGTATATTATACTTTAACAAATCGCATAAAAATATAACTTTCAGCTTTACCCAGCACTGGATTGCACAAGAGTGATTTTGTTAAACTAGCGATCGCTTATAAACCGCACTGTTAAGTATAATTTACTAACTTAACTCAGAATTATACTTAATTGTCAATCCTCCAAAAGATAGAATACATGTTATTTACGCTTACTTGGTTAATTTTGATCGACCAAATTAAAAGGTTGCTCATGGTCATTTTCGCTCAACTACACTGGGTTATGTGAAAAAACAGCATAATTAATCAATTAATATCAATTTCAGTAAGACAATTGAGTATTAGTAACTTCTAAAAAATTTACCCAAACAAGCTTGTATATTGCTCAAACATTTGAAAGAATAACTAAAATAATCATCAATGATACTAAATTATTAATTATTATTTCTAATTTCTAAGTTATTAATTTCGATATGATGATTGCCTCATCGGCGAAAAATTTAACTTTGATATTACTATTATTTAAAAGTTATCTTTTTGAATTTAATACAAAAACTACATGGATCAAGTAATTACTGCAATGGCAGATGCTTTGTTTATAACTAATAATATAGGGAAAATAAAAAAAGTAAATCGTGCTGCTCAACAATTATTTGGTTTTAGTGAAGAAGAATTAATTAATAAACCAATATCATTAATAATTGATGAAGAGCAAGTTTTAATAGAAGCCATTCACCAGCATTCTTCTTTTCAGAAAAATCTTCAGAATTTAGAGGTAGTTTGCCGAACCAAGACTAGAGAAAAGCGGTTGATTGCTTTTTCTTGTTCAGTAATTCCGAAAAAAATAAAAGGATTAGAGGAGATTGTCTACATTGGTCGGGATATTACCGCTCGTCAGCAACGGGAACAACGGACAAGTGCCCAGTATGCTATCACTCGTGTATTATCAGAATCACAAACTGTAAAACAGGTAATTCCGAAAATTTTGCAGTCGATTTGTCAAAACTTAGGATGGGATTTAGGTGAACTTTGGGCACCAAGTCAATATATTGGTACTTCTATACAAGGAGATAGCCTTAATGCAGTATTAAGGTGTGTAGAAATTTGGTCAAGTCGAGTAATTTCTGCGCGAGAGTTTAAAGCAATCACCTGGCAAACTACATATACACCCGGTGTTGGCTTACCTGGCCGAATTTGGATCAGACGTTTGCCTTTGTGGATTCAAGATATTACAGAAGATGGAGACCAAAGGCGATCGCAACCTGCTGCTGAGGCTGGATTACATGCAGCTTTTGGCTTCCCCATCTTAGACGATAGTGAAATCTTAGGAGTGATGGTTTTCTTTAGCCGGGATGTACAACCAAAGGATAAAGAGTTATTGCAAATGGTGGGTTCTATTGGTAGTCAAATCGCCCAGTTTATCAAACGCAAACAAGCAGAAGATGCTCTTGTAGAAAGTGAAGAACGATATCGAGATTTATTTGAAAATGCTAATGATTTGATTCAATGCGTTAATGCCTATGGTCGTTTTTTGTATGTCAATCGTGCATGGCAAGAAGCTTTGGGATATAGCGAAGCTGAAATTGTGAATATGAATATTTTTGATATTATACATCCAGAGTTTAAACAAGACTGTTTGCAAAAGTTTTATCGGGTGCTGTCAGGAGAAAAGATCGGGCAAGTTAAAGCTGCATTCGTTACTAAAGACGGTCAAACAATCTTTATAGAAGGTAATATTAACTGTAAATTTGTTGAAGGTTATCCAGTTGCGACTCGCGGCATTTTTCGTAATATCACCCAGCGATTAGCAACAGAAGAAGCGCTACGCCATCAGCAGGAAGAAACCGAGCGTTTGTTGAGGAATATTTTGCCAGCAGCAATCTCCAAACCCTCGAAAGAAGTAACTAACATACTCGAAGACGTTGCTGATGTCACAGTTTTATTTGCAGATATTGTCAGCTTTAGCGATATTGCTGCTTCTATGAGTGCAATTCAACTGCTAAACTTACTCAACTCGATTTTCTCAACTTTTGATCGCCTCACCGAACAATATGGTTTAGAGAGAATTAAAACCATTGGTGATGCTTATATGGTAGTTGGTGGTTTGCCCACACGCCGCCAGGATCATGCTCAAGCGATCGCTCAAATGGCACTCCAGATGCAAGCTGCGATCGCTCTATTTAATACTGAGAATAACCAAAACTTTAACATCCGTATCGGCATCCATACTGGTTCCGTAGCTACAAGAGTAATTGAATCCAAAGAAATTACGTATAATCTCTGGGGAGATACAGTAAACATCGCCCAATACATGGAATACCAAGGTATTGCTGGTAAAATACAAGTTACAGAAGATACTTATAAATTTTTGCGTAATGAATTTGTATTTGAAAAGCGGGGCGAAATCGAAGTTCAAGGCAAAGGGAAAATAACCACTTATTTGTTGATTGCACACAAGGGATGAGGGGCATTTGAAAGAGGTAATTTTTTATTCTCCCCCTTGCCCCCTGCCTCCCCTACTCCCCACTCCCTACGTATTCGGAATCAACCGCCCACAAGGATAAGTTGCTGTTTGCTTTTGGGCACTTTCAGCCACTGCTGTTGGAATTTGATCCGATGATTGGGTTTTGGCTGCTAGATAGTCTTTTTGCAGTTTATCCAAAATGGCTTCTCGCTTGTCGTATACACGCTTCAGTGGACGAGGTTCGCACTTGTTCAAGACGTATGCTGTCACCAATGGTAGAGCGATCGTGCTATCGGTATAACAAACAATTGTGTTAGGTAACTCTTCCGGGTCAATCTTACCCCAACTGACAGCTTCCGATGGAGTTGCTCCAGACAAACCGCCTGTATCGGGACGCGCATCGGTAAACTGCACAAAGTAATCGTGTCCTCGTTCTTCTAGCCCCAATACCTCGTGAAGTTGCGGTTGGGTTTGGAGCAAAAAGTTTTTGGGACTACCGCCACCAAGAATTACAGCTGCACTTTTACCTCCAGATTCACGGGCATTATATGCGATCGCAGCCGTTTCATTGACATCAATTGATGGATCTAACACCAACTGCGAACCTTCCAAAGCTAAAGCCGCCACATTCATCCCAATAGAGCTATCTCCTGGAGAAGACGTATATATAGGCACGCCATACTCATAAGCTGTAGCAAGCAAGCAGGAATTCTGTACACCCAACTGCTTTTCTACTTCCCGAACATACTTACCTAGTAAATGGTGAAACTCAGCAGTTCCCATCCGCTTCTGAAATGCTTCCCCTTGCAAAATTTTGCGGATGAAAGCATCAGTTTCTAGTAGCACATCGTAACCAAAGATAATGTCATAAATGCGAATAGTGCCTTCCTGGCGCAGTTTCACATCATCCAAAAACGGATTACCAGCAAAAAGTTCAAAACCCAAACCGTAGTGCATATCGTGGTAAAGATTTGCACCAGTGCTAATCATCCAGTCAATAAAGCCATTGCGAATTAAGGGTGCAAGTGCTGAAACCCCAAATCCTGCTGGCGTCATCGCACCGGAAAGGCTAACTCCCACCGTCACACCTTCTGTTAGCACATCACGACTCAATAGTTGGCAGATTTCCCGCAATCGTGCTGAGTTATAAGCGGTAAAGTATTGATCAATCAAATCCACCACATTAATATCATTTGATATAGGTGTAGGTGCGATTTTTTGACCCAGCTGTTTAGACATTTTGGCACTCCCGAACAGTAAACACGCCGAATCTAATAGTATCTAGCTTTCAACCAAAGTTACAGCAATTTTACTAGTGTAATACCGCGTAAATCCACCCACGGCACGAAGAAGAGGTCATTTCCCTCTGCCCTCTGCTTCTTCGTTGAGATTTTAAAAATATTAAATTTAATAAAAGATTTAATAGATCGAGACAGGTATACGCTACCTACATGGAAATGCGTCAACAGAGGACTCAACCAATGGGATATGTAATTGCTACTGCAAATATGAAAGGTGGCGTTGGTAAAACCACCCTCACTGTCAACTTAGCTACCTGTTTAGCTAAAAATCATGGTAAACGGGTGCTTGTCCTGGATTTAGACAGCCAAATTAGCGCCACACTCAGTTTGATGTCGCCTCTAGATTTTGCCAAGCGTCGTAAACAAAGTAAGACATTTAGGTATCTGATTGACCAAGTTATCAATCCAGAACCAGAAGCAAAATTGACAATTCAAGATATCATTCAATCCCAGGTTTGTAATCTTGCTGGACTGGATTTATTACCAGGAGATATCGACTTATATGATGAATTTGTTGTGTCAGAAATGCTGCATCAACAAGCAACTGCTTTGGGTGAACAAGACTTTGAAACAATTTGGAATCGTTTTGAAAGAGTCTTGATAAATAATATTTTAAAATCTGTACGTCAAGAATATGATTTTATTCTCTTG
Organism: Nostoc sp. CmiVER01; assembly: GCF_034531135.2. NCBI lineage: Bacteria > Bacillati > Cyanobacteriota > Cyanophyceae > Nostocales > Nostocaceae > Nostoc > Nostoc sp. CmiVER01. The sequence continues at coordinate 59,006 of NZ_JAVRBU020000015.1, forward strand.
GATTGTGCGCCTGGATATAATTTATTGACTCGTAGCGCTTTAGCTGCAAGTGATTTTTACATACTTCCTGCTAAACCAGAACCTTTATCAGTGGTGGGTATTCAACTGTTAGAAAGACGCATTGCCCAATTAAAAGACAGTCACGGAAATGAAACCAAAATAGATATAAAAATGCTAGGAATTGTATTCAGTATGTCTAGCGCTAACCTTCTCACTGGCAGATACTATAAACAAGTGATGCACCGCGTTGTTGAAGATTTCGGTGTAGAAAAAATTTGTAAGGTACAAATACCAGTTGATGTCAACGTTGCGAAGGCTGTTGATAGTTTTATGCCAGCTGTTTTAAATGCTCCCCAATCAGCTGGTTCAAAAGCGTTCTTTCAATTAACTCAGGAGTTGTTGCAAAAGCTATAGTTATAGCTCCAGAACTGATGATTTCAAAGAAGAGGCAGGGAGCAGGGGAATGACTTTTGACTTCGCTGTACCCCTTCGGGGAAGCAAGCTACGTACAGCGTCCCGTAGGCAAAGGGCTGGCCCCATAATAACCCTATTAAAGGCTGCATGCCTCCTGCCTTCCTCGATATATAGTGGTAATAATTAAGTAGTTTTTCTGATAAGTCCAGCGTTTATACTGAAGCTATCTACAGTAATATTCGGCTATTGAGTGAAGAGACCAGTAAATCTAGTTAAGAAACAATGCTTACTAAAAATTCTCTACAGGCAGAGAAAAGTCAACACTCGGTAATGCCTTTACCACAAACTCTGAGTTATCTCGAAACCTGGGGCTTTGGTTTAACGGGTCATGTGGGGTGGATTGGTACTGCCCCCATTATTCATGCAGCGTTAGGGCCTAGAGCTATCTTAGTTTGGTTCTTTGGCACGATCATTTCTTTTTTACTCAACTTGCAGGTACAAAGTTTAGGTAGACATTGGCCAGATGTCGCTGGAGGAACACCAAACTATACCACAAGGCTACTAAAGAACTTTCCTAGCTTAGGCCGTTACGTAGCATTAGGATACTTTTTTAGCTGGGCAGCAGCACCAGCACTATATGCAATTATTCTTACAGACCTAATTAAAGTCAATTTTGAAACATTAGATATTTCTTGTCCAGAAACTTTTTTAAAAGTTCTTTTTACAGTAATTCCTTTTATTTTGGCTTTCAGTGGCACTCGTGCTTTAGCACTCCTGCATTTATTTTTTGTATTCCCAGCCATTTTATTACTACTTTTGTTTTGTTTTCAAGGCGTAGTATGGTCAGCCTTTTCAACCACTAGTTTTAAACTTATCCTAAGTAACACAGAGAGCCTAAGCTTTGAAGAATGGGCAAAGTGCTTTTTTCTAGCTAGCTATTCAATTTATGCTTGTGAAACCACTTCTTCTTTTGTTGCTGATAGCCGCCACCCGTATAAAACTTTGCAGTTCTTAACCGTAGCTGCTTGGCTCATTCCTGCGGTGTTTTTAGGTGCTTCTTGGGTATTAATGTGTTCGTCTCCAGACCCAACAATAGGTAGCGATGTATTCTTAAATCTGGTGGCAGCTTCTAAGCCTTTTTGGGGTGAATCTGCCTCTTTTATAGTTACACTTCTCATTACTGTATCCTGCCTTTTAAGTGCTGCTACGGCAGTTTCCAACTCTCCTCGGATATTATATCAACTTGCTTTAGACGATCAGCTTTCTCCTCTATTTGCATTAGTTTCCCCCGAAGGTGTCCTTGGGCCCGCTATCTTAGTTACCTTTCTACTCAGTCTGCTTTGTCTAAATTTGGGAAATGTAGCTCAACTTGTCACGGTAGCAGGCACCTGTTATCTCGTGTCTATTATGGGTCTACATCTGGGATTATGGCTGTGTCGGGGCAAACCGCAGGTGTTATGGCCTTGGTGGTCACTTAGTTTTTTCTGTATAGAAGCAGTAGTTTTAATAGTAGGAGGTTTAGCTTGGAATTGGAGAGATTTTTTAGTGGGTTTATTATTACCTATTATTCTGATGATAGGAGATGTCGCGCTACGTCGCTCAAATTTAGAACCATTACATCTAAAATGGTGGAGACAGCTTTACAGCGTTAGGTCTAGTAGAAACAACCAGGATTTTGTCGTACTACAGGTGATTGTTCTAGTATCATTAATTTGTATTACTGCTACAACCAGTTGGCTTCTCCGCGATTTATTAGACAAAAATTATCATTACATTCATAATTCTTTGCTAGCTATTCTGTTAGTGACGCTTTCTGTTGCAGGGGTTGCGATCGCTTGCTGGACTACTTTACCACAAATCGTTGCTATTGATAATGCACGCAAACAAGCAAAAAGTCTGTTTATTACTACTCTCGATACCGTCCCCGATACTGTTTTAGTCTTAGATGAAAACGGTAGAATTTGCCAGACAAATGCTGCTGCTGAAGAATTATTTCAAACAACTATTCAGCAGCTAATTGGCAAAAAATTGAATCAACTTTTAATCAACTATCGCGGCAAACCAGAGCAATGGTCTATTAGAAGTGAGCAAACCTTAAAAATCAACCAAGGTCTACTAATTGTCGAATCGACTATTTCACAGCCATTTAATTCCCAGTTACGAGAGTATGTTGTTATTATCCGTGATATTACTAAGCGTAAATTAGTAGAAAAAGAATTAGTTCAGTATCGTCATAAGCTTGAGCAGATGGTTCTAGAACGCACCGTTGAACTTATTAGAGTGAATCAACAACTTGAGCAAGACATTATCAAGCGTCAACAAGCACAAGAGCAATTACTGCACAATAGTCTTCATGATGGGCTAACCGGATTACCTAATCAACGATTATTTTTGGAGCGAGTACAGGGAGCAATAGAACGTAATAAACAAAAAAATAAATATTTATTTGCTGTACTCTTCTTAGACTTAGACCGCTTTAAAGTTGTTAATGACAGCCTTGGACATCTACTTGGAAATCAACTTCTAATTGAAATTTCTCATCGGCTAAAATCAGTTCTGCGAGTTGGAGATATAGTTGCCCGTTTTGGTGGAGATGAATTCACAATATTAATTGAGGAAGTTGAGGATATTAGCACCGCTATACAGGTAGCCGAGCGAATTAAAAAAGTTTTAGCTATACCATTTCAATTAAATGAGCATAGGGTATTTACTAATGCTAGTATTGGCATCGCTTTAAGTAAAGCAGATTATGAACAAGCAGCGCAGATTCTCCGCGATGCCGATGTGGCAATGTACTGCGCCAAATCACTTGGTAAGGCACGCTATGAGGTCTTTGACCGAAAAATGCACGAGGGTGCATCTTTGCTTTTGGAGTTAGAAACTGCTCTGCGAAATGCACTACTCAAACCAGAAGAATTTTGTCTTGATTACCAGCCAATTATTTCACTGACAACTGGTAAAATTATTGGATTTGAGGCACTGATACGTTGGCATCATCCAGAACGAGGACTTATTTGCCCTCAAGATTTTATTCCCTTAGCAGAAGAAACTGGAATGATTCTTAATATCGGGCAATGGGTGCTTTATGAAGCCTGTAATCAAATGCACAAATGGCATAAACAATTTCCTAGCTCATTACCTTTGACAGTTAGCGTTAATTTTTCTGGGAAACAAATCACCCAAGCTGATGTATTTAAACAAGTTAAAGATATTTTAGAGGAGACTGGGCTGAACCCATGCAGTTTGAAATTGGAGATTACCGAAACCTTATTGATGGATAATTTTGAATTAGCTACTACCGTACTTTCCCAGTTAACAGCGCTGAATGTCGAGTTGCACATGGATGATTTTGGTACTGGCTATTCATCTCTGAATTATCTGCATCGCCTACCAATCAAAACCCTTAAAATTGACCGTTCTTTTGTCAGTAATATAGGTAGTCGAGGAGAAAATTTAGAAATTGTTCGAGCTATTGTGACATTAGCTCATAATTTAAATATGTCTGTAACAGCAGAAGGGATAGAAACTGTAGAGCAATTAGCACAACTGAAGGCTTTACAATGTGATTATGGACAAGGATATTTTTTCTTACCAGCTATGGAAAGTGCAGAAATAGAAATATTACTTGCTGGTAACTTGTGTTATAAAAACTTTTTAAAGAAATAAAACAGGAGTCAGAATTCAGGAGTCAGTATTCAGAATACTCTACCCATAAAAGAATAAAGTTTTAATACCATTTCACTAAAATCCTGATACAAATTCTTTCCCCTCTGCTCCCCTGCTCCTCTGCTCCCCTGCTTGCCTAAATGTATCAACCTTAAAGTGAAACGGTATAAGGGGAAAATTTTTAATAGTAGTTGCTTCTATCAGAAGCAAAGGTGCGTGGCGGGAAGTTTGCGGTAGCTTCTCGTAGAGAAGTATGGTTTTAAACCAATATTTAGAACCTAGTCGTACAGAATTAATACTGAATTCTCGTCTCCGGCTCCGCTCCTAAGTTATGAATTATTTTCATAAAATATTGGAATCAAATTCTCTTTAGAGAAATCTCGTAAAATTGGGCGATTAAGATAGCTTGATAACCTAAATTAGTTTAGTACTGGCTGTAGCTGGAAATCCTCGGCGTTATCAAATAACTCTTCTTGCAAAAGTTCATTAATAAAAATATCAATTTTCTTCCGATTAATATTCTGCATGACTATAATATGTGCCCAATCTTCAAAAACTGCTAACTGCCACTTTTTAATTAACCTTTGAGAAGGTTTTTGAAATACTACGGTATTAGAAAAATTATTTAACATGCATGGATATTCTCTTATTTGAAGTTGTTGTAAAAGATATTGAGCATTATCAACACAAGTATTTGCTTCTCTAGCTAATCCATCATAACCTCTTGTTTGCACTGCATACCAGAGAATTAGGGGAGTGTGACCATTTCTAGAACCTAGAATTGTTGTGTCTGTTGAACCAATATATTCAATTGCTGTTTCAACTTTTTCTACCCATTTTTTCTTGGTTAAAACTACACCGCAAGGTAACGGAGAACCAATGAATTTAGCAGAAATAGCTATGCTATCTATGGGTTTTTGAAAGTTAACTTGGGGAGCGTCATCTAAAAACGGTAATATTAATCCTGAAAGTGCAGCATCACAATGAATGTAGTAATCTTTAATCTGATTGCGCTCTAAAATTTTTAGAACTTTGTCTAGGTTATCAATTGCACCTTTGACGGTAGTCCCAATATTTAAATTTATGATGGCTGGATAACTACGATTTTCACTAAGTAGTTGTTCAAAATGGTTATAATCCATTTCTCCATTAATTTGCGAATTAACAACATTATGTTGAATGCGGAATAATTTAGCTGCTTTAGGAATTGAGTAATGAGAGTCTTGTGATGAGTAAAGAATCCCATTCGGGTAGATTTCCCTTGCTAAGAACATTCCATATAAATTACCTTCAGTTCCGCCAGCAGTAACATAACCCCAAAACTGATCTTCTGGAATCTTGTAGAGGTTAGCAAAAAAAGATAATACTTCTTGCTCGAAATTCCGAGAATGAAGACCAAAATCTGGCTCTATGTATGGATCTCCAGCATTATTTAATAAATAATTGAAAAACTTTGAGATCGCACTGTAATCACAACTTAAATTATATGGATACCCTGCATGAAACTGCGATCGCTGTTCTATTTGTACCAAAAAATCTGCCAAGTCTTTAGCAACTTTATTTGACATATCTTTGTGTCTCTTAAATTTTGATTGGCTTAATACATGTTTTAATCTAAGTTGTACGTATTAATCAATACCTTTATATTTTCTTAATAATCTCTATATAAGGCTATTTTATCAGTATTTCTACGTGAAAATGCTTATTTACTTCAGTAATACTACCCAAATTTTTTGCGAGAAAGTCTATTGTACTTAGAACTTACGTACTGAATAAAATAACCGTAATGTGTATTAGGCAATTACGCAAAATATTAGACTTCTTGCATAAGTCGGGAAAAGGGGAAGGTGGGGCCCCCTCTGGGGATAAGGCTATGCATTACCCACATCTTTCTTTACAATCTCGAAACGCTTGTTTTGTAGGCATCTTAAACACTGAGGTGTGAGTCATACTTGACAAATTGGCTCTTAATATTCTCACTAAAATTAGGTTTTTATTGAAAATTAACGACAGACGTATCAGGGTTGTAATAAACGTGAGTGAATACTCTCGCAATTGTTGAGAAAGATCCGGGTAATGGATAGGGGGATAAGGGGCGGGGGGAAGGGGAAAAACTTCTGTATCGTCCTTTTCCCCTTTAACCTTTACCCTTTTCCCTTTCTTGCAAAAAGCACAAATGCCAAGAGGTCTATTTCAGGCGGTGACTGAAACCTGATTTAACGTGAATTCCACAGATGATGTATTGTCTATCTAATTAGCTGAATGAAAAGACTACTAATACCAATTCGCACTCTTGCTAACGCCCCGCTTTGCTGTTTTCATGCCCGCAGGGCTGTACGCAATTAAGAAACTTAGATACAGCAATGCTTTCAAGGTTTGCATCTGTATCAGATTTTTCGTGAAATGGTATAAGAGGTTTTACTAGCCAAAAAATTCGCTTGAGTCGATGGGGAGTATTATCTCCCGCACCTCTCAGTTAAATCTGGGCGTGCAATTTTCACCGCACCCAGCTTCCGATGTTCTTAGCTTGCGCTTTTGCTCATGTGTTTGTAATCGTGGCAACTCTCATGAATTGCTTCAAGATTATTTTTCTTCCAGTTGGCGTGATTTCCATCGATGTGATGCAGATGTATCTGTTCTTCATCGATGAACTTTAAGCCGCAGGATGCACATTTATAGTTTTGCTTCATGAGAGCTTTAGAGGTTTCGCCTTTTGGTGACAGTAATCTGCTGTCAGGCTGGATTAGTTATTTACGGGCTGGATACCGTGATTCACTAATCAACGAATCGCAACCTCTCCGAGTCAGAGAGGGAAAAACTTGAACTTTAGTTCAAAGCAGGGAGAGGTTTGTTGAACTAACGTATATTTACTAGAACTTTCCGGCTAAGGCTGCAACGCATCGTTCGCAAATTAAGGGATGTTCTGCTGATTCTCCCACATGAGTAGAGTAGTTCCAACAGCGATCGCACTTTTCTCCATCTGCTTTCACCACACCAATTCCCCAGTTTTCCGTCTGCGCTGTATATTCTAATCCTTGCAACCCTTCAGCAGAATCTAATAATTCCACCTGGGAAGTCAGCAATAGATATCGCAGTTCGTCAATACCGTTACCATTAACAGGGTTAAAGGCTTTGATAGCATCGCCTAACTGTTTGTGAGGTATATGAATCAAAGCTTTGGCTTCCAAAGAAGAACCAATCATTTTTTCAATCCTGGCTTGTTCCAACACCTTGTTAACATCGGTGCGGAGTTGTCGCAGGGTTTCCCAAAATTCCGCTAACTCTGGATTACGCCATTTGTCCTCAACCTGTACCCAACCGGCTTCAAATACCGATTTGTAAGGTGTTTTGTAGGGGAGATATTGCCAAATATCTTCGGCAGTGTGGGATAGTACTGGTGCGATCGCTCGTGCTAAATTATCTAAAGCTATTTTCAGCACCGTTTGACAACTGCGGCGGCGGAAAGCATCTTTTGCACTGATGTACAGCCTATCTTTGGCAACATCTAAATAAAAGTTAGATAAATCTACCACGCAGAAATTCTGCACTGTTTGGAAAAAGCGGAAGAATTGGAAACTTTCAAAGGCTTCTGTAACTTCTTCAAACACTTCGGTGATGCGGTGCAGCATATAACGGTCAAGTTCTGGCAATTCCTCAAAAGGAACTGTATTTTTTTCCGGGTCAAAATCATCCAAGCTACCCAATAAAAACCGCGCCGTATTGCGGATTTTGCCTCTAACATCATTCATTTGCTTAATGATGTTTTTGCCAATGCGGACATCACCAGAGTAGTCTACCGATGATACCCACAATCGCAAGACATCTGCACCATAAGCCGGTTCTACTTTTTGATTTTTTCCGCCTTCAATGATTGTATTTGGGTCAACCACATTTCCTTCTGACTTACTCATCTTTCGCCCTTGTTCATCCAAAGCAAAGCCGTGAGTTAGCACAGTTTTATAAGGCGCAATGTCATTTACCGCTACACTGGTGAGCAAACTTGACTGGAACCAACCGCGATGTTGGTCGGAACCTTCTAAATATATATCAGCAGGGTAGCGTAACTCTGGACGCTGTTGGACGACAGATGCCCAAGATGAGCCAGAATCAAACCATACATCCATTGTGTCTGTACCTCTGCGGTAAGACTTACCATTTTGACGATAGGATTCGGGTAATAACTCCTCCACTGAAAGTTCCCACCAAGCATCAGAACCTTTTTCAGCAATAATTCCTTGAACGTGGTTGATAATTTCTTCATTCAGCAGTACTTCTCCCGTCGCTTCGTCGTAGAAAACGGGAATAGGTACACCCCAACTCCGTTGACGAGAGATACACCAATCGGAACGTTCCGCGACCATTGGCGTGATGCGATTTTCACCTTGGGCTGGAATCCATTTTACAGTGGCGATCGCCTTTAATGCTTCTTCTCTAAATCCTTCCACCGAAGCAAACCATTGTTCAGTGGCGCGGAAAATCGTTGGTTTCTTCGTCCGCCAATCATAAGGATATTTGTGGGGATATGGTTCTTCCTTCAACAAGGAACCAGCCGCAGCCAGTGCATCAATTACCGCTTGATTTCCATCACCCAGCACATTCAACCCAGCAAATTGTCCCGCTTCTTCGGTAAAATTGCCATTGTCATCCACTGGTGCAAGGATAGGTAAACCATAACGTTGACCAACAATGTAATCTTCTTGACCATGACCGGGTGCAGTATGTACCAATCCAGTACCCGACTCAGTAGTGATATAATCACCGCCCACAACAATTGGACTTTCCCGGTCAAATAGAGGATGACGGTAAGTAGTATGTTCTAAATCATTCCCTTTAAAGGTGGCTTTTACAGTTAACTCAACTCCCAACGTTGAAGATAAACGTTCTACTAAATCAGCAGCAACGATGAGATATTTAAAATTACTCTGCGCTTTTGCTTCTGAAGGTGAAACTTCCACCACTGCATAATTCAAATCTGCATTCACCGCTACAGCCAAATTCCCCGGAATTGTCCAAGGTGTAGTTGTCCAGATAGCCACACCCAAATCTGACAAATATTCTACCAACAGTGGTTTTACAGTTTCCGCCAAACTTGTAACTGCAAAAGCTGCATAGATACTGCGAGAAACGTGACCTTCTGGATATTCCAACTCAGCTTCAGCCAAAGCGGTTTTAGAACTGGGACTCCAGTGAACAGGTTTCAAACCGCGATAGATGTAGCCTTTTAAGAACATCTGACCAAACACGCCAATTTGAGCCGCTTCATAAGCAGGCTTCAGAGTTAGATAAGGGTGGTTCCAATCACCCCAAATACCGTAGCGTTGAAAATTTTGGCGCTGGTCGTTTACTGTAGTTAGAGCAAATTCTTCCGCTTTCTGCCGCAGTTGTAAAGATGTTAAGTTTTGCCGTTCTGCTGACTTCATGTTCTGCAAAACTTTTAACTCAATTGGTAAACCGTGACAATCCCAACCAGGAACGTAGCGAACTTTACGCCCTTTTAGCAGTTGGTAGCGATTAATAATATCTTTGAGAATTTTATTTAAAGCATGACCAATATGGAGTGAGCCATTAGCGTAGGGAGGCCCATCGTGCAGTATAAATATTTCGCCAGGGTTATTTTCGGAGAGGCGATCGTAAATTTTATTTTCTTCCCAAAATTTTTGGATTTCAGGCTCACGCTTGATGGCGTTTGCCCGCATATCAAAATTAGTCTTGGGTAGGTTTACTGTATCTTTGTAACTTCCTGATTCGGTCACAGTCTCATGCCTAGAATTAGGTGTGCAGGTTTTATTAATTATAGAAGATGACATCAAAACCAAAATTTGCTATTTGAACGTGAGTTTGATAAACCTCTCCCTACCTTGAATTTTCGTTAATAAAAAAGATAGGATTCCACAAAGGCGACGTTGATAGCGAGTCTTCTCCCTACAGCCCTTCGGGCATCCTACGGCAGGCGCTAGCCTCTCCCTTTGGGAGAAGGGGAGACGCCAAGGGCGATAGCGCAGCGTAGCGATCGCGAGCGTCATAGCCCGTCGTAGACATGATTAATTACCCCCCTTAATCCCCCCTTGGAAAGGGGGGAAAAAGAAATCTATCTAGTTCTCTCCCCTTTATAAGGGGAGGGTTAGGGTGGGGTAATTCGAGGACTGGTAGTGATTGGATAACTTATGTGTACACCGTAGCTTTATAAGGGGAGGGTTAGGGTGGGGTAACTTCTCTCAACCGACAAATAACTTCCCTAATCTTCTCCACCACACCATCAATATCTTGATAAACTTCTTGATTCGTAAATCTCAAAAAACTCGTACCTTTTGATTCCAAAAATGCTTGGCGATCGCGGTCATATTCTGCAACTCCATCTTGATAGTGACTATCACCATCAATTTCTATGGCAAGTCTCAACTCCGAAGAATAAAAATCCACTACAAATCTATCAATACTGTATTGTCTGCGAAATTTACAGCTTTCAATTTGTTGATTTCTAAGTTTTGCCCAAACTATTTTTTCACATGGGGGCATATTGTTTCTGAGAGTTTGCCGTTTTTGCTTTTCTGAGGTTTGGTTATACAGCTTTGTCATCAGCGTTTTCATATTCCTGGACTGTGCTTATTATTCCCAGGATTACCCCCCTTAATCCCCCCTTATAAAGGGGGGAAAAAGAAATCTATCTAGTTCCCTCCCCTTTATAAGGGGAGGGTTAGGGTGGGGTAAAACCTTGATTAATCAGCTATTTCAGACTTGTGTATACACCGTAGCTCCGACTCAGAAAAAAACGGTTTTACCTAGTAAAACCTTCTTAGAGGTTTCTAGGCGATTAGGAGATAATCAGAAATTTTGCGGTGGTTGAGAGTTAATCAACAGAAAGTAGTATACTTTTGTGGGTTCGCGTAAAGCTATCTAAAAGTTTCGTCTAAAAACCAATAATTTTGGGGTTGCTCTAAATGCTAAGTCCTGTAATAACAGTCAGTATCTTTCAAAAACAACCCGACCCTCAAGCATTTTCAGCAGGCGAAGTCATATTTGAAGAAGGACAGTCTGGCGATCGCATGTATGGGATTCTGGAAGGAGAGGTAGATATATTAGTCAATGGCAAGGTTGTAGAAACCATTGACACGGGCGAAATTTTTGGTGCTGGGGTACTTGTAGGAGTAAAAAATAGAACTTACACGGCTATTGCCAAAGTGGATACCAAACTTGCTTCTGTTGATGAGAAAAGGTTTCTCTTTGCCGTTCAAGAAACACCCATGTTTGCCCTACAGGTGATGAAAAGTTACTCAGAGCGTCTAAGTCGGGTGCAGCGTATGCTGTGAGGTAAGAGGCAGGGGCAGGGGGATGCAATGAGTATGTCTGGTTATCATTGCAGGACTCTAAAAGATGCAGTATTGCAAGTGAGCCTATAGCCCTCTGCTTTTGTTAGTTGAAAGGTGCAGAATTTACCGGAGATAGTAATGGTACGTAAACGGTTGATTATCGAGATGGGGATGGGAATAGATCAGCATGGACAAGAACCGACAGTAGCAGCATCTAGAGCAGTACGAAATGCGATCGCTCATAATGCTTTACCTGGTGTTTGGGAAGTCGCAGGTTTGAGTCACCCCAATGAAATGATTATAGAGGTTCAGGTAGCAGTTCCATACCCCGAACAAGTTAGGGAAGAAGAAGTACTCGCTGTACTCCCATTTGGTCGGAAAACCCTTACCGTAGAATCTGGGGGGATGGTAGTTCAAGGGCGAGCGATTCCCGAACTCAATGATAAAAATGACGAAATGTTGATTGCGATCGCTGCTGTTACAGTTCTGATCGAAGATGAGTAGCTAAGGTAATTCCTCTATAAACAAATTACTAAATTGAAAGTTATAGAGAAATCGCGCGATCCTTGAAAATTAAGTTATATACAGCAGTTTTCCAGTAAGATTCCATTTGTACAGGCGTGATTTTTAATCGTTAAGTATATTTGCTGATTACTTTATCAAAAAGCCTTATTGCTTTATAAAAATACCTATTTAATTTATTAAAATACTTAAATTGCTTTCTCAAAATGAGGTTTGACTTACTTAAACCCCAGTTTGCTTTCTCATTATTAGTGTTTTCCGCAAGCAAAAGCAGCTTTTACTTAATCAAAAGCTGTGTTTGCTTTCTCATTTTGGTGTTTTCCGCAAGCAAAATGAACTTTGACTTACTCAAAAGCTGTGTTTGCTTTCTCATTTCAGTGTTTTCCGCAAGCAAAAGCAGCTTTTACTTACTCAAACTCCAGTTTGCTTTCTCATTTTGGTTTTTTTCGTAAGCAAAATGAGCTTTGACTTACTCAAACCCCAGTTTGGTTTCTTCTTGTTAATTTTTAAAGTTTCACCCTAGAAATGTTCTATCTCTAGGACTAAAGATTTGCTAATCCAAAGGTCTAAAATTATAGAAACCTGGAAAAAACTATGTCATTAGAAACAGAGCCACTACAGGCGACACCACCAACTTCTACCTTTGAGACGCTTGAGGAGAAGCAAGAATTTAACTGGAGGCAATACTGGTATCCCGTCACTTTTGTACAAGACTTACCTACCGACCGTCCTCATAGCTTTTCCTTGTACGATGAACCTTTGGTCTTATTCAAAAACAAAGATGGACAGTTTATCTGTTTAACAGATCGTTGCCCTCACCGTGCAGCCAAACTTTCTGAAGGACAAATTATTGACGGTAAAATAGAGTGTTTATATCACGGTTGGCAGTTTGGCAATGATGGTCAATGTTTGCACATTCCCCAATTATCAGCAGATGTAAAAATTCCAGCTAATGCTTGCGTACCATCTTTTAAGGTTGTGGAACGTCAAGGCATGATTTGGGTCTGGGCTGGTGAAAAAGAAGCTGCTGTTGATGAAAATATCCCAATTTTGCCGGATTTAGATAAGCCAGGATTTGTGTGTTCAGACTTTATATTGGATCTGCCTTATGACCAAACATATCTAATAGAGAACGTTACCGATCCGGCTCATGTTGCTATTAGCCATCATGGTACTAGAGGGGGTGGTAATCGCAAAAAGGCCCAACCGCTAGAAATGGAAGTGCTAGAGAGTTCAGTTCAGGGTGTTCGAGGTAGGTGGCGGGGAATTAATAAATCAAATGAAGCTTGGAAGTATATTGATTTTGTTGCTCCAAATCTTGTGCTGAACAATGCTTATATTGAAGACCGAGGCTGGACATTTGGACTAGCTTTATATGCGGTTCCTTTAGGTAAAGGGCGATGTCGTCTTTTAGCTAGAGGTTATCGTAATTTCATGACTTGGGGAGTCAAGCTAAGACCACGTTGGCTAGATCACTTAAATACCAACAAAATATTAGAGCAAGATTTACCTCTTATCGTGGGGCAACAGTCAGAAATTGAGCGCTTAAAAACAAGTCTCAAAGAAGTATATTTACCTTTAAAAACATCTGACACATTAGTAGTTGAGTACCGCAAATGGCTAGATAAATTTGGGTCATCTTTGCCTTTTTATCAAGGCTATTCCACATGGAAAAATTTTGATAATAGTGAGTTGAATACAAAGGCAATTTTGTTAGATAGATTCTCACGCCACACACTTATTTGTAGCTCCTGTAATCGAGCTTATCAAGTTACAAATAGGGTTAAGCAAAGTTGTATAGGGATAGCGATCGCTCTAGCTGCTGTAGCGATACTTGCAGATGATTCTAGAATTAAAGTTGCCGCAATATCGCTTTCTTTAGCAGCAGTTGTAATGTCTGTTATGGCTCAAACACTCAAAACTCACTTTGAGCGTTCCTACACTCGTCATTAAAATCGAGAAGTTCGTAGTAAGGACTTTAGTCCTGATTCTCTATGGACTAAAGTGCCTACTACAAACCTTTTTGCACTAGCTTAGACATGGTATCAAAAGTTTGTTTACCTTAAACAATTTGCTCAAATTCTTTGTGTGGTTAAGTTATGCTCAAGTTAGTGGCTCTGCGCTAAAGTAAAAATATTGGGATAAAAATCTCTGGCAGTAAGTTCAACTGAATCATTAATCTTTACCACTGCGGCGATAATGTCTCAAGAGCATAACGAATCACTCCAAATTCAGGAGATCACCAAACTAAAACCGAAACACTTTGCTGATTTAATCAGGTCAGCACAATTGATTTTTGACCCCACAGCCGGAGTTTCGGGAAGACACATAACAGTTAATTGGGAACAATTCGGAATTCCGGGTGATGTGGCAGAAAATCTTAAATCACTTGGTCAGCAGTACCAATATGCATCTCCACACATCCCTGTTGAAGACATTTGGAGTAAATTAACTCCAGAAACTCGTATTTGGTTCGTTGAAAATAAAGATAGGTTATGGCAGCTTGAAGAAGCTTTCCCAGCCCTTGACGAAGATTAAACGGCTGAATCATTGAAAGGAATATAAATTATTTGTAGGGGTACAACGATCATTGTGCCCCTATCCTCTCTCTATAGGCATTTTTATTTGAATGCAACACGCGCTAAGTTTAGACCTAGTACTGCAAGGCAAAAGTCAAAAGTCAAAATGAATACAGCGTAAGAGTTTTATTGATTTGGAATGAGTGGTTTATTTACGCCGCGCTGCACTAGTTGTTTTATGCGATCGCTCTAGCTTAAGTACATAAGTTAAATTAATAAAAAAGCCCATTATAGATGAATCAAAGCCTAAGTGTTGCTCCCAACCTGCAAGAACACACTCATGAAAATCCCGTTGTTAGTAAACAACAGCTTACGAAGCAATTAATTGTCCTTGTTTTGGAAATGCTTCTGGCATTACCTCTAGGTTTACTTCTGGCAAAGTTTCAAATTGGTAGAGTTGCCTGGATATTTGGTGGGATTGCTGCTGGTACAGTGGTTCTTCAAGGATGTCGAATTTTTTATCAATATTCTCCCCAACCTAACCGCACTGCGAGAAAAGTGGGAATGGCACTTGTAGGCTTAACTGTTGGTGCTTCCAATGCTCATGGGAATTTAGCTAGTGTTGCTTCTGGTATTCCTATATTTATTTTTCTTACCTTGTTCCTGCTGCTGAGTGGAACCTGTATTGGTTATATTTACTCGCGCCTTAGCAAAACCAACTTATTAACAGCAATGCTGGCTACAGTTCCTGGTGGTGTAGGAATTATGGCAGCGATCGCCGCCGATTACAACAAAAATGTTAGTTTGGTTGCCTTAGTTCAAGCGATTCGCGTCACCTCAGTAGTTATTCTAATTCCCTTCATTGCAAAGACATCAACTGGTAATTACTCTCCCCAAACACTCCCAATTAACCCTACTTGGCTCAATTTTGAGCCATTTCAACTAGAATTACTCTTGTTAGTACTGCTAATTACTGGATTAGTAGTTTATCCAGCTATATTATTTAAAATTCCGGCTGGCGATTTCTTTAGTGCATTGTTGATTGGTATCGGGTTTAATCCTTTGCTACATTGGCTACCTTTTGTAGGTGATATTAGCTTTAGTCCGCCACCAATAATTAACCTATTGGGTCAAATGCTCTTAGGAATTACTATTGGTGAATATTGGGGAGACAAACCCAACTTTAGAAAGCGGACTGTCGTTTATGCCTTAATGTCTGTGGGAATGACCCTAATAGCGGGAGCGATCGCTGCTATACTGGCAATGCAATTAACTTCTTGGGACTGGTTAACCTGTCTTTTAGTCACAGCACCAGGAGGATCGGCAGAAATGATCCTAGTTTCTCTAGCATTGAATCATAATGTTGAAATTGTCACAACAGGCCATTTAGTGCGACTAATTGCAATTAATAGTTCTCTACCGCTTTGGCTGTTTTTGTTTCGCCGTTTAGATGAGCAACTTTCTGAACCAGTTTAATTGATAAAAAGATTGGGGATTGGCGCTTTCGGAGTTAGTAAAGAATGGAAAAAACAGCAAACCCAAGAGTCAAAATTTGCTGTATCAGCAGCATAGAAGAAGCGTGGATTGCTATTCGTTGCGGCGCATCTGCACTCGGTTTGGTTTCTCAAATGCCAAGTGGCCCCGGTGTTATCTCTGAAGAATTAATTGCGAAAATTGCTGCTTGTGTACCACCCCCAATCGCCACTTTTTTACTTACTTCAAGCCAAGATGCTCAAGAGATTATTCAGCAGGTAAAACGCTGTCGGACAAATACTGTGCAAATCTGCGATCGCCTAGAATCAGGAAGCTATCAAGATACCGAGACGCTTTACCTGGAATCTCCATTGTTCAAGTCATTCACGTCATTACAGAAAAATCTATAGACGAAGCAATCAACGTAGCGCCCTACGTAGATGCAATTCTACTGGACTCTGGTAATCAATCACTGCTGATTAAAGAGTTAGGCGGCACAGGACGCTTACACGACTGGAACTTGAGCGCCCAAATCCGTGAGCAAGTAAACGTACCAATTTTCTTAGCTGGAGGACTGAAATCTGAGAATGTTGCAATCGCAGTCAAACAAGTTGCTCCTTTCGGACTAGATTTGTGTAGCGCCGTTCGCAGCAATGGCAAATTAGATGAGAACAAGCTCAAGCTTTTCTTCCAACAATTGAAATATTGCACAGAAGAGCTTTCACCAGAATTTAATTAAACTGGGCATGGGGTATTGGCAAAGAATGACAAATGACTAATGACTAAATTAGCTTATTCTTTTGTTATCAAAATACTAAGGATACTTTAGATGGTTGCTCAAATCCAAGAACTTGAAGCACAGCACTGGGTTAAAACTCGTTCTTCTCTCGACGCTAGCGAATCTACTTTCCTGATTTGGAAAGGTAAAATTTACGCTTTTATCCCCGGTGAGAAAAAACAACTCCTGTTTAAGATGTTGGGATTGAGTGTTAGCAGATGTATTTCCACAGATGAGGGTAGCTGGGATTTTACTTCTAGAGAATTAACTTACTACCTTAATCCACAAACAGATGAAGTCTTAAACAAATGGGAAAATCCTTGGACAGGTGAGACAGTTCCGGTAATCCACGTTGCTAATAATCCAGTGCAGGGCAAATTTAAAGGAAATTTCCCTGCACAAGTCGATGATGAAAGTACAACCTTTGTTTTTGATATATTTCCCTATTATCCCAATCCCTTAGCAGATGACCCCAAATTTGCCGAATACAGCCCAAATCCAATTTATCAGGCGGCGGAATTGTTTAAATTAACAGTACCAACGGCAGATTTATTCAACACAGCCCTCTCCTCAGTTTCTCAACTTAAACTGAGTTGGGATCGGATTGGTCAATGGCTTCCTTGGATGAAAATGGGCGATCGCCCCGGTCAACTTATCTACAGTGCTGTTGGCAGCAAAGTCAATGGTTTAGCAGAACTGCCTTCACTGTTGCAAGACGAAATTAATAACCGTATTCCTCTATATAAAAAAGCCCCAAAAGCATTGATAGATGGGGAAGATATGACTTCCTGGTTATACTTCCAAAAGCACTTTCAAGCTTACTTGGCTGGTGAAACTTTCCCGCTTCCCCAAGCAGAAGAATTTTGACCGTTAAGTAGACCGAACCAGGCTAGAGATTGCTTGCACTAACATCATTGGCTCTATTGGCTTAGAGATATGCTTGTGAAAACCTGCTTTTAGTGCCTGTTGCTGATTCATCTCCCCGGCGTAGGCTGTCAGGGCGATCGCTTTTATCTGATCGCCTTGGGCAAACAAGCTTCTGACATACTGTATCAACATATAACCGTCTACATCGGGCATCCCAATATCACTAAGTAGCACATCAGGCTTGGACTGGGTAAGAACCAAGAATGCCTCGGTAGCTGAAGACACGGCTGTAACAATTGCCCCATACTGCTCTAGCACAAAAGCAGTCAATTCCCGTGTGTCGGTATCATCATCCACCACTAAAACATTAATACCAGTTAAATCTAAAAAAGGAGGAAGTAGCTTACTGTCTTGATTTGTTGCTGGCTGAGTAGACATTAGCGGTAGCCGGATTGTAAAGGTTGCTCCTTGCCCAATACCTGGACTTTCTGCCTCAACTGTGCCACCATGCAGTTCGACTAAGTGACGGGTGATCGCTAACCCTAATCCCAATCCACCGAACTTTCTTGTAGTAGTACCATCTGCTTGGCGAAAATAATCAAACACGTAGGGAAGAAAATCAGGATGAATACCTTTGCCTGTATCGCTGACGGTAATTTGGGCAACAGAGCCAAGTTGCTCTAAACAAATATTTACCTGTCCGCCTTCAGGCGTGAACTTAATCGCGTTTGAGAGCAGATTCCAAATCACTTGTTGCAAACGAGTTGAATCACCCAAAACTTTACCAACGTTGGGTTCGAGGACTGTCTGCACTGAAATTGACTTAGCTTGGGCTGCTAGTCGCACGGTTTCCATCCCCGCTTGAATCGTTGCAGCAAGATCGACTGAAGCAACATTCAGGCTGAGTTTGCCCCGGAGAATGCGGGAAACATCCAAAAGATCCTCAATCAATTCTGATTGCAATTTGGCATTGCGTTGAATAGCTGCTAGAGCTTGCATTATCTTCGCTTCATCAAGCTTATGGCTCTGAAGTAGATTAGACCAACCGAGAATTGGATTGAGAGGCGATCGCAACTCGTGTGACAGCACCGCCAAAAACTCATCTTTAACCCGGTTTGCAGCTTCGGCTTCTTCCCGTGATGCTTCTGCTGCTAACCGTGCTTGCTGTTCTGCTTCATATAACCGGGCATTTTCAACTGCGATCGATGCCATTTGCGCTAACTGCACCAGTATGGCTTCGTCCGCTTCGGTGAAATCACCTTCATATTTGTCTGAAAGCTGAATCAACCCGATATTATTTCCGTCTCGTCCGATTAAAGGTGCTGCAAGCCAGCCCCGTATTGGAGGGTGGTTATTTGCCTCGTTGCCAAAGCCTCGCCAACGGGGATGATTTTCAAGTTCGGCTTGTGTCATCCGCATTGAGTGATTCAGGTGACACACAAAAGCGTAAATTCCAGACCCATTTGGCTGTTGCTCGTAGTCTCGCCACTGGGCGTATTTATCCGATAGGTGAATGGCGTTAATTGCCTGTGACCAATTTTGGTTAATGGTCATGCTGGTGACGGACTGGTGGGCAGCAATAATCGATGCTGCCTGCTCGGTAATTACTTGTAGCACTTCTTCAACCGACAGGGCAGAATTAATTGCCAGCGCTGCTGTTGTCAATCCCTGCAATTGGTTGGCATAGTGTTGTTCGCGGGCCAGGAGTTGTTCGCGCTCGGCTTGGGCTTGTTTACGATTAGTGATGTCAATTATAAATTCTACGCCATCTTCTTCATTAAGACGCTTGGCAGAGAACAATGCCCACCAGCGTGAGCCGTCCTTGCGGATGTATTGCTTTTCGTAGGGAGTAGTGCTGCCAGTTGCTTTAAACTGTTCGATTGCTCTGAGGGAGTGCGGCATCCACTCCGGTGGTGTCATTTCGTCCCACCGCATCAATCCTTGCTCAATATCCTCACGGCTGTAGCCGCTCATTTGCAGGAAAGCATCGTTGGTTTCGGTGATACTACCGTTAGTTTTGAAGAAAATGACACCAACCGTTTCGATGGTGATCGCCCGGCGCAGACGCTCTTCGGATTCGCGCAACGCTGCTTCGGCTTGTCTGCGAGCGGTGATATCACGAGAGATGCATAACAACCGTTCGACTTGCCCATCGACTCCTTTAATCGGACTAACTTTATTATCCCACCACTTCGGTTCACCTGTTTGAGTTGTAAGATAGCCTTGAAAAGTGCTGATTATGCCTGATTTTGCAAGATCGATTGCATTCAGTGCGGCTTGTCTATCGGCTCCTTGCCAGAACTCGACCCATGAAGAGTTGAGGAACGGTCTAACATCACTGATGTTGAGCGCCGCCTGTCCGCCTGGACTCATATAGACGATTAGCCCTGACAAATCCAATACTTTGATGCAGTCGTCGCTACTGTCAAGGATCTGCCGATTGAACTCTTCACTTTGGCGCAACGCCCCTTCTGCTCGTTTGTAATTTGTAACGTCAATCAGTAACCCATCCCACACGTATCCTTCTGCCGTTTGCACAGCGCGGGAACTACCCTGAACCCATTTGAGTTTACCCGATGGTGTGACGATCCGCCCTTCCCAACACCAGGGTAAGAGGTTCTCAACAGCTTGAGCAACGGACGTTTCAAATGACGCCAAATCCTCTGAATAAATTAATTTTACAAAGGAATTAGCATCTTGAAGAATTGTTTCTGGCTCCAATTCCAACAGTTCACGGGAGCCAGAATTTACAAAGGTAAATCGATGAGGGCCATCTGTGCAAGGCAAGTAGCAGTAAACCATACCTGGCACGTTCGCAACTAGTGCCTCGAACTGCATTTGGCTGTGATGGAGTGCTGCACGAGTCCCTTGCTCGTGGCGTACAGCTTCAACAGCTGCCTGATGTGCCCGATGGATGCTTTGTAGAGCAGAGGCAGTAAAACCTGCCAAACTCGTCATCAGCCGATGATCTTCAGCATCTAACTGTCGCGCCTCATGGTGTGACACAATCCAAAGAGTGCCTAATGGTTGATTGTTTACACTTAGCGGAATTAGCAATGCCTCAACAATAGGAAACTGCGGATGGTGCAGATAGGTGAAATAACGTTCAGGATAGGCATACAGTTGCGGCTGCCCAGATTGAAGTGTGGTGCTACAGGGACTAAAATTACTTGGGGTGGTGGTTTGTTCTAAAAATTTTAATGCGCCTGCGATCGCTACCCAGTGAAATCTAGATTCACCATTAGGATCTGTTTCCAGTAAACTGATTCCAACAGTATCGGCTCGACATAAATCGATGGCCATCTCAACCAGGGTTTTGAGTGTGGATTGCGGATCGTTGATGAGTTGTTGACCGAGGATGTGGAGCGCTCGGTTTTCAGCCGCTAAATCTGGCTGTCTTGCTGGACGGCTAGCCAGTGCCTCTGTAATCAAGACATCCGCTTCTGTGACTGCCGGAGTATCGTTTGGGGATAAACACATCACTATATATAGACAAATCGATTGTGTTTAACTGAAATGAAAAGACTCAAGTAGTTATTAGACTTATAACAAGCTCAATAATACACCCAGTTAAAAGCAAATGAATTTAATATTTAATCAATATCTCATTTAAGCTGGCGGCTCTATCTTTTGAAATTCTTTAATTGCTTCGATATGGGCTTGATTTACCTTTATATGCTCCTTTACTGCTTCTGCAAATATATCTGTTGAAGGATCTTCTATTAGCCTGTGCGCCAATTCTTGAAATTTCTGCGCGTGTTCTTGCATGGTTTCTCCAAAGCCTTCGATACGTTCTTTTTGTTCCGGCTCGATTTGGTCATCTGTTTGTAAACTCTTAGCCAATTCTTGCACTTCTTGACTATGCTCGATTGATTTTTGAGCATGTTTCTGTGCTGCCTCTATAGTCTGCTTTGAAATTTCATGCATAATCTTAATCTCGGCTATTGCCTTAAAAAACTATAAAATAGAAGCTATCTCGCTTATCTATAACAGTTAGTGAAAAACTTACTAGTATAAAAATTTAATGTTCAAATAACATTTTATATGCTGTTGAAAACTTAGCTAACTAGCTCAAGATGGATGAAGTTGGCGTTTAAACTAATCCTTCAGACTGTTGTGTAGACGTAGCCAGCACTTCGGTAAGCTCAGTGACCACCGTAGGCATCGCTATTGAAATTTCAAAAATTGGAGATGTATGCCTGTTCCCGAACCACAACGAGAGCTTTTAGAACAGATTTTAGCAAAATTGCAGACGGATAACCGTTTACTGGGTGTAGCGATCGGTGGTTCTTATTTGAGCAGAAAAATGGATGAGTATTCCGACCTGGATCTCATTATTGTTGTAGATGATGTTCATTATCAGCAAGTTTTAAAAGAGCGTCAGCTTTTAGCTAGCAAATTAGGAAAACTGCTAGCAGCTTTTACCGGCGAACACGTTGGCGAACCCCGATTATTAATCTGTCTCTATGACAGTCCTCTTGTACACGTCGATTTAAAGTTTTTGCTTTTACAAGATTTTCAAACAGACCGCATAGAAAATCCTATTATTCTATGGGAGCAGGGAAATCTACTAACCTTAGCTGTTTCAGATAATCCACGGAATTATCCACCTTTTGACCCACAGTGGATTGAAGACCGCTTCTGGGTGTGGGTACACTATGCTGCAACTAAATTAGGAAGAGGTGAACTCTTTGAAGTTATTGATTTTCTTTCTTTTCTGCGTGGGCAAGTTCTAGCGCCATTAGCCAAGGTGCAAGCTGGCCTGCTTCCACGCGGTGTAAGAAATCTGGAAACAGAAATTCCGTTTTATTTGAATGATTTTCGTCAAACTATTCCCGCTAAACATGATCAAGAGGAAATTGGGCGATCGCTTCAACACACCATTCGTTTTTACTGCCAACTTCGCTCTAAATTAACAATACCAGACTTGACTATCCACTCTCAAGCCGAAGCTGCCTCTACAAAATATCTACAATCAGTAATAGATAAGTTCAAATAGCGATAATAAAACTCACGGTTAATCTCCAACAAATATAGAACCTCTTCTGCCCCTTTGCTTCCTTCAACTAAATTTCGCCTCTTGGCCTGAACAATCAAATAAATGTAAACCCAACCGTTGGGAAAGTTCTTCACACACCTTTACCCCTCGCACACTGTTACCACGCATATCCAACAGAGGCGAAAAAACTCCAATGCCCATCTTATTGGGTACAACAGCGATGATCCCGCCAGTAACACCGCTTTTCGCCGGAATCCCAATTTTATAAGCCCACTCACCTGCAAAGTTGTACATACCACAGGTGTACATAACACTAAGAATATCTTTGATGTAACGCTTATCTACTGCCGATTCTTTGGTGATGGGATTAATACCTCTGTTAGCAAGGGTAGCTGCCATCACTGCTAAGTCCTGGCAATTCACGATCACAGCACACTGCTGGAAATAAAGATCCAGTGCCTCTTCAATGTTCCGGTCAATCATGCCAAAGTTGAGCATAAGATGCGCCATTGCCCGGTTGCGATGTCCTGTACTGCGTTCTGAGGTAAAAACTGAAATGTCAACGAACACGTCACGCCCAATATATCGCCGAAACATATCCAGTATTCGGTTGAGGCGTTCGGTTGGGCCAGAACCTTTAATTAAGCTGGTGGTTGCGATCGCACCTGCATTTACCATTGGATTATAAGGCCGCTTCGATTGCTCATCCAAAACAATCGCGTTGAATGCATCTCCCGTTGGTTCCACGCCAACTCTAGTCAAAACGTAATCCTGTCCATGATCTTCTAAGGCAAGTCCATAAGCAAATACCTTGGAAATTGACTGAATGGTAAAGAGTTGGTCGTAGTCTCCAACCTTGTAAACCTGACCATCTACTGTCACAATGCAAATGCTGAACAAGTCCGGGTTTACCTTTGCCAGTTCTGGAATGTATTTCGCTACTGCGCCCTCCCCCAGTAACTTGTACTCGGAATGCAAATCCTTAAGAACAGCCAATAATGGTGATGGATTTATTTCTAAATCTCCTTGATATGTTTGGTTTGCGATCACGCTGATATCATTCCCCAAAATACTCACTATATATAGTAGGGGTACAGCTGTACATCCCTACAGCCGCAAAGATTTTTCAATAGATAGCTTGCTCTCAAAAATCATATTTGAGCAAGTACTTAGGTTAAAAAAAGTCTACTGTGCTTTATGATACCTTAAAATTTTAATCTACAAGCGATCGCAAAGATTTATTAATTTTTTTATCATTCATCCTGAAAAATATTAAATTGAGTATCTTACTTTTTTTTATACTCAGTATTACTGGAGTGTCAAGTTACATATATCACTATTTTTAGCCTAGTCATGTGAAGTAAAAGTCATGATTAATTTAAGTGGAAAAAACTTTGAAAAAAGATATTAAACCCAAATTAATTTACATAATTATTTAAGATGTAACTCGTATCATGGCTTATTCGTAGAAAAATCTAAAGATTTTGTGAAATAAGTTATTTTGAGTATTTATGCCGATGCCATTCAATTAAAGTTATATTAGCTTCTAGTTGGAAATAGCCTAAACAGATGTAACATAAAATACACGGATAGCTACGAGCCTTTAGAACAGATGTGAATAGGGTATCGTCGCTTTAGCGTGCAATGAGCGTAAAGTTTTTTTAATAATTTTTGGACTTGTCAAAAAAAGCGTTACATAGCCAAAGTCCGCATTTGAGAAAGGTTTCGCCCTGAAAATTGGAATTTAAATTGAGAAAATTGCCAAGAATTACGCTAAAACCCTGATCCCCAAGCCAAAAGGTTCGTGCTAGTCTGTTGCAGTTATAAACAACAAAGTGGAAACGGAACGAGTTCGAGTTTTTCAATAGGTGAAGTCACTGTTACAAAGTGAAAAATCCCGCGAATTATAAAACTTAAATTCTACAGTCGCTTTAAAAAACGGACGCATGAATCAAAGACATTTGTGGATTATTGTTGCCCTGTCTATGGCTGCTTTGGGCATACCCTCAGTTGGTTGCACTCAAACCACCAAGGGAAATGCGCTAGCTTCCCAAAACTCACCCGCCCCTGATGTGGTGAAGGTGGGAGAATATCAATCCACAGCAGGGAAACAAACCTTGGATGCTGTGATTACAGAAATTCATCCTCACAACGTTGGAGGACGTAAGGCGGCAACCCTTTTTATCCGAAATATACCTGTTCTCACCTTTTTGAGTTCTGTATCAAATACGAATCCTGAAACTAAAAAAGTTGGTGCAATTGGAAATTCTGGGGGCGTACAAAAGTACGCCCTTATTGCTAGCAATTCATCAAAGGAACTGGATACTGGCAGCTTAACAGATGTAAGTAACCAGATTAGCTCCGCTGACAATGACCCGGTTCAGATCGCTGGTGTAATAGCAGCAAAAATCAACCAGTTGAATCGGGAAAATGTGGACGGGAGTAAGATTACCGTAAGTTGGAAAGCAGGGGAAAAATCGACTGACAATCAAGCGCAAAACAAAAGCGCCCCAGTCCAACCAAATGGCGATTATGTAATCAAAGTTAATGGCGAGGAATTGGTCGAAATCAACGAAGGTACGCGACTAGCAGATACCACCAATAATCTAGCGCAAGATGCATTGCAAGCAACCAATCGCCTGCGGAGGCTTCTAGGCAATGCATCTCCCTTAAAAGAGATTGCTAATTTACCACCAGTGCGTCTGCCAGCATCAATACAAAAGCTGCCTCAAGAGGCAGTTGGAATAGTGCGAGCCACCTTGAGAGGTATGGCTTCTTATTACGGCTATGACGGGTCTGGTAATCGTACTGCTAGCGGACAGAGATTCAACCCAGAAGGAATGACTGCCGCTCATCGCAGCTTACCTTTTGGTACAAAAGTCCGGGTAACCAACACCCGCAACGGTCGTTCTGTAGTGGTGCGGATTAATGACCGAGGCCCATTCATTCGGGGTCGAGTCATAGACCTGTCTGCTGGCGCAGCTCGGGTCTTGGGAATGATGGGCAGTGGTGTAGCACCAGTGCATATTGAAGTTTTGGGGAGTAGGGAATAGGGAATAGGAAAGAAAATTAATTACTTACTCCCCATTCCCCACTCCCCACTCCCTACCCTCCATAACAATTCCCCTAGTTCAATCATCTCTTCCCTCTCTTTCAGATATAAACTAACGGGGGAGGGATCGATAAGAACTAGGGGTATTTTTGTGCGCCTGCTGACAACAGTCGCAGCTTTACGCTGCTATTTAACTAAACGCTGCTCAGAAAACAAGCTAATTGCGGTTACTGAGGATCTAAAACTAGATGAGATGACTAGCTGGTATAAGACGGCAGTCGGTCTGGTGCCAACGATGGGAAATTTGCATCAAGGTCATTTAAGCTTAATTCAACGGGCGCGGCAAGAAAATTCTACGGTGATTGTAAGTATTTTCGTCAATCCCCTGCAATTTGCTCCCAATGAGGATTATCAACGCTATCCTCGCACTTTAGAGCAAGACCAACAATTTTGCGAACAAGCTGGGGTAGATGCAATTTTTGCGCCAACTCCGGAAGAAATGGCAGTTCCCCAGAAGGGTATACAAGAATCAAAGGTTACACAAGTTATCCCCCCATCTGCTATGATAACAGGCTTGTGTGGTCGTTCTCGGCAAGGTCACTTTCAGGGTGTCGCTACGATTGTGACCAAACTTTTCAACTTGGTACAGCCTGACCGTGCCTACTTTGGTCAAAAGGATGGTCAGCAACTGGCAATTATTAAACGCTTAGTAGCTGACTTAAATTTGCCAGTAGAAATTGTTGGTTGTCCAACAGTGCGGGAAGCTTCGGGTCTTGCCTTCAGTTCTCGTAATCAATATTTGACTGCAACGGCAAAAGAGCAAGCGGCGGCATTATATCGCGGCTTGCAACGCGCTGAAGCTGCTTTCATTGCAGGCGATCGCAATAGTAACAGGTTGATAGCATTAGTACAGCAAGAAGTGGCAATAGTCAATACGATTTTAGTGGAATATATTGAATTGGTTGAACCGACTACGTTAATGTCTTTAGAAAAAGTTCAGGAGGAAGGAATGTTGGCGATCGCAGCTCGTCTTGGGTCTACACGTTTGATTGACAATATTATATTGCGCGATCGTCAACCCATTATCGCCATTGATGGCCCAGCCGGGGCTGGAAAATCCACAGTGGCGCGTCAAGTCGCAGCAAATCTAAATCTAGTGTATTTAGATACAGGAGCGATGTACCGGGCTGTGACTTGGTTAGTTCTGCAAAAGGGGATTGCCATTGACGATGAGTGTGCGATCGCAGAATTAACTAGCCAGTGTAAAATTGAACTTACCCCTACCCAGGATTTACAATCGTCGGTGCAGGTTTGGATTGACGGTATTGATGTTACCCAGGCAATTCGCACGATTGAGGTTACATCTCAAGTATCTGCGATCGCTGCACAAAGCTATGTCCGTCAAGCACTGGTTAAACAGCAGCAAAACTGGGGAAAGAAAGGCGGTTTAGTTGCCGAAGGTCGAGACATCGGCACTCATGTATTCCCCGATGCCGAAGTGAAAATCTTCTTAACCGCTTCTGTGAGTGAACGCGCCCGTCGCCGCCAGGAAGACTTTAACAAACAGGGTCAACCTGAAATCAGTTTAGAGCAACTGGAGCGGGACATTGCTGAACGCGATTGGAAAGATAGTACACGCAAAGTTTCTCCTTTGCAAAAAGCAGCAGATGCAGTTGAAGTTCAAACCGATGGTCTAAATATTTCTGAAGTCACGGCAAAAATTGTGAACTACTACCAGCAGCGTTTATCTCAGTAGTAATCATCACTAAGCTAACGCGCCTACATATTGCACTATTTCCCGTGTATACCGTCATTAGTCACTAGTCAAAAGTGTTTACCAATTGGACTTGGACAAATGATAAAGAACAACCTCACTAGTGGATGTGCATTGTTTATTTGCGTAACAGCTTATTTGCTCTTAGTTTTTCAGTTCAAAAGGGTGGTGGGTGAGTGATTATCCACTTACCATCCTCAAAACTGTATTTACTAGAAACAGTCTAGATACAAAATAAATAATTTTAAAATTTTAGTCTGGTATTATAGACACTAGCTTTTTTTTAACTACTAAATCATCACGCTTTCGACTGATTTTTCACATCACAATTAATCCTGCCACAGATAGAAGCCTGAAAGCTTTAATTGTTAAATGCTAGGTAAAAGGCAGTTTAGGCTGAAGACAAAAAGACGGCAGTCGTTCCATTTGGGGAAACCCCTTTGCCTAGCGTCTCCTAGAGAAGACGGCACCACCTCTATAAGAAAAAACCTACTCAGTAAGCTGATTTTACTGGATGGCATTTTACGTTTAATTATGCCAATCTACTTAATTACTTATTAGCTTTTAACTAGGAAATATTAGCCATTTTTATTTATAGTCATTATTTCCTAGTGATTTGACTTATTTTACTTATTAGACAAGTACTTTGTTTTTATCTTCACTTTGGTAGTAAAATGACGATGTTAAGTTTTATGTTTCATCATTAAAGACATAAAACCTTAAAAATAAAAGCTGTTAATTTCCTAAGCTTCTGTAATAGCTTAAAACTGGAAACCGGTAAAGAGAGGATTTGACACGATGGCATTTGTACAAGACCCATTACCCTTCGATATTAATGCTTTAGAGCCTTATGGCATGAAAGCTGAAACTTTTGAGTATCACTATGGCAAGCATCACAAAGCTTATGTAGACAACCTCAACAAGCTCACTGAAGGTACAGAACTTGCTAATAAGTCTCTGGAAGAGGTGATCAAAACTTCCTTCAATGACTCCTCGAAATCAGGAATCTTCAACAACGCTGCCCAAGTTTGGAACCACACCTTCTTTTGGAATTCCTTGAAACCAGCAGGTGGCGGCGCACCCACTGGCGATCTCGCAGCCAGAATCGATAAAGATTTTGGTAGCTTTGACAAATTCAAAGAAGAGTTCTCAAACGCAGCCGCAACCCAATTTGGCAGTGGCTGGTCTTGGCTCATTGATGATGGTGGTACGCTGAAGGTGATCAAAACACCAAATGCAGAAAACCCTCTAGCTCATGGTAAGAAAGCACTCCTAACCTTAGATGTTTGGGAACACGCCTACTACATTGACTTTAGAAACGCCCGTCCGGCGTTCATCAAGAATTTCCTAGATAACTTGGTCAATTGGGACTTTGCTGCTGAAAACTTGGCCAAAGCTTAATTAGCTGTCAGTTTTAAACTGGTTCCACCAAGAAAAGGGAGAAATTAAAAAGAATTTCTCCCTTTTCTGTTATTAAGTGGTGGGACGGGCAGTAGCTTGAATAAAAGTACTGGCATGAAAATTAAAATATAAAACATTATGGATAGCAAAGAACTAGCGCAATACATAGAAGCAACTAATAGCATTACTAAACCTTGGCTATTGGTACAACTGCGCCTTAAGAAATTACAAGAGCGCCGAGCCACCCTTACAGATGATGTTTACAACAAAGAATTAAAGGATATTTACCAAGACATGATGAATTTGGGGGAATGGTGGCGTGGTATTGAAGATGAGGTATTTTAAAGTTAGGAGTTATGAATTTTTCTGACTTTTAACTCCTGCACAGACGTGATTAATTGCGTCTCTACTCCTAAATTAAAACGCAACCTGATGGCTCAAGCTCTCGATCAAGTCGATTACGATACTCTCGATGCCGCAAAACGACGCTTCATTGATGCCGCAAAACGCACCCTTGGCTTTGCAAGTGCCTATGGTATTGTGCCCGCATCGGGTCTTGGAGCAAGTGCTAATGCTTTCAGCTTCAATCTCGCTCCATTTCTAGAGGCGGGGGCTAGAGAACTTTCGATGACACTTGTCCCCGAAGGACTGGGTACAGCAGACGATACTCGACCTGACGATCTTTCCGAAGAAGAACTTCGGCAATTTTGGTGGAACATTGGCATCAAGATCATCTCGTGTCTTACGAATGATGCCGCAACATCAGGTATGCAGACTATACTTCTCGGTTTATATCTGCCGTCGAGTACTCCTGAAACAATCTTTACTCCCGCCTTCCTTGATGGGTTTCTTGATGGAGTGGTTGAGGGATGTAAACAAGTGGGGTGTGTGTACCTCTCAGGGGAAACTCCTCAATTAAAAACGAAGATGATTCCAGGTCGGCTCGACATTGCAGGCTCGGTTTTTGGAGTCATGCCGACTGGTGTCGCTCCCATTGATAGTTCGCGTCTGGATGCCGGAAATACCATTGTTCTGATCGAGAGTTCTGGGCCCCATGAGAACGGCTTTACCCCACTGCGAAAGCTTGCCGAGTCGCTCCCTGATGGCTACAGAACAAAACTTCCAAGTGGGCAGGAGTTCTGGGAAGCGATGAATGCCGCTTCGTATCTTTACACGCCACTTGTGCAAGCGGTGCTTGGTGAGGGGATTCGTCCTACCGCGATGGAGAATATCACTGGACATGGATGGCAAAAGCTGATGCGCTCAGTGAAGTCGCTCCGGTATGTTATTGAAACAATGCTCCCAGTGCCGGAGATATTTACGTTTGTCGAGGGTCATCTTGAGGGTGGGGCAACGACGATGCTTTCTGTTTTCAATTACGGTGCAGGATTTGCATTCTATACTGAGTCGGAGCAGGATGCAGAGAGAATCGTCATCCTCGCAAGAGAACATAAGCTTACGGCTGTGATTGCCGGAAGGGTTGAAGCATCTCATAGCCGCGAGGTGGTAATAGAACCGCTTGGAGTCACCTTAAAGGGAGATTCTTTTGGAATTGCGCGAGGAGTATAGTGATTCAGGAAAGATCGCTACTTTTCTTGAATGTTATTTTAGGCTGACTCATCCAATGCCTGCGGCGGGCTACGCTTACACTAAAATCATTACTAGTTACCTACAGTAGTGTAATTACTGGGAAAAATTATATTTTCTTACACGTAATATATAGTTGAATTGTAGGCTTATCAAAGAAAATTACTCTCTTAAATCTTTAACGGTAAGTCTTGTAGCATAAATGCTATAAACATATTTGTATGAATCTCTATGCAATATTTTTTACTACCCATATTTAAAGTAGTCCAAATTACCCATGACTACTGAGGTTAAGATTTGCTAACGTAGTCTTAACATATTGAAAAATTTGCTGAGAAGGCTGAGAAAGTAGCAGCGAACACTAATTTAGAGTGCTGAGTCTTTCTCATCTCTAGATGTGCCGTTTTAGTGTGTTAAAAAGATATATTTTTGTTCAGAGGGGGTTATGGTTGTAAATTTGGCCCGAACTACTGCTTCCACAGAACTTTTGAAGCAAGTCTTCCAAAACATTGATGCACAAAGTTGTCCAAGGTTATTCAACTTTCACATGCACACCGTCTACTCTGATGGTAGGTTGCAGCCAAGTGTATTGATGGAACAGGCGATCGCTATTGGGTTAAAAGGGTTAGCCATCACCGATCATCATGGTATTATGGGCTATCAAGCAGCAGTTGCTTGGTTAGAAGACTGGAAGTGGAATAATCCTGGTGCAAGCACTCCTTACCTGTGGAGTGGTGTAGAAATTAATGCCAGCCTTTTGGATATAGAAGTTCACATTTTGGCTTACGCTTTTACACCAGAACACCCTAGTATAAAGCCTTATCTCCAAAGAAGGCCGACTACAGGGTCAGAATATCAGGCAAGTAACGTGATTGCTGCTATTCATGAAGCTGGGGGATTGGCAGTTTTGGCTCATCCGGCTCGTTACAAGCGATCACTTTTTGACTTAATTCCAGCTGCGTCTGAAAAGGGCATTGATGGTGTGGAAACTTTCTACGCCTACAATAATCCTAACCCCTGGAAACCTAGCGTAGTCGAATCAGAACAAGTACAAAAGTTGGCTGATAAATACTTTCTTTTCAATACTTGTGGTACTGATACCCACGGTTTGAGCCTGCTACAACGCTTGTAAAGATGAATCAAATTTTTTGAACTCTCCTGGTTAAATCTGCCAGGAGGTTATTCTATTCTGAATTTTCAATAATCAAGCCTGATATTAAATAATTCGTAATTCGTAATTCGTAATTCGTAAATTTTGTTTTGCAATGGGGATTTTGACCCCACCACAAAACTTGCCGCTTGATAGAAGCTATGCAACTTAAACCCACGGAATTTGTTAACTTACATTCGGCAGGTTAGTTTGAAAATCATCATGCTAACTAAGCAAAGAAACTGCTCACTGTAATATTTCCCAACGCAGGTAAAGTACCGGTTATTCCTGTTAAATTGACTAACAAATCACTATTCGCCTGAAAACCAGCAGTACTATTATTAATCGCTAGATAAGTTCCAGCGATCGCTCCACTTGTTACTCTGACTAAGGCTGCACCATTTACTCCTAAAGCTTGATTTCCGGCTACGGCTCCATTCGCATCGGTAAATACTTGATTGACTAAGTTTTGTAAAGTAGTGGCAGTCTTATCGGCAGCACGGGTAAAAGTGCTAGGTGTAATCACGGCTGCTGTGTCTGTACTCAGTAAACCAATTTTATCAGTGCCAATGGTGAAATCAGTAATGCGATCGCTTCCTGATACTAATGATTGCCCAAACTGGAAGGCAAATAAATCTGCGCCTTGTCCGCCAGTTAAAGTATCAGCACCAGCACCACCATTCAAACCATCATTTCCATTGTCGCCATTAAGAACATTGGCTCCAGAGTTACCGAAGAGGATATCATCGAAAATCGAGCCTTTTACGTTTTCAACGTTGAAAATAGAGTCAGTTCCTGCACCACCAATAGCGAATCCAGAAGCAAGATTTACGATAACCCTAGAACCGACAAAACCGTACTCAACGGTATCAATGCCACCCCCACCATCGATAGAATCGTCACCAAATCCCCCTAAGAAAGATTCATTGGCATTAGAACCAATCAGCACGTCACTAAAACGAGATCCCAACACTCGCTCAATGGAAACTAAAGTATCATTACCGCTACCACCAATAACAACTCCAGAGGACAAATCAACACCGACTGCTGAAGTAGCGTCGAAATAGACAGCAGTATCAAATCCTGCACCGCCATTAATTCTATCAGCGCCGCCAAACCCTTGGGTCTGGTTATTTCCAGAGTTCCCAGTCAGTATATCGCCGAATGCTGACCCCTCGATATCTTCGACGTTGGAAATAACCGATGTGCCAAAAGAAGTAATTGCCTGCCCTGTTGAGAGATTAACAATTACTCCCTCACTAAATTTTTGGAAGCTTAAGACATCAATACCCGCCCCACCATTGATGGTGTCGTTACCTTTGGAGCCGTCAAAGCTATCATCCTCCGCAGATCCGAGGATACTGTCATTACCTCGATAAAAATATTGACCATAGTCGTATGATGATGTACCGATAGATAAAAGGCTATTTCTTGTCGCAACGTCAAGATTCAGATTTGTGTCCTGCTCTATGAGTTGGCCGTTATTTCCGAAGCCAAAGAACGAAGTGATGGTTCCAGAATTAAAGAATCCGGTTGATCTATAGGTGAAATTGACACCTACAAAACTGTCCGTCAGAACGCCACTGCTATTGAGTATTTCAAAATTGGTGGCAGTTTGCGCTCCATAGAATTGTGCAAGAGAAGTAGTGTCCCCAATGTACCTGTTACCTTGAAATAGTATAGTATCAGCCATAAAACTTTCTCTCCTGATTAAACGTTTGGTGTGAATTTATCTTCAGTTAAGATGTCATTAAGGATTTCCAAAAAATAAATTATCTAATCTTATAGCGTGGGCATTTTACCCGCACCAAAAAGCAGGCGAGAGAGAAGCCTACGCCACAAATTGATTTTGTACGGTATCTGGAAAACCTCTCTTCTATTTCTCTCTTCCGTTAAGGAGAGAGACTTTGAATTTTCCCCCTTTCCGCGTCGGGAAGGGGGTTAGGGGGTTAGCTTTTTTGTGGGATTTTCCAGATTACGTGAAAAATTAACCCGTACAAGAAGTAGTTGGTATTTTTTATTTGGAAATCCTTTAGCGTTGTAGCACGCTATGCCAGATAATACCATTCTTTCTTAGAAAAATATCACTAAACCATCTATTTTTGTATTTAAAAAATAATTTATATAGTGATTTACCGGACAAATTGGGCTTATATAAATGGCTCTTTTTATATCTCTGATTAGAGAAAAATAACATGCTGACTTTAAATCTTTTTCAAAGTCTCGATTTATCAGCAAATCTAAAAAATTTTTGTTTGGAACCAAGCACGGAGATACAAGGTTTTACAGCAGTTTTGATAATATTTGAGCCACATCTGTCTAGAGGTAAAGCGTATTGCTAAATCTCTACCGCGTGGTCTATTTACCTGGAAATCACTGTAAATATTCTCTAATGAGAGTTAAAAATTCCGTTTACAAATGTTTTGAATTATTAAGTCTATGAATAGAAAAAAATAATATGCAAACTTTACACTGTAGGCTCTTCGAGAGGTGTAAATTCTTTATTTACAGATTCAATCAATTGAGTCACCCGTTCTTTAATCTGATCGCGGACTCTAAGAAAAATTTCTGGTTGTTCTGCTGGATCATCTAATTGCCAGTCTTCAAATACTTCTCGCATAACCCACTCTGGCGGTAAATTCACGCCACAGCCACACAAAGAAATTACTACATCAAAGTCTTGCCCTTGAAAATCACTCAGAGGTTTGGAGTGTTGATCGGTAATATCGATACCAATTTCTTTCATGGTTGCGATCGCTTCTGGTCTAACAATATCTCTGTTCTTACTCGTGTTTTGGTTAAGGTATTGTTGAGAAGTTCATATTGAACTGGCAGTTTCCCTAACAGTTTCTCGCAGCCGCTCCACATCGCGCATTGGTGGTACACCAAAGAGCCGCTTGTACTCACGGTTGAAGTGCGAGGCATCGTCGTACCCCACGCGGTAGCCAGCGCTAGCAGCGTCAAGGTTCTCGCCGAGCATCAGACGGCGAGCCTCCTGGAGCCGCAGTTGCTTCTGGAACTGCAAGGGACTCATTGCCGTGACAGACTTGAAATGATGGTGAAAGCCCGAAACACTCATTCCCATCTCTTGTGCGATGCTCTCAATCTTGATCGGCTGGTCAAAGTCTTTACGAAGTCGCTCGACGGCTCTGGCGATGTGGTGGGTGTAGCCACCCAGAACTGCAATATGACGGAGCCGATTACCTTGCTCTCCTATCATGAGTCGGTAAATGATTTCTCGCTTAATCAGTGGTGCGAGAACATGAGCTTCAGCAGGAGAATCTAGAAGCCTGACAAGCCGCACCACAGCGTCCAAAAGATTTGCATTCAATGGACTTACGTCAATTGCTTTCACATCAGCACGGCTGCGCGATGAGGGATACCCTGCCTCGACCATGACTGAGCCAACAAGAGTAGGATCGAGATCGAGACGAAGGCTAAGGTATGGTTGCTCCTTGGACGCTTCTAGAATTTGGCTGACAATTGGCAGTTCGGCTGTAGCAAGCAGATAATGCATCGGGTCGTACTGATAGCGATCGCTACCCAAAAGAACTTCTTTACTGCCCTGAGCGATCGCACAAAACGCAGGGATAGAGACACTATGAAGGCATTCCGAAGGCGAGGAGGCGCGGTTGAAGTGCAAACCTTTGAGCGGCTCAATCGTCCCATCATGAGGAATAGCCTGGGCAATCCGTTCAGTCAGTTCGTCTCTGTTGGCTTGCGCTCTGTCTAGCTCGCGCTTTGCCTGCGAGTCGTTCATTAAATTGCGATCGGACTTTTGACTCGTTTTGGCAGCGTTCATTTCTAAGTTTGCAGAATTGTACAACGATCTTAGACGATCATTTTATTACTTGTTCTTCAAGATTCCTAGAATGAAGCTAAAGCAATGAAAAATGATTTCGGCTTCTTATAAGCATTCTGGATTTTTATTCAAGAGAAAACTCAGTTTTGATTGGGAAAGAGACTTGCCTGCTAGCCACCAAAATGGCATCAAGTAAAGGAATTAAGAAAATGGACATCAAAAGAAGTGGCTCACAGCCTTCCGCCAAAGGTTCGGCTGATTATTTTACCGGCACTGTCCGCATTGACCCCCTGTTCGAGGCACATGAACCAGCCCGCACGTCTGGCGCTAGCGTCACGTTTGAACCTGGTGCTAGGACAGCATGGCATACCCACCCGTTGGGGCAAACCCTGATCGTGACGGCGGGCTGTGGCCTCGTACAACGCTGGGGTGGAGCGATCAAGGAAATTCAACCGGGGGACACAATCTGGATCTCGCCAGATGAGAAGCATTGGCACGGTGCTACAGCAACCACAGCCATGACGCACATCGCTATTCAGGAATGGCTCGACGGCAAGCCTGTGGACTGGCTCGAAAAAGTCAGCGACGAACAATATCCTAATTGATCTCCGCATCCAGTGGTTTTAAGACCAATTCTCCAAAATGAGGCAACAGATATAACTCAGGAAAATCTTGCTGCATCTAAGTTTCTTATTGCATTAGCGTAGCCCATTGCGTTAGCGCAGCGTTAGCGAGGAACGAGCGTCATTGCGAATTGGTATAAGACCTTGTTAGGTGAAAAATTCAAGGAGTAAAAAATGACAACGAACGAGAATGGAAACTACACAGGAAAGGTTGCGTTTGTGACCGGAGCAGCGAGCGGTATCGGTCGAGCTACGGCGCTGGCGTTTGCCCGTGAGGGTTCCAGCGTGGTGGTTGCTGATGTTTCAGAACAGGGCAATCAAGAAACGGCCCGCATGATCGAGGAACTCGGCGGTCGGGCGATCGCTCTCAAGTGCGACGTGACGCGATCTGAGGACGTGAAGGCCGCTCTGGACAAGACCATCGAGACCTTCGGGCGGCTGGACTTCGCCTTCAACAACGCGGGCATCGAGCCGAGGAATGCGGCTCCAACCGCAGAGTACGAGGAGGAGGAATGGAACCGGATTATCGACATCAACCTCCGTGGCGTTTTCCTGTGCATGAAGCATGAGATTCCCCTGATTCTCAAGCAGGGACGTGGCGCGATCGTCAATACGTCATCAGGCGCGGGAATCATCGGCATCAAGGGCAGTCCCGCGTACACTGCCGCGAAACATGGCGTGATCGGACTGACTAAGGCAGCCGCCCTCGACTACGCCGCGCAGAACATCCGCGTCAACGCCGTCTGTCCCGGCTACATCGACACCCCGATGATGGGCCGCTTCACCGGTGGCACGGACGAAGGGCGTGCGAAAGTGATTGCGGAGGAGCCGGTCGGACGGATGGGCAAGCCTGAGGAGATCGCTGCGGCCGTCGTCTGGCTGTGTTCGGACGCGGCTGCCTTCGTCATTGGGCACGCTATGGTCATCGATGGCGGCCAAACGGTGCAGTGATGTTCGTCGCCAACACGATCAAACCCTAATACCATTTCACTAAAATCCTGATACAAATTCTTTCCCCTCTGCTCCCCTGCTCCTCTGCTCCCCTGCTTGCCTAAATGTATCAACCTTAAAGTGAAACGGTATAAACGCACCCTATCCAGAAAGTCAACGAAGCCTACAATCGCCTGCTCAAGTCTGATGTGAAGTACTGCTTTGTGATTGATATGGCATCCCTGAAATCTACATAACCGAGGTGGAACCTCAAAGGAATAACAATGCAAAAGCGCAAACTTGGAAACAGCAACTTAGAAGTCTCGGCCATCGGGCTGGGCTGTATGGGAATGAGCTTTTCCTATGGCCCACCCAAAGACACGCAGGAGATGATCGCTCTTCTTCGGGCCGCCGTCGAACGCGGCGTTACATTCTTTGACACCGCCGAGGTCTACGGCCCGTTCTTAAACGAAGAGCTTGTGGGCGAAGCCCTAGCTCCCTTCCGCGATCAAGTGGTCATTGCCACTAAATTCGGATTTGACATCAGTCCGAATTCTGATCCTCGTGGGATGAAGGGTTCACCCGGATTGAATAGCCGACCGGAGCATATTAAGGAAGTCGTGGAGGGTTCACTCAAGCGACTCAACATCGAGACAATCGACTTGCTCTATCAGCACCGGGTTGACCCGAACGTACCGATCGAAGACGTTGCAGGAGCAGTGAAGGAACTGATTCAGGAGGGTAAGGTGAAGCACTTTGGACTCTCGGAAGCAGGCGTGCAAACGATTCGTCGCGCTCACGCAGTTCAACCTGTAACAGCACTTCAGAGTGAATACTCGCTGTGGTGGAGAAAACCTGAAGCGGAAGTGATACCGACCCTTGAGGAACTCGGAATCGGCTTTGTCCCGTACAGCCCACTGGGCAAGGGCTTTCTCACTGGCAAGATCGATGAAAGCACGACTTTCGACAGTTCCGACTTCCGCAGCACCCTGCCTCGCTTCACGCCAGAGGCTCTTAAGGCGAATCAGGCTCTGATTAATCTGCTTGGCAGCATTGCCGAACAGAAGCAGGCTACACCTGCTCAGATTGCGATCGCCTGGCTGCTGGCTCAAAAGCCGTGGATTGTTCCAATCCCAGGCACCACAAAGTTGCATCGCTTGGACGAAAACATCGGGGCTGTCTCAGTCGAACTCACGCCCGACGATCTGCGTAACATCGATGATGCCGCCTCCAAGATCGCGGTGCAAGGCGCTCGGTACCCTGAAAAGTTGGAGCAAATGACCGGTCGTTGAGCGGCAAAAAATGTGTTCTCTGGTTCAATTGTCGCATCGTTGTAGCATCTCGTATTGCCCTGTCCTTCTTTGTCCGTTTGAATTGGGGCGGAGTACAAGCTCCGTCTCAGTTTTTCCCGCCTCCTGCCCCCTTGCCTCTTTTGACGGGTTTATAGTCGATTCTTAGTTGGAATTACAATCATCGAGAAATAAGGTACTTCATCTGGATCAACTTCATCCAAAGGTATGATGCGTTGCTGTGATGTTGATGCTCGCTCAATATATCTTGCCCGTGATGCTAGCCCTAATTTATGCAGGATATCTCGTACTTTGGTAAAGTGACGACCTAGCTTCATAATTGCGGCTGCGTCGGTCATCAGCAGATGTGTAGTTAGTTCTTCTGCTGGCAATGGCGCGGGTAAGACTGTGAGAATATCGGTGTAGTAGGTGAAAGGTACACCCAATGCTACCGGACAAGCCATCAGCGAGGAAACCCCGGGTACAACTTCTGTTTCATACTGGTCACATAACCGAGTGAACACGTACATGAATGAGCCATAGAAAAATGGATCTCCCTCACACAGTACTACAACATCTCGACCGGCCGCTAAATGGTCGGCGATTGGTTCAATTTCCTTGTCATAAATAGACTTGGCATTTTCCGGTTCCAAGGCGCGGGGGAGGTGAAATAACACCTCAATTTGATTCCCAGGTAAATACTGCGCGACGATCGCTCTGGCAATACTTTCTTTATCTGTGGCTGATTGATAAGCTACCACAGGAGCCGCACGTAATAACCGCAGTGCTTTCAGAGTCAATAGTTCGGGATCGCCTGGCCCGACACCAATTCCATAAAGACGACCTTTATTTTCCATATTCATTCTTCCTCCGTTGCCAGGGCGTTAACTGCTGCGGCTGCGATCGCACTTCCACCGCGCCGACCGTGTAAGGTCAAAAATGGTACATTCCTGCTGTCTGCTGCCAATGCGGCTTTCGATTCGGCTGCACCGACAAACCCCACTGGAAAGCCTAAAATGATAGCAGGTTTCGGCACTCCTTCATCGAGCATTTCTAATAGGCGGAATAGTGCTGTGGGCGCATTACCAATTGCAATCACCGATCCTTCCAGGTGCGATCGCCATAATTCTAGGGCTGCCGCCGACCTTGTAGTACCCAGACGCTGGGCAATTTCTGGCACTTCCGGTTCGTTGAGAGTACAAATCACTTGATTATTTGCAGACAACCGTCGCCTGGTAACGCCATCGGCAACCATCCGGCAATCGCACAGAATTGGCGCTCCTGTGGCTAGTGCTGCCCTTGCAGATTGTACTGCTGTTGGTGAATATCCCAAGTCAGTGACAATATCCGTCATTCCACAGGCATGAATGAGACGTACAGCAACTTTTGCTACATCTATCGGCAGCACATCTAGGTTCGCTTCTGACCGGATGATTGCAAAAGAATTGCGGTAAATTTCGTTGGCATCTCGGATATAGTCGGGCATTCGATTTGGGATTTTAGATTTTGGATTGACAAATAAAATTGAAAGGCTTAGATTGACGACTTCTCTAGAAAGTTGGGAATCTTCTTATTTACAAATGATTTAGGAATAATATTAAATAACTGCTGTAATTGGGCGATCGCATATCGATTAGCAAATTCCCCAAAGGACTCATCAGAATTTAGACGTTGAATTTTATATATACATAGCATCCGCTCTATTAATGCCGGTAGTTCGGCAAAAGTTACATTTTGATATAGTTCACGTCCGAATTTCTCCTTGCTCTCACCAACATAAACGTGATAGGCTTCCAGAGTTCCATTGTCAGCCTCAATGCTGACACCAAGCAGA
The DNA here is from genome assembly GCF_034531135.2 of Nostoc sp. CmiVER01. Lineage (NCBI taxonomy): Bacteria > Bacillati > Cyanobacteriota > Cyanophyceae > Nostocales > Nostocaceae > Nostoc > Nostoc sp. CmiVER01. Next base: position 98,993 of record NZ_JAVRBU020000015.1, read on the forward strand.
GTAATATCACTCTTGCTATGCTGGGCGCAGGATTTTTCGCAACCGCTAAAGTGGATATTAACTGGGCAATCCAGAGTAACGCGAGTTTCAAGATATTCTGCTAATCCTAATGCATGATCTTTGGTATCTGTGGCAGAAGCGGCGCAACCTTTTTTTCCAGAACAGGCAACTAATGCACTCTTGATGTTGGTTGCTGAAGAATCTAATCCTAAGAAAGCAATTTCAGTTTGGACATCGCTAACCCATTGCTGAGGAATATCAGTTAACAGTAGATTTTGCCAGGGGGTTAATCGAAGAGTGCCGCTACCGTATTTCGTTGCTAAATCTGCTAAACCTCGCATTTGGTTACTCTCCAATCGTCCAAGGGGTAAGACGACACCAATGTAAAATAAGCCTTGCTGACGTTGGGGATGGAGTCCAATATGCTGATACTTTCCCTCTCCTTGCACAAGAGTAGAGAATTCCTCCTCCTTCCTTAATAAGTTGGGGGTTAGGTCACTGCATAAAAGAGAAAAAGGTAGACGCTGCTGAACTTCCTGGAGATAATTTTCACAACCCAAAGTATTTAATAACTCTAATAGCCGTAGCCGACGTTTACTTGTAGTATTACTATGAGCTAGATAGACCTCTGCCAAAGCTCCCAAGACGGGTAAACATTGCTCTGGTGATAACAAAATTCCCATATCGCTGGGCGGTTGACCCTTTGCGCCTACACTGAGATGAAGGCGAAAATAAACATTACCATCAACTAAGACAGCAGCAAATAGGATATCATTCAAGCGATCGCACACCCGAATTATCCCACCACCATCAAAGCAAACGCTAAATTTTGCCGACAGTTCCGAAAGCGCCGGCTGTGCAGCAATATAATCATCCCAACTTTGGACAAAAAGACGGGTATCGATTAATTCTAGCGGGTCAATACCAGCAGTTGGGCTGGTCATAATATTACGGATGTGGTCTACAACAGGATTACGAGAACCTAGTCCTATATCCTGTAGATGTTTCAGAACCTCAGCATTTATCCCCGTGCGGATTTCGCGGACTTGGAGATTAGCTCGATTAGTCACATCTACATAGCCGCCACCGTACTGTTCTGCTATATCTGCGATCGCACGGCACTGCTGACTATTAATAATTCCACCTGGTATTCTAATGCGAGATAATATACCATCGGCGGCGGGTGTAGCATAAAACAAGCCAGGACAAGTGGCAAATCTAGAAAGCAAACTTGGAACTCCTTCCCCGTGCAACGCAGGGAGTAGACGGTGAGTGTGTCTTCTCTGACATCTTGAGAGTTGGCATTCTGACTTGGGCGATCCCCTCACAGCTGCGGCACAGTCCCGGAATTTCACCGGAGTTTCCCAACTCCAAGCTTTAGTAATTTAGCACGAGAAGGTAGTCAGAAAATTTAATGCTTCATATTTTTAACGGATTGCGGAAAGTCAATCAATCGCAAGGGCTTTGACTTTTTATATCCAGTGCTATATTTAAAAGCAATACCAATTCGTAATCCCCTGCGGGAAGCCGCACTTCATTCATCTACATATTTAAGAAAGTTATATTTGAATGGCTGCAAGAGATATTTTTCATAATGCTGTTAGAAAAGGACTAGAAAAAGAAGGTTGGGTGATTACAGATGATCCTCTAGAAATTGAAGTCGGTGGGGTTGAAATGTACATTGATTTGGGTGCAGAACCGATATTAGCAGCTGAGAGAGCCGGAGAGAAAATAGCGGTTGAGATTAAAAGTTTTCTTGGTGCATCAAATATTTACGAATTTCATACAGCATTAGGTCAATGTTTCAATTATAAAATTGCTCTAGAGATTCAAGAACCAGAACGAGTTTTATACTTAGCTGTTCCTTTAGGAACTTATAGCAGCTTCTTTGCATTGCAATTCATTCAAATTGTTATTCAACGCTCTCAACTAAAGCTAATCGTTTACGATCCTGTGAATGAGGTGATTGTAGGATGGAAAAATTAGAACAATATCGAGCTTATATTCAACAATTACTGACAGCTTATGCTAGTCGAGGTTCGTCAAAGAGTGAAATAGAAAAACAAGTTATTTTTGATTCTATTAACGATCACTATCAATTAGTGTACGTAGGCTGGAAGAGGCGACGACGGCAATATGGGTGTGTTTTGCATCTCGATATCAAAGATGAGAAGATTTGGATACAATACGACGGTACCGAGATTGGTATTGCCAATGACTTAGTAAAGTTAGGAATCCCAAAGGAAGATATTGTTTTGGCATTTCATGAACCATTAGTAAGGCAATACACGGGGTTTGGTGTGGGTTAAAAAAGCTATGTCATTGGGAGGAATTTCAAGTATAGAATATCCCAATACTTATTGTAGGATGTGCCAAAAATCCTAAACTTTTAACAGAAGTGGAGAATCTGAGCCTTTAGCGATGCCTGCGGCGGGCTACGCCTACGCAAACTATAATATTTACAATTCCCCTACTCAAAAACATAATTTTGAGCCACTTTCCAATAGCGCGAAAACCGCTTGAGGTCAATATAGCCATCATAGTCAAAAAATGGTTCCACCTCTAGCACCTCCACTTCTATAGAACCTTCCATTTGATTGCAGATATCATCAAATCGGGGACTCGGACTGTCGGCTGTGACGACTAAATTCGCATCATGTTCTTGAGCAAAAACTAAAATTTCTTGTGCCACATCGCCACGACGGATAACAACAGGTAACTCCAGCAAGCATTCGTAAATAAACGTGAGGCGTTTAAGACTCAGTTGCCATTCCTCTATCAAAGCCTCATCCCAAACCCAGATAGCTGGCGCATCGGGATATTTTTGTAATACAGGGTTGTATGGACTGAGGCAATCTCCATGTATCCAAACAATTGGTTTATTCATCTTTTTTGGTCTTTTACCTTACTTTTTACCTTTCTTTCCACGCTGCCAACTTTGGCTATTGGCTTGTTTGCTAAATTCCCCTTTGGGAAAAAGTCGCTGTTCTAATTCTTCATAGCTGCCTTCAAAATCACAATGACCGTAAAGGGGACATTTCTGGCAATAAATGCTTTTGGTGTAGCGTTCTAAGTTCTCACGATTGAAAAAATACGGTTTTTGACTAAAGGTGCTGGCAACCCATTGCCATGACATATTATTACTAGCAGGATCTCCATCTAAAAGGTGTTCGAGAAACCATTTGGCTCCTGCTTGCCAACGAATACGCAGCCAATGGACAATGTAAGCCGCTAGCCACATTCGGGCGTGGTTATGTAAATAGCCAGTTTCTCTCAAGTCATGGCTAAAACTATCGATGCAAACCCTACCTGTGGTTCCTTGTCTGATATCTTGCGGCAATTCGGGTGCATATTCAGCCACAGTGTAACCAGTTTTGTACTCTTCCTGGTCTTTCCAGATTCCATTTCCTAATTTGACATATAACCGTTGCCAATAGTCGCGCCAACCTAATTCGTTAATTAATTTCGTAGCATCGTTTTGTTGTACCCGTTCAAGGACATAATCTCGAATTTCTCGCAAACTCAAAACGCCATAACGGATGTAAGGCGAAAGTCGCGTGACTGCACCTGCGAAAAAATTACGTGTTTGGGCGTAGCTTACTGCATCGATTTTTTGCAGCGCTTTTTGTGCAGCTTTTCGTCCCCCAACGGTTTCACTGATGTGGTCATCGCGTTGTGCCGCATCTGGGAATTGTTCGCGGAGGTAGGCTACCAACTCATCGCGGTTGGTAAATTCGCGTTGCATATCTTTAGACATGGGAACTTTGAAGTGTGAGAATAAATAAACAAAAACATTTGTAGGCTAAGTCATTATTATTGCGGATAAATATAAGCGATCGCTCTCAACCTGATGGGAGAACTTTAAATGTGCATGATTTGTTTGTGGATTCACTACCGAAATTGGCTTCTGATAAAGAGTTGTTCTGCACTGAGCAAGATAATTGGTAGCCCTATAGATGCTTTCACGAGCGCTTCAGTCGTCCAATTGTTAGGCAGCAGATTGGAGAGGGATGCAACGAGCGTCAATGCAATTACAAGCCAGGGTGCGATCGCCACCAAATTCTGTTTCCAAGCTGCCTGTTGGTGCAGTCGTCTAGCTTGGCTTTGGCGTGCGGCTTGACGCCAAAACCCAAAGGTACTAAGTACAGCGACAAGATATGACAGTCCGGCGTTGACTAGCAGAGTTGCTTTCAGGTTTGGAGTTATCTCAGGATACTGAAGGGCGATCGCCATTAGACAAACTCCCGTTGCTAGATACAGTAGCGTAAACAGGGTAAATTGTCTCATCGTTTTCTCCTTATGTCTAATCACAAATTGTTGGGCGGAAATTTGTCACACCGCCTACTATTTTAAAAATAAATATAGCTCTCCATGTATTAAAGCTAATGTTTTATTATTGCATATCAGGATGACAGTATGATAACAAAATTATGGCAATACTATGGCTAATTAACACATTGAAACTAATAGTCTAACACTGCTAATTTATATGTCTTGCGATAGAAGATTTGAGAGCTTTTCTGATAATTAAATAATCAGAAGTTTCAATGCAACTTCAACTGAAATAATTTATTTAAAGTTTTGCATCCGTAATCTGGCTTCTGCTGCATAAACTCTCACAAAAATACTCGACTGAGTTACTTATCTCAAAGGAGTATTTATTTTTACAAATATCAGCTTTTAGCAAAACTAAGTTAAGAATATATCTTCTGCTTGATTTGAAATAACTTGCTAAAGCATTTGTTGAAAGTGATTTGATTTAGTACAGCATTTCATTAATTCGTAGCGAATTAAATTTGGCAATACCTTGCAATGCCAATGCATCCCAATTGAATGTTAATGCGTGCCTCTGCAATGCTAATGCATCCCGATACAATGTTAATGCGTCGGCCGATCGCTTAATCTATGTACAATTCTAAAGCGATGTCTACGACGAGCTACGCTTACGCAATCTCTCACACTTCCATCATGAGCAACATTCCCCAAGTCGGACAACCAGCACCAGATTTCTCCACCCCTGACCAAAATGGCAATTCAGTCACTCTTGACGACCTCAGCAGTCAGTGGGTTGTCCTCTACTTCTACCCCAAAGATGACACACCCGGTTGTACTACCGAAGCGAAAGATTTCACCGAGTTGTATCAAGATTTCAGCGCACTAGGAGCGAAAATCTTAGGCGTGAGTCCAGATTTAGGTAAATCCCATTGTAAATTTATCAGCAAACATAACTTGTCAATCACGCTCTTGAGTGACCCAGAACATATTTTGACAGAAGCCTACGGTGCTTGGCGCTTAAAAAAATTTATGGGCAAAGAATATATGGGTGTTGCTCGCTCAACTTTTTTAATTTCACCTGATAAAATGATTGTCTATGCTTGGCCGAATGTGAAAACCAAAGGTCATGCTCTGGCAGTTTTAACTAAATTACGGGAATTAGCAGCTATATGAAAGAGTCGTTGCTGCTGGATGTTTTTTTGCTATAACCTTGCGATTAAGTATTTGAATTCATAGAATTGAGTTCACATCGTCTAGGGGGTTCGTATGGATTCTAATTCAAGGTTAGAGTATCTCTATAAAGAGTATGTTCGATTAAGTGAGAAAGCTGAAGAATATATCAAAAGTGCCTTTGAAGATTTGAAGTTAATGGGAGTAATTGGTGCAACTATAGCCCTTTGGAAACCAATTGTAGATGCAATCGTCTTAGCAAACCCAAAGATTGATCAAAGTGGAATTCTATTTTTAGGTTTTTTGAGTTTATTACTAGTTGTTGCAATCATTGGATTCTGGAACCTAATTAAGCAATCTTTCATTATTTTTTTTGCAGATAATCTCCAGGGCTATGAGGAAGAAATTAGGAAAGAGCTAAACGAAGCAGATTATTCCAGGGTTTTTAATTTTAATCTTGAAAAAGAAACTAAACTAATCGAAAGTTATCGGACTACCTTCGCTGCTTTCATAATAGTTTTTGCAATTGCAACTACTTTCATTCCGTTTATAATCTTGTTTTACACTAATGCTTATTATGCATTTGTTTATATATTATTGTCATTAACAATATTTGGATCTTACTTTCAAGTACTCAAGAAATCAACTAGAAAGTATTTTTCCATAAAAAAGTAAATGGAGGGAGGATTAATACAAAAATTCTACTTTGGTTATTAAATTTATCTGGAAACTGTCAATGCTATCATTGAAGTAAGAAATTAAACTTCTCGCCAATTAAAACTAATATGGTTCAAGTCATCCAAGCTCATAATGTCAGCCATGCTGATTTAGAAGCAAGATTTGGTCTGCAACAAACTGAAAGTGAAGGTTTTTTTACAGATTGGTTCGATACTTTACCGGAAATTACAGATTTAGAAAAGCAAGATTTAGACAGAATCAAGCTTCATTTTCTCCGTCTAGTCAAACGTCCTCCTTTGTCAGAAGAAACGGTGAAATTAGTAGTTTTATCTCCTTTACTCAATTTAGCTGGATTTTATGATGATCCTTTTTATATGAGAGGCGAGGAATCAATACAAATTTCTGCGGAAGATGAAGGAGAAATCATTAGAGGTAGAATTGATATTTTAGTTATTCAAGAACAATTCTGGTTGTTAGTAATTGAATCTAAAAGGTCTAGCTTTTCTCTTTTAGAAGCCGTACCTCAAGCACTTGTTTATATGTTGGCTAATCCTAATCAAGACAAACCTACTTTTGGATTAGTAACAAATGGTAGTGATTTTATTTTCCTGAAACTTGCCCAAGAGAATCAACCAAAGTATGCTATGTCTGACCAATTTACACTTTTAAAACGAGAAAGCGAATTGTATCAAGTTCTAAGTGTATTAAAAAATTTGAGTAAAAGTTTGAGTTAATAATTATGTCTATTCGTCCTATATACCTTGATTGCCATGCTACTACAGCCGTAGATGAACGGGTATTAGCAGCAATGCTCCCCTACTTCACAGAAAACTTTGGCAACCCAGCAAGTATTGGTCATGTTTACGGTTGGGAAGCAGAAGCTGCTGTTAAGCAAAAGCGAGAGATTTTAGCAGGAGCAATTAACGCCACTCCTGAAGAAATTGTTTTTACCAGTGGTGCAACAGAAGCGAATAATTTAGCTATTAAAGGTGTTGCTGAAGCTTATTTTAAAAAAGGTCAGCATATTATTACTGTTACCACTGAACATAATGCAGTTCTTGATCCTTGTAATTATTTAAAAACTCTCGGTTTTGAAATTACTATTCTCCCCGTTAAACAAGATGGACTGATTGATTTAAATGAGTTACACAAAGCTTTCCGTCCTGAGACAATTTTGGTTTCGGTGATGGCTGCAAATAACGAAATTGGCGTTTTACAGCCAATAGCCGAAATTGGGGAACTATGCCATGCTTACAACATCATTTTCCATACCGATGCAGCCCAAGCTATTGGTAAAATCTCTCTGGATGTGCAAGCGATGAAAATTGACTTGATGTCGCTAACTGCACACAAGGTATATGGGCCAAAGGGCATTGGGGCGCTGTACGTCCGCAGGCGTAACCCTAGAGTGCAACTAGCTCCCCAGCAGCACGGCGGCGGACATGAACGGGGGATGCGTTCTGGGACATTATATACACCGCAAATTGTCGGCTTTGGGAAAGCTGTAGAAATTGCCTTGGCTGAACAAGCAACAGAAAACCAACGCCTCACCCAGTTAAGGCAAAGCTTGTGGTCACAACTTTCCCAACTTGAAGGAATTCATCTCAATGGACACCCTCAACAACGATTGGCGGGAAACTTGAATATCAGCGTTGAGGGGGTGGATGGAGCCGCACTTTTGCTAGGATTACAGCCAGTAATGGCGATTTCTTCTGGTTCTGCTTGCTCATCAGCAAGTACTGCGCCCTCCCATGTTCTGACAGCACTGGGAAACCCCCAACAGCTAGCTTATGCCTCAGTGCGGTTTGGGATTGGCCGGTTTAATACCCAAGAGGAAATTGATATTGTGGCGAAACATGCGATCGCCACCATTCAAAGTTTACGCAAAACCTCTTTTATGGATTCTCGCGCAAGAAAGTACCAATCTGATCTAGCTCCTGCTGATTGAGGCGAAATTCACCAGCAGCGATGATCCCTTCCACCTGCTTGGGATTGCGTGCGCCAACGATCGCAGCTGTCACCACCGGATTATTTAAAGTCCAAGCGATCGCCACCTCACCAGGGGAGCGATCATGTTGCTTACCAATATCTTGCAATACTTCCACCAACTTCAGGTTACGAGATAAACGTGGCTCCTGAAATTCACTACTATTCTTGCGCCAATCATTATCTGGTAAATTGGCAACCCGCTCAGATGTCATCTTTCCTGCAAGCAAGCCAGATTGCATCGGTGAATAGACAATTACACCGATGTTATTTTCCTGGCAAAAAGGCAGAATTTCCTTTTCGACATCAGGCTTAACCAGCGAATAAGGCGGTTGTAATGAAGTAACTGGGGTAATTTTTTGGATACGTTTCAACTGTTCTACATTGAAGTTTGAAACCCCGATATAGCGAACTTTACCCTCATCTTTGAGTTTGGAGAGAGTCGTCCAGCCTTCTTCAATTTCTGACTCTGGGTTAGGCCAGTGGATCTGGTAGAGATCAATGGTTTCAATGTCAAGTCGGCGCAAACTAGCTTCAACTTCCCGCCGCACTGAATCAGCTTTTAGACTGCGACCAATTTCGCCCTTTTCATCCCAAATCATTGAACATTTAGTGAAAATGTAAGGGCGATTAGATCGACCCTTGAGCGCCTTAGCAACAACTTCCTCCGAATGTCCCAGACCATAGATAGCTGCGGTGTCAATCCAATTAACGCCGAGGTCAAGAGCGCGAGCGATCGCTTCAATCGATTCCTGGTCATCCTGCGCTCCCCAACCAAAAGCCCATCCACCTCCACCGATCGCCCAGGCTCCAAAGCCTATTGGGGTAATGTGAAGCTCCGAATTACCGAGCTGTTTGGTTTGCATATCTATGTTTCTCCAAAAATTATTAAGTCAATTGCTAGTTTAGGTTGCAAATATTTTCTCAACCGCTATCTGAAGTGTGAATGACTACTAGTGAGAACACAACAGCAAATCACTACTTATGTAGGATTACTAAATCCTAAAGGTTGTGTTGATACATACTACTTATATATTAGTACAGCACGGCGTAAATCCAGCTACTATCTCAATTAACAAGACAAGTGGCTCAAGCCACTTGTTTTGCGGCACAGTGTACTAGACTTGCTCGAAGATAGTAACAGTGGCGTTGCTGATTCCATGTATGAAAATGATTTTGCATAATACCAAAATCCTTGTAGAGACGTAGCACTGCTACGTCTCTACATCCAGATTCATACTTTAATTGGGCAACACCGTAACAGTTGTCAGTGTTTATCAAAATAGAGAAGCAATATGTCAGAAGATTTGAAAGGCAAAGTTGCGCTAATCACTGGTGCAAACAAAGGTATTGGGTATGAGATCGCACGCCAACTAGGTTCTAGAGGCGCTACTGTTCTTGTTGCTGCAAGAGATATAAAACGTGGTGAAGAAGCGGCGAATAAACTTCGTTTAAGTGAGATCGATGCTCGATCAGTTCAACTTGATGTCACCAACCAAAAAACAATCGATTCTGCGGCTAAACAAATCGAGAGCGAATTCGGAAAACTTGACATCCTTGTGAACAATGCTGGGATCTTAAGTGATGGCGATCGCCTTCCACCAAGTCAAGTTGATATTGAAACACTGCGACACACTTACGATACAAATGTATTTGGAGTGTTTGCAGTTACAAAAACGCTGTTGCCACTCTTAAAGAAGTCAACAGCAGGGCGAATAGTGAATATATCAAGTGGTTTAGGTTCTCTGACTCAAAACTCTGACCCAAATTATGAGTTCGCTAATTCTAAGCTTCTCGCTTATAACTCATCAAAGACAGCAGTAAATGCCATCACAGTTCTATTGGCTGCTGAACTTAAAGATACCCCAATTAAAATCAATGCTGCTGACCCAGGCTTCACAGCAACAGACATTAATCAAAACCAAGGATACCGCACCGTTGAGCAGGGAGCGATCGCAGCAGTGAGACTTGCCACTCTACCTGATGATGGTTCTAACGGAGGGTTTTTTGATGAGGATGGCGTGGTTCCCTGGTAAGAAGTAGGGGGGCAGGAAGCAGGGAGCAGGAATTAGAATAACTCGGTTCATCCACCTTTGATCTCCGTTAACGAGTCTTTGAACTGGATGAATCCACCTTTTATCTCCGTTCATCCAGCTTGTCTGCTTGTCCTCTTTTCCCCACTCTCCACTCCCCACTCCCCATTTAATATGGATTTGAATCAATCCGTCCCCTTTTAACACTCCTGAGATAGTACCCAGAAGTTGGTCTATTTCTCAAGTTAAAGGTATCGCCACTGCGAACTTTCCAAATTTTGTAATTAGAAAAGGTCAACGGCTTTCGGGGTTCACATACTTCTGGTATATGATTGCCAAGTACAAAGTACGCGTCACCCCTACCCATAACTTTCACCAAACCGTTTTTATCCACAAGAACCGATGTACTTTCGCTAACCGCTATGCCTAAAACACTGCTAGCTACACCGTCCTTAATTTGACGAGCAATGAAAGCCATAATTCGACCCATTCTTTGACGCCTGTCGAAGTGGGTATCTACAATGGTTCCCTTCAAATTACTCCAATTGAAAAAGTTGTAAGTAAAAGTAATGTCTCGGTAGGGATCATCGAGTGCATCTCTAGTTTCAATGCCTTTTTCAGAAGAAGCACAAGCATCATAGACACAATCACTTTGGATCATCGCACCCGCACTAGTGCCACCAATACCACCTCCCTTAAGATAAACTGACTTAACGGCAGCCTCAAGCTTGGTATCTTTCCAATTACGGATGTATTGACATTGGTCGCCGCCAGCAAAGAAAATCACATCAGCATTTCTAACTTTTTCATAAATCTCAGCTTTATTTGCTTCTTCTCTATTGCGAATCAGAAGAGTTTCCACAAAGTTTACGCCCTTCATGGCATAAATTAACCGATTGTAATCATGATTACCATTGGTGCGGAGAACTACAACATTAACTCTAGTACCGGAGTTACTACCTCCCCTAACTTGGTTGATCATCCACTGGATTGCATCATCGACATCGGGGCCACCCCCACCTAAAGTAATGACTGGGCCTGCTAAGGAGGGTCTAGCATTGTCGAAAGAGGGGGAGGGGCGGACATCAACAGTGTCACCCAGGAAGTAGCGTTTCCAGCTTTCAATAAAACGGTTTATTAGGAAGGTTCCCATCTTCAACAACTTGATTCCTATATTTTTCAAGCGCCTTGCTATGCTTGGGAATGCCTTTGTCATACTAAACTTCTGGAGCAAACTGCAATTATTGCTAGGCTGTTACGCATTTTAATTGCTTATTTATCCGGGAAATTCGTCCTTTGTCATTAGTCATTTATCAGTTGTCTTTTATGAATAATCAATGACAAATGACAGTTTTAACGAAAAAATCTGCAACTTAAACGCGTACTAGCTTAACTCTGGCACTAGAGAGGGTAGAATTTCCAGCGTACAGGGCTTGTACTGTTTGTTAACTCAAAATAACGCGGAGTAATCATTTATTCTCTGCTCTACTCTGCGAAAATCTCCATATTGCTTGTGTCGTTTATAGCGCTTCTTCTTTGGATGCAATCACGATACACGCTAGGGGCACAGCAATGCTTATACCTGTCAACTTAACGTGAAACCCTTGTAATGACGTGATATTCAGTTCTCTGGCTTCCCATCACCATCCGCGTCACCCCACCCTAACCCTCCCCTTGTCAAGGGGAGGGAACAATTTTCCTGTTTCCCCCCTTGACAAGGGATGATTAAGGGGGGTAAAACGCCTGTGGGACAGGCATTTGAACTTAAGTTGACACCAATGAGCAATGCTGTGCCCCTACGATCGCTCGAAAAATGATATCCGAAACCTGATTAAATTTGTTCAAATAAAATTCTAGATCCCTGGCTTGTTGAAGAAACCGGAGATCTATGCTTACCAGGCAATTTGCGATCGCTCTTGTACAACTCGCTGATATACTTCTTCGGTTTGCTTGGCTAATTTTGGCCAGCTAAAGCGTCGCTTTAAATCCTCATAAGCGTTGTCCACCAGCCATTGCCGATATCCTGGATTTTTTAAAATCTCCAAAATTCCCCAAGCTAAAGAATCGGGATTGTTCACCCAAGTTACAATGCCTGTTTTCGTATGTTGTACTACTTCTGGAAAACCACCCGTATCAGAAACTACTACCGGAACCCGAGAAGCAAAGCTTTCTAAAGCCACAATTCCGAAAGGTTCGTAAAGACTAGGAAAAACGGCACAGTCAGCGACAGTTTGGAATCTATCTAAGTATTGATCGGAAAGAAAACCTGTAAAATAGCAATGATGCCAAATTCCCAAATCCCAGGCTTGGCGCTTGAGATGGTCAGTATTGCCGCCACCAACAATTACAAATTTAACGTTACCTCCCATTTGCGAAAGGATCTTAGGTGCGGCATTGAGCAATATAGGTACACCCTTTTCGTAAGTCATGCGACCCAGGTAATAAACGATTTGCTCATCGTCTGTGGCGAATTGGCGGCGAAAATTCAAAGCATGAAAATCTACGTTATGCTGTTTTTTTTCGGCTCGGATACCGTTATAAATGACATCGATTTTGTCCCAAGGACTGTGTAGCGCTCGTTCTACTTCTTGGCGCATATAGTTGCTACAAACAATAATTCGCCAAGCGTTGTAAGCTAGCAAGGTTTCTTTGCCACTTATATAACCTTGAATATCTGTGTGAATACCGTTATAGCGTCCGTATTCTGTAGCGTGAATTGTGGCAATTAGTGGTATTTTAAAATTATGCTTGAGAGCGATCGCAGCATCTCCTACTAACCAATCATGGGCATGAATTAAATCAAAAGGCCCTTCCTCTAAAATCAACTTACCACCATGATCTCCCATACTCAGGTTGAGATTGACTACCCAGTGGAAAAAGTCGTTACTATGTGCCACTGGCACTCGATGCACCTTTACTCCCTCAACCACTTCATACATCGACGCATGGCCAAATTCTGCTGTAATTAAGTGGACTTCATGCCCTAGCTTTACCAGTTCCGGGTACAATTCCGCTACATGCCGCGCAATTCCCCCAATAATCCTTGGCGGAAACTCCCAACTCAGTACCAGTATCTTCATCTACCAGATTCCCCGACACTTTACAAATATCTAAAAAATTACATTTACCTAAAAATACAAGAGTGGCAAATGCAGTGAGTATGTTTACTAAAATTTTGAGATTTTTTAACAGTTATTTTGTAAAAGCTTACCAAAGGTTATCAACTGTGAGCTAGAGATAGGGACTTTCAATTAAAAAAATAATCAATCGCTGTGTAGGCTACGGTATACACACAAGTCGAAAAATTCTCTACTCACATTTTTGTCAGAGTGAAACTGTCACGCTTACCGACATCCCGCCCAGAACTGAAGTTCAGGGCTGATAGCCCAAGTCCACTCAAGTGGACTAAATAAACTGAGTTCGGGATAAGCTAAAACACTTATCCCACCGTTGCTTGGTTCTGAGATATGTCAACGTGTTTGCGTCGTTTCCGTCAACTAACGCTGAATAAATCTTCTTAACCCGAACTGACGTTAAATAATTAATTCAGTCCACTTGAGTGGACTTTAGCTATGAGACTCGGAATTTATTCCGAGGCAAAATAGAAACGCAGTGCCAGATTTATTAATGATATGGCTGCGGCAAGACTTGTGTGTACACCGTAGCCTTAAAGGAAGAGAGAAATAGAAGTGAGGTTTTCCAGATACCGTGAAAAGTCAGACCGAGGTAAGTCGAAACCAACGGCTATGGTAAATCTATTACTAGAATTTACATAAGCTAAAGACCGAATTTATTCGGTCTTTGAGATGTCGCTGCAAGCATTTAGTACTCTTAAATCAGTTTTGATCCAAGCGTAGTACTGCCATAAAGGCTTCCTGCGGTACATCCACAGTACCCACAGATTTCATCCGCTTTTTACCTTTTGCTTGCTTCTGTAATAGTTTTTTCTTCCGGCTGATATCACCACCGTAGCACTTGGCTAACACATCTTTTCGCAAAGCGGGGATGTGTTCGCTGGCAATAACTTTACTGCCAATAGATGCTTGAATTGGCACTTTAAATTGATGGCGGGGAATTAGTTCCTTGAGTTTTTCCGCCATTGCCCGCCCGACGTTGTAAGCTTTATCCCGGTGTACAATCATCGCCAAGGAATCCACAGGATCGCCGTTAATCATGATATCCAGCTTCACCAGAGGATTTTCACGGTAGCCGATGAGGTGATATTCCATACTGGCGTAACCGCGCGATCGCGACTTCATTTGATCAAAAAAGTCAGTTACAACTTCCGCTAAGGGTAACTCATAAGTAAGTGTGGTTCGTCCTTGGGTGAGATATTTCATATCTTTGAAGATACCACGGCGGTTTTGTGACAACTCCATCAGGCTGCCAACATAAGTTTCCGGCGTAATCATCTCTACTTGGACGTAGGGTTCTTCAATTTTTTCGCGATCGTTGGGAGAAGGTAAGCGGCTGGGATTATCGATATACAGTTCCTCACCTTTGTTGGTGATCACCTTATAAACCACCGAGGGGGCTGTAATGATTAAATCTAAGTTATACTCCCGTTCTAGACGTTCCTGAACAATTTCCATGTGCAGCAAGCCCAAAAACCCGCAACGGAAGCCAAACCCCATCGCGCTGGAAGTTTCTGGTTCGTAATGCAGCGCTGCATCGTTGAGTTCGAGTTTTTCTAAAGCTTCCCGTAAATCTTCAAATTGATCAGCATCAATGGGGAACATCCCACAAAAAACCATTGGGTTCGCTTCTGCGTAACCTGGCAAAGGTGCTTCCGCTTTTGCCTTACTGAGGGTAATTGTGTCTCCTACCCGTGCATCAGCTACAGCTTTAATTGCCGCTCCCAAATAGCCCACTTCCCCTGCGTGGAGTTCATCAACTTGCTTTTGAGTCGGAGAAAGAACGCCTAACTCATCAATTTCAAATTCTTTACCAGATGCCATTAAATGGATGCGATCGCCTTTTTTCACTGTGCCATCCATCACCCGGAAATACACAATTACTCCCCGGTAACTGTCGTAATAGCTATCAAATATTAACGCTCGTAAGCGCTCATTTATGGTATTAGGCGGTGGCGGTATCCGCTCGACAACTGCTTCTAAAATCTCATCAATACCAATTCCTTCTTTAGCAGAGGCAAGAATCGCACCACTGCAATCTAGACCGATAATTTCTTCAATTTCGCCAATTACCCGTTCTGGTTCTGCCCCAGGCAAATCAATTTTATTCAAAACCGGGATAATTTCCAGGTTATTCTCTAACGCTAAATAGACATTTGCCAAAGTTTGCGCCTCCACACCTTGGGACGCATCTACTACCAATAGCGCTCCTTCACAAGCAACAAGAGAGCGCGAGACTTCATAAGAGAAATCCACATGCCCAGGAGTATCAATTAAGTTCAGCACATACTGCTGACCATCCTTAGCTGTGTAGTTCATCCGGGCAGCTTGCAGCTTAATTGTAATGCCGCGCTCCCGTTCCAGCTCCATATTGTCGAGGAACTGTTCCTTCATCTGTCGGTCTTCAACAGTGCCAGTAGCTTGTAGCAAGCGATCGGCGAGGGTTGATTTCCCGTGGTCGATGTGAGCAATAATACAAAAATTGCGAATGCGAACTGCGGGAACGTCAGTCATATACTATTATCTTTGCCTTAGCAGCAACCAAAGTTAAAAGAGCAATTTACTTAATGTATTTTAATGCTTTCTTTGCCAAGACGCTGCTAGCTTTTAGTGCTGAGTTGGTCATTGGTCATTTGTCATTTGTCATTAGTTATTCTTTCTTCCTCTGCTCACCCTGCCCCTTGCCCCCTGCTCCCCTGCCCCCTGCCCCCTGCCCTCTTCACCCCATCTTTAAATTTTGATCTAAATAGGTGGACTTTTAAGAATATTATGAAAGTCTATTTGTCGCTGCTAGTATTCAACAACTAGAAGCGTACAATAAATATAAATAAGTACATGTAGGGATCATGTAAGGATTGTGGATAATTACCACCCGTAATTACCCATAATCATTGATTTATCAGCAAAACTTCTAAAGGCCTTGTCTAGTCAGTTATATGAAAAATGCGATTTAAAACTTAAAGCTGTTACTTTGGTGCTAGTTCAGGGAACTATGTAAATATCCCCATGAAGATTTTCAGTGAATTAGCCCAAATTATGAATATAACTACTTTACAAAGCTTTAGACAAAACCAATTCAGAGTCTATCAAATCTATGAATATGCAAGAGAAAACTACCGAAGCGGAAAAAACACCAACCGATAAGGTAGAAATTGCTGTCCGCTTGGACTCCGAGCTACTAGAGCAAATTCAGCATCTCACTAATGACCCAAGTAAAGTGATTGAGGTGGCGATTCGTCAGTGGTTGCGGGGTGAAATCCTTAGAGATGACGAACTGACACGTACCCCTGTGCGTAAACCCATTCCTCCTCGGGGTGAATGGAATGATTGACACTATTAATCAGCTGTCAATACAAGTTAAAAAGTAAAGTTTGCCAATCTGGGTTTCAGATCACCAAGAAATACTCAATAAAACAAAAAAAGCTGTAAGAATTTATGCAAAAATTTGAGCAGCTTTAGTAAAATTACGGTCGGATACCCTTTGTCTATCCAACTCAATTAATGACTATTACTGCCAATTCCCAATTGTCAAATGTATTTTCCCCAAATCTGGAATCTATTCCCAGTAAGACTGATGGCTCATTAGCAACTCTAGGAGCCGAGTTGGTGTATACGCAAGATGGGGCAGGGCGCTATCTGACCTTTTGTTGGCAGCACAGCGAACTCCTGGGGTTAAATAGCGAAAAAATAGTTGATGAACTGAACCAGACCCAAACCTTTGTCCCGGTGGATAAAGTTACTTATTTGGAACGATTGCACCGGATTTTGACAACTTTGGTGCCAGAAAGGTTTCAGTGTTGGTTTAGCTACCAGCAAGAATTATTTGAGTTGGACTTGGTGATTAGTCCGATTATGCCGAGTTTGGGAACGACTGCCACTACAGTTTTAGTGATGGGACGGTTATTGCAAGCGACACTCAACAAGAAACAAGTACCTGTAGCAGCAAAAACGCCCATACAAATAGACTTGGCAATGCGATCGCAGCAACACCAAAAAGTGGTAAATCGCATTACCAGAAATATCCGCCGGACGTTGGATTTAGATATTATTTGGCAGCAAACAGTTGATAGTTTAGGTAAGGCTCTGCGGCTAGAGCGCTGTATTATTTGTCCTTATCAGCCCTCTAGCTCAAAAGTGGAGGTAAAGGCTGAGTATCACCAGTCAGCACTCAAATCAATGCTTGGCTTAGAAATAGATATAACTTCAGAGCCTGCCTTTGCTCAAGCTTTGGCAACTCTAGAACCAGTTGTAATGCAAATGCCTGGATATGCACAGTCTGGGCAGCAGAAAACTTTGGTGATTGCAACTTGCTATCAAGACCAGGCTAATGGATTGGTTGCCTTGAGTTGGCGGGATGAATGCTACACATTATCAGAATCAGAATTAGAACTGGCAAAAGAAGCAGCAGATCAATTGGGAACTGCGATCGCTCATGCTACTTTATATGAAGAATTAGAAGTAGCGCGTCAAAAAGCCGAAGAAGCTTCCCGTCTCAAAAGCGAGTTTCTAGCTAATGTATCTCATGAAATTCGGACTCCCCTCAACGGCATGATTGGCTTCTTGAAGCTGATTTTAGAAGGGATGGCAGATGATCCAGAAGAACAAAACCAGTTTTTGTCTGAAGCTCACCAATTATCGATACATCTGCTAAATATTATCAACGACATTTTGGACATCGCTAAAATCGAAGCTGGCAAAATGGAGCTAGCTTACGCTCCAGTCAAGCTAGATGAGCTATTCCATGATGTCGAAAATTTCATGCGTCCCCAAGCAGAAATGAGAAACCTCAGCTTCCAGATGCAAATGCCTCCTACCTCTGATGAAATTATTGTCCAAAGCAACTATCAACGGTTGTTACAAGTGATGCTTAATTTGGTAGGTAATGCTATTAAGTTTACCCATGAAGGTGGTGTCACCGTTAGCGCCGATTTAGTACTCAAAAAGGCAAACTTTCAAGATCAGCAGTTTCCTGGCATGGTGAAAGTACGTGTAGCGGATACTGGAATTGGTGTTTCTTTAGACAAACAAGATAAACTTTTTCAATTATTCTCTCAGGTGGATGGTTCTCGCACTCGCCACTACGGCGGTACAGGTTTAGGATTGGCAATATCCCAAAAGCTAGTGGAGGCAATGGGCGGCGAGGTACATTTTTATAGTCTGGGCGAAGGACTTGGCTCAACAGTCACATTCACCGTGCCACTATATCAACAACCAGTCATGGTTTCATCCAATGATAGCGACTCAACAAGTAGTGCTGAATGTTAGTCATTAGTCATTGGTTATTTGTCATTTGGAAGATTACCAGTACCGGGTTTTGAGTTTTAAACTTTAAAGTTTTTTAGCAATTATTATTTAATAAGCATATTGGGCACTTGTACTGAGCGTTGCCATAAAGCCTGCGGCATAGCTACGCTTAGGGCACAGTCTCTCATAGAAAAGTATAGGATATTGGGAAAAATTTCCTTGTCCTCACCTCCTGGCGTTCTCTTCAGGACTTTAACCGCTAAAGTAGAGTAGGAGGGCTTGCACGACAAATTGTTCAGCTAATCTAATATCAAATTGCTAAAACCAGCAGTGGTTTAGTCAAAAGTCATTAAAAACTGACACCTGACAATCTAGCGGCAATTAGATTTAGGATCGATTTAACAAAGCTGAAAAATAAAATTTTGGATAATGGTTAATGAGTAACCGTGCATAGGGCACAGAGATAATTATTATTCAATGCCCAATGCCCCATGCCCCATGACGGCAGTTGCTCCACTTGGGGAGACCCCAAGACCGCACTGCCTCCCCAATCCCTATCTATCATTAACTTAGCAGGTCTAAAACTATGGAACTGACAATTGACAACGTTGAAACAGTCTTAGATGAAATGCGCCCTTATCTCATGTCTGATGGCGGCAACGTGGAACTCGTAGAACTCGAAGGGCCTATTGTAAAACTGCGCCTGCAAGGTGCGTGTGGTTCTTGCCCCAGTTCTGCAATGACTCTGAGAATGGGTATTGAGCGCCGCTTAAAGGAAATGATTCCCGAAATTGCAGAAATTGAGCAAGTGGTGTAAAAGTTAGGAGTTAGAAGTTAGGAGTTATGAGTTTGAATCAACTCCTAACTCCTCATTCTTAACTCCTAACTATTCCTATGTCCCATCCTCTCTACATCGCTTTTATCTGGCATCAACATCAGCCACTGTACAAATCTCCTGGCAGTGGCGTTTCGCTATCTTCTAGTCAGCAGTACCGGCTTCCTTGGGTACGTTTGCATGGGACTAAAGATTATTTGGATTTGGTATTGCTTTTAGAGCGGTATCCTAAGTTACACCAAACAGTGAATTTAGTTCCATCGCTGATATTGCAACTCGAAGATTATATTGCTGGCACTGCTTTTGACCCTTATCTCACAGCGAGTTTGACACCGGATGAACAACTCACGCAGCAGCAGCGCGAATTTATTATCCAACACTTTTTTGATGCCAATCATCATACTCTGATTGACCCTCATCCCCGTTATGCCGAGTTGTATCAGCAAAGGCAGGAAAAAGGGCAAGCTTGGTGTTTAGCAAATTGGGAATTGTCAGATTATGGCGATTTGTTAGCTTGGCACAATTTAGCTTGGATCGATCCTCTGTTTTGGGATGACCCGGAAATTGCTACTTGGTTGAAACAGGGACGGAATTTTACTTTAAGCGATCGCCAGCGCATTTATTCCAAACAGCGAGAAATCCTCAGCCGCATTATCCCCCAACATCGGAAAATGCAGGAGGCGGGGCAGCTAGAAGTTACCACCACGCCTTACACTCACCCAATTTTACCCTTACTAGCTGATACTAACTCTGGTCGGGTAGCTGTGCCCAATATGACACTACCTAAGCAGCGTTTTCAGTGGGCAGAAGATATTCCCCGCCACTTGCGGAAAGCTTGGAACTTGTATAAAGACCGCTTTGGACAGATACCTCGTGGTTTGTGGCCTTCGGAACAATCAGTAAGTCCGGCAATCCTTCCAGATATTATTAACCAAGGATTTAAGTGGATATGCTCAGATGAAGCTGTCTTAGGGTGGACGCTGAAGCACCTTTTTCATCGGGATGGGGCGGGGAATGTGCAGCAACCAGAACTGTTGTATCGACCCTATCGCCTGCAAACCGCCGAGGGTGATTTGTCAATTGTGTTTCGTGACCACAGATTATCAGATTTGATTGGCTTTACTTATAGCGCGATGCCTGCAAAAAAAGCAGCAGCAGATTTAGTGGGACATTTGCAAGCGATCGCTAAAATGCAAAGAGAAAGTCAAAGTGAAGAACCTTGGCTAGTTACCATTGCTTTGGATGGGGAGAATTGCTGGGAATTTTATCCCGAAGACGGTAAACCCTTTCTAGAAGCTTTATATCAAAGCTTGAGCGATGAACCCCACCTCAAACTCGTCACAGTTTCCGAATTTCTGGAAGAATTTCCAGCCACAGCCACTATCCCCGGAGGACAACTACATAGTGGTTCTTGGGTAGATGGCAGTTTCACTACTTGGATTGGCGATCCCGCTAAAAATCGTGCTTGGGATTACTTGACACAAGCAAGGGAAATGCTGGCAAGTCATCCTGAAGCGACGGAAGAAAACAATCCCGAAGCATGGGAAGCGTTGTATGCCGCAGAGGGTTCAGACTGGTTTTGGTGGTTTGGCGCAGGACACTCCTCAAATCAGGATGCAATTTTTGATCAATTATTTCGAGAACATCTTTTTGGCATTTACAAGGCATTAAATGAACCTATACCGTCCTACCTCAAGCAACCAGTAGAAATCCACCAAGCGCAGGGAAGCCACACCCCACAAGGATTTATTCATCCTGTCATTGATGGTAGAGGTGATGAACAAGATTGGGACAAAGCTGGACGCATAGAAATCGGCGGGGCGCGGGGGACAATGCACAATAGCAGTGTCATCCAGCGACTTTGGTATGGGGTGGATCACTTAAATTTCTATGTACGGCTGGACTTTAAAAGTGGCGCTGCACCAGGGCAAGATTTTCCAGCAGAGTTGAATTTGCTGTGGTTCTATCCAGAAAAAACAATGGTTAACAGCCCAATTCCCTTGGCAGATATACCAGATGCAGCCCCACTTAATTACCATTTCCACCATCTTCTGGAAGTTAACTTGCTAACGCAATCGATTCAATTTCGGGAAGCTGGAGATAATTATCAATGGCATCCCCGTTTCAGTCGCGCTCAAGTAGCTTTAAATAATTGTTTAGAGTTGGCAGTACCGTGGGCAGATTTGCAAGTTCCACCAGATTATCCCCTACGCCTGATTTTGGTGCTTGCAGATGAAGGGCGTTTTTGCAACTACTTGCCAGAAAATGCTTTGATTCCCATTGAAGTGCCTTAGAACTTAATAGGTTTGGTGTTTAGCCCTTTTAAGGTGACTTGTAATACATGTCCGCTAAATTACCCATAAGAACCCCACCCCGCTTGCGGGGAGGGGTTGGGGGTGGGGTTCTTCGAGTTTAATAATCAAGCAGACATGAGATAAAATCTCTTTTTTCTCTCTGCCCTCTTTGCGTCTGGGCGGTTAAAAAGTTTTTTGTTTAACCACAGAGGCACAGAGAAGCCAGTGCGCCCTTGCGGTTCCCCTTGGGAGAAGCAACTGGCGCAACACAGAGAGAAAGAGACAATCCTAAAAGCTTTTACTTAGGTTTATACAAATGACAGATTTACGCCTTTATAGCTAATTCATTTGTGGCAAAGTATGTCTATACATATTTAATCTTATTTGTCAATCTGTAATTTCTACAAAAATTTAGTTTTATTTTTTGAGGAACTTTGATGATTTGACAAAGTTACAGTAATTTTACTGTAACCAAAGAATATTTGTCGTAAGATTAAAAACATTTCAAAACAGATATTCTACGCTAATGGATCGCTTTTCTCAGAAAATAACGAATTCTCAAGAGAGCATTTTACAGCACACTCAACTTGGCCAGATATGTGGTTCCAAGAAGCTATTTGGCGATCGCTATGAAATATTGCAAATTTTGGGTAGAGGTGGATTTGGGATCACGTTTTTAGCCAAAAATGCCGTATTACCTGGAAATCCTCTCTGTGTTATTAAACAGCTTTGTCCAAAAGTGACTAATCCTCAAAGCTGGCAAAGGGCATGTAGGCGCTTTGAAAAAGAAGCAAGAACTTTGGGCCAACTCGGTAGTCATTCGCAAATCCCCATGCTATTAGACTACTTTCAGGCAAATGGGGACTTTTTTCTAATTCAAGAATATGTGCCGGGTTTGACTTTGGCACGAGAAGTGCGGCAAACTGGCCCCAAAAGTGAAGCCTCAGTTAAACAGTTTTTGCAAGAATTATTACCTGTATTAAAGTATCTTCATAAACATCATGTGATTCATCGGGATATTAAGCCTCAGAATTTATTGCGGTGTGAGTATGACAAACGAATAGTGCTGATTGATTTTGGGGCGGTGAAAGAGCAATTAGCTGATGCTTGTGAAAACTCAATCCATCAAATTGCAAACACCAACTTTATCGGAACTAGGGGATTTGCACCACCAGAACAGTTTTCTCTACGTCCAGTTTATGCCAGTGATATTTATGCACTAGGTATAACTTGTATTTTTATGTTGGCTGCTAAAAATCCTTTAGAATTTGACTACGACGAAAATACTGGTGAAATATGCTGGCGAAAAGAGCTAAATATTAGCAATAGTTTTGCCCAGATTTTAGGGAAAATGGTAAAAGTTTCGTTAAACGATCGGTTTAAAACTGCCGATGAAGTGATGACAGCTTTAGGTCATGAAAGCTATTCGCCTACTTTGGCTGACTGTTTAACTACCCAAAAATTAAATAATAAAAGTATTGCACAATACGGAAATTCTTATGAAACTCCTGATGGATATTTACCACCTGTAGCTAGAACTGCTAATGCTATTCGGAAATGGAGAGCAAAGCTAAAGTAAACAAGTTCGCACTGCCTAAAGTATCAAATTAACAGTTAATGATGGGTGATTTAAAATATCAAAAACAAATTTAGTAAGCATTTTAACCACATTTAATAGTCATGATAGTTAATTAATCAGGGTTTATCTTTAATACTTAGTAGGTTATTGCTTGCCAATATACAAGCAAAATTACTAGGTTTAAAAGTTCCGAAAAAATTTTTATTCAAATTATTATATAATCGAGAGAATAATTAATCTTATGGCTCTCGTAGTTTTCCACAGATAAGGAAGACTGACACTAATTTACAAACGCTAACTATATTAAGTAATTCCCCAATCCCCAGAACAGGGTTTTCTACCACGAGTAAGCGAGAGTCAATTTTCTTAAGGGAAAGTTCGGGGCAAACTTAGCCTAAGTTGTCATGCAGTCGCGCCTGTCAGATCATGATCTGCTGCTTAAATCCCGATTGCTCAAATCCCCTGAATCCCAATGGAAAGAAGTTTTGCCAAAGTTGTAGCACCCCGTTGGTGTCACTTTTAAGAAATCGCTTCCGTGTCGTCCGAGTTCTTTCAGATGAGGGGGGATTTGGCAGAACCTATCTATCAGAAGATGTCGATAAACTTAATGAACGTTGTGTTATCAAGCAATTAGCTCCAAAATTCCAAGGAACTTGGTCGCAAAAAAAGGCGATGGAGTTGTTTGCTGAAGAAGCACAACGACTACAAGACCTTGGGGAACATCCCCAAATTCCAACTTTGCTAGCTTACTTTGAGCAAGACGGCTGTCTATACTTAGTGCAGCAGTTTATTAATGGAGAAAATTTATTAAAGGAGTTGCAACAGCGCAAAGCTTA
Organism: Nostoc sp. CmiVER01; assembly: GCF_034531135.2. Lineage (NCBI taxonomy): Bacteria > Bacillati > Cyanobacteriota > Cyanophyceae > Nostocales > Nostocaceae > Nostoc > Nostoc sp. CmiVER01. The sequence goes on from NZ_JAVRBU020000015.1 coordinate 123,057, forward strand.
TAACGCTAGGGAAATTCAATCTATTTTGCTAGATTTACTGCCCATCCTGAAATTTATCCACGATCGCAAAGTCATTCATCGAGATATCAAGCCAGAAAATATTATCCGCAATAAAAGTGATGGGCGATTAAGTTTGATTGATTTTGGTTCCTCAAAGCAATTCACCGCCAAAGTTCAGCAGAAATCTGGCACATCCATTGGTTCGCATGGTTATTCACCGCTAGAACAAATTAGAGATGGTAAAGCTTTCCCTGCCAGTGACTTGTTCGGTTTGGGGGCTACCTGCTTTCATCTGCTAACGGGAAATTCCCCCTTTCAATTGTGGATGGAATCTGGGTATGCCTGGGTGAGTAATTGGCGGGAATATTTGCGGAGTCCATTAAATCCTGAATTGGATTTTGTCATCGACAAGCTTTTGAAAAAAGATATCCATGAACGTTACCAGTCAGCCGATGAAGTTCTTAGAGATTTGAGTCCAAAACAACTCCTGGCGCTACCACCAGCCGGGAAATCCTCTGGAAAAATACCGCCAACTAAAGCACCAGATTTACCAAAAAGTTATCCCTTAGTGAGAATTGTAATCTTGGTAAGTGCTTTGATTCTGTTGTTTGGATTTCAAGAATCTTGGTATAGACATTTTCGCCGGATTCAGACTAGTTTAGTTTCTCGGCTGACTCAGCACAATAATTCTGGCAAAGATGAAGCATTTTTAGGTCAACCACTAAAGATTACTTTGGGTAAGGTTTCCTTAGTTAATACCCTGCAAGGACATGGATCAGTTTTATCTGTTGTCATTAGCCCCGATGGCAAAACCATTGTTAGTAGTGGGGGCGATGGCACAATCAAACTTTGGAATTTTGCAACTGGAAAACAAATCTCTTCACTTGATGGGCATTCTCAGCAGGTGAATGTAGTGGCGATTAGTCCAGATAGCAAAACTCTGGTTAGTGGTAGTGATGACGACACCATCAAAATCTGGAATTTGGCAACACGAAAGCAAATTCGCACTCTTACAGGGCATTCTGATTCAGTTCATGCCTTAGCCATCAGTGGTGATGGCGAGACTCTGGTGAGTGGTAGTGATGACAACACCATCAAAATCTGGGATTTAGCAACAGGAGAGCAAATTCGGACACTGACAGGGCATACATTCTGGGTGCGATCGCTAGCTATTAGCCCTAATGGTGTGATTCTTGCCAGTGGCAGTTTTGACAAGACTATCAAAATCTGGAATCTGACAAAAGGGTACTCAATCCGCACACTGGAGGGAAATCATCAAACAGTAACAGCCGTGGCTATTAGCCCCGATGGTAAAACTTTAGCCAGTGCTAGCCGCGACCGTACCATTAAACTTTGGAATCTAACTACGGGAAAAGAAATTCGCACACTAGTAGGACATGCCAACACAGTTACATCCGTAGCCTTTAGTGCCGATGGTAAAATTGTTGCTAGTGGTAGCCGCGATCGCACCATCAAACTGTGGAATTCAGCCACAGGAGAAGAAATTTTGACATTGACGGGGCATACCAACACTGTGACATCTGTCACCTTCAGCCCTGATGGCAAGACTCTTGTCAGTGGTAGTGAAGATAATACTATTAAAATTTGGCAATTGTCTCAGTGAAGAGGAATTTTGACATTTCTCGATAGTTTGGAGCAGAAAAATACAGGTTCACAATTTTATGCGATCGCTGTGGAAATATTATCTTCAATTATCGGCATCTGTCATACCCGAAGACGTAATTTTCGATTTTATAAAGAAAAATTCTACCTTCTAGAATCGAGATTGTTTTAATGCGATCGCTGACTTCAATATTGCATAATTTGCCATGCTTGGTAATCTAACCTATACCAAAATGCTTATTTACTCAATCACTAATGCATCTTTAAGCGGATTTATATTTGCAGCTAAAGATTGATGCTGTTAGTGTCAGAACTTAATATGCTTTAGCTATTACTTGCAGCAATTCAATTGAGGAATGTGATCGTGAAACGCTTTAATGTCTCTAAAATTCTCGGAAGTACTGCTCTAGCTATCAGTTTGGCAACCTTACCTACAGTTCTGCCTGCTTCGGCTCAGACAACAACCACTAATGACGGAACTGTTACAAATACTACTACAGACACCTCTGCTACCGACAGAAATTATCGGGATGGCGATTGGGGTTTATTAGGCTTGCTTGGTTTATTTGGTTTATTTGGTCGTAAGAGCCGCAAAGCCGATGATAATGTAGCTTATCGTGACCCTAATGCTGTAGGCACTCCTGGCTCTCGTTCTAACTTTTAATAATGAGTTGCGTTCTAATTTTGCGTCAGTCCTAATGATAATTACGGTAAAAGCCTGCCAACGCAGGCTTTATTCGTGTGTATACATGATTGCAAGGCTTGGGGAGTCAGGGCGTGCCAAGTTTGCCCAATTGAATTGTTAATTGGATTTCTCAAAAATCAAATTGCCAAAGCAAAATGCGCTCCTAGTTTAGCTTTCAGAGCTTCACTGATGGTTATTTTTGCTAAATCTAGAGGCTGGCGATCGCTCTTAAGTTTACGTGCATCTACAATGACTGTAATATGATAATATTCTTTACGTACTCAGTATTTTAGAGGATGTTTTAAAAGTATTTTGCTGTGCTTTTAGGTACTTAATCTTCCCTAACCTTCATTAAAAAGGGAGGAACGGGAATCAAAGTCCCCTTTTGAAGGGAGATTTAGAAGGATCTAAAACGTTTTTATACCTAGATATAGGACTTTTAAAATATCCTCTAAGATGAGACAAAATATCATAATCTCTGCTTAAACCTGCGAATGTGGGTTTAATTTAGCATTTTTGTTGTCAAACAAGTATCCACACGACAACGTTATGATTAATATATTTTTCCTGCTCATACTATTTTCTTCACTTTTAGGGCGGATTAAATTTCCTGGAATAAATATTGGTATTCATTATTTATTACTTCCTGCATTTAGCTTTGGTATAATTAGTTTGTCTTTAAAATCTATACCAGAAGTTGTTAAAAAGCATAAAGTAATTTTAATATCTATAAGTCTAATGTATTTGTGGATGTGGCTTTCTTCATTCATGAGCCAATTTCCAATTATTGCTATTACTTATAGTCTCAAATACTCAACTTATTATATATTATTTTTTGCTTTTTTAGTGTTAACTTTTAAAAATACAAATTTAGCATTTTACTATCGTTGCATATTATATTTACTACAGACAATTGCAATTTTGGGTTTTTTAGAAGTTTTACTTCCCAACTACTGGATTTTCAAATTATTAAAATTCCCCAGTTTTTATCCAGAGATTGGGTCAATTATGCAAAACCCTAATCAGTTTGGGGTAATAGTAGCCATTGGATTGTGTTTAAGCCTGATTTTAGAAAAGCAGAATAAGATTTCTAAAATCGAATTATATATAAACGAATTAATTTTTATAATTCCTTTAGCTTTATCTGCCAGTGGAAATGGTTGGTTAACTTTCATAATTGGCATGTTTCTTTTGTTAATTTATAAAATTATTAGTTTTAGAAAATTTATTTATCTAACTAGCTTGTTATTTTTATGCATTGTAACCATTCCAGTTTCTACAGAGAGAATTGGTTTGGCAGATAGTAAAATATTTCCATTAATTAATGTATTTTCAGAAAATTCAAGTATCTTAAATCCAAATAAAAAACCACTTATGATTATAATAACAGGCTTGTCAAGGTTTGAAATATGGCAGGCAGCTATTAATGAAACTATTAAAAGACCACTTACTGGTATAGGCATAGGAGTTTTCCCAGAACAGATAGGAGTAAAAGTTTGGGGACATAAAGGTTATCATGCACATAATATATTTTTAAATGTGTTAGCAGAACAAGGAATTATGGGATTATTACTATTTATTAATTTTTTATTAAGAATAACATTTAAACTTCAATATACTAATTCTCTAGTTACTGTTCCAATTATTATGTTTTTAATGTCTCAAATGCCAGATTTTTTTGCTGAAGACTATACTTTTACAACTATTGAGTTTTACTTTATAGCAGCAGCTATAAATTCTCGAAAAGATTTTGTTATGCAATTCAAGCCTGAAGTTATTTAAATTTTCAGAAAAATTATGAATGATAAACATCATTTTTACTTAATATTTCCGAATATATTTGATTTTAAGGGAGGGATTCAAGTTTACTCAACATTTTTGCTAAAAGCTTTACAAGATGTATATATTGAAGCTAATTATGATGTGTTTTTGAAATATGATAAGCGTAATTTAAGACAGCAGCGAAACTTGCAATTTTTAAGTTTAACAAAGTTCCATTATTTTGGAGATTTCCCAAAATTATTGCAAACTATTTTATTTACTACTAAAATAATTATTCTGGCTATTATCCAACGTCCCACTATAGTTATATCAACGCATGTTAACTACACCACTGCTTGTTATATTCTAAAAATTATCACTGGGATTCCTTACTGGGTAGTTGCTCATGGTTTAGAAGTTTGGGATCTTGAAAATAATGTTACAAAATTAGCATTACGAAACGCAGATAAAATTATTAGTGTTAGTAATTATACTCGCCAGCGTTTGCTTCAATATAAAAACATTGACGCTGAGAAAATAGTAGTTTTAGCTAATACGTTTGATGCCAATAAATTTAAAATAAATCCTAAACCTAACTACTTGCTCAAGCGATACAATTTAACACATAAACAGCCTGTGATTCTAACGGTAACGCGCATGGGACGCATGGCAAAATACAAGGGTTATGATCAAATGCTTTATGCCTTACTTAAAGTGCGCCTGCATGTCCCTAATATTCACTTCATCCTTGTAGGCAAAGGGGATGATATACCTCGAATTCAAGCTTTAGTTAGTAAATTAAATCTACAAGATTGTGTCACTATAGCAGGATTTGTACCAGATGAAGAATTATGTGATTATTACAATCTTTGCGATGTTTTTGCTTTGCCTAGCAAAGGAGAAGGATTTGGGATTGTTTATCTAGAAGCGTTAGCTTGTGGTAAACCTGTGCTGGCGGGTAAACAAGATGGTTCCATAGAACCCTTAGCTGATGGGAAATTAGGATGTTTAGTTGATCCTGATAACGTTGAAGAAATTGCTGATAATCTAATTCAAATTCTGCAAGGTGATTACTATAACCCAGTAATTTACCAACCAGAATACTTACAACAAAAAACTATTGAAACTTTTGATTTTACCCAGTTTCGTACAAGTTTAGCAAAAATAGTTGATGATTATTTAGTTACAATTTAAGAAAATGCTTTTTGTATACATTGAACTGGATAAAAATGGAAGATTCAGTGTTTGTTATATTCCTTGGCTTTGGGTTTATTTGGCTTTTGATGGGAGTTGTAGGTTGGATTGCGTTTTTAAAATCTGAGGGTGAGGAGATTAAGTTTGGTAAGTGGGGACTTATAGTTGCTATTCCAATCTTAATACCAATAATTGTTTCTCTGATTATTGGTATATTGTATAAAAAATGAACAATTACTTGTTAATTGCACCCCTAACCAAAATCACTGTACTTTCTACACCAGAGGCGATCGCTTCTGGAATATTACCTTGAATCGCCTGTTGCAACATTCCTTCTTGCGATGCTCCCAAAACTACAACATCATAACCTTCGGTTTTAACCAAGTTAATCACACCTTCTGCCACTGAATTAGCCTGGACTGGGAGAGCAACTACAGTACTGGACAACTTTTGCCGCCGCATCAAATGGCGGATGGCTTGTTCTGAAACTGACATATCTGGCTTGAATTCAAACGGCTTAAACACCTGTGTCAGATGAATTTGCGGATCATTTCCCAATGTAATTAAAGCCGGTAGCAATTTAATCGCCAGTGGAGAATTGGGGCCACCAGCCATCGGGACTAGCCAACGGTTGAAGAGGGGACTGGGGACTGGGGACTGGGGAGTTTGGCCTAATTTTACTAATACTACTTCGCAGGTGGCTTGGCGAATTATGGTGTCTACAACGTTACCAAAAATCCGACCAGGGGTAGATGTCGCACCTTTCCATCCCATTAAAATTAGGTCGATGTGTTGTTCGCTGATTGTCTCTAAAATTGCCTGCGCTACATCGTGGGTAACTCGTATCTGCGTATGCAAGGGAATTTTCCACTTTTTAGCTAAGACTTCTGCCTGTCGTAGCAAGCGGCGGCTTTTTGCCGTTCTTACCTGTGTTTCTGATGGGGAACTGTGGCGGGGTATCAGCATTACTTGCACGCAATCTATTTCATAATGGCGATCGCGGGCAATAGCTGCTGCCATTTGTAACAAAATACCTGCTGTTTCGGGATTCGCTACTGGCACTAATAATCTACCATTGCCAGTGCTAGGCGATCGCGTTTGGTAAACTATATAAGAAGGTTCTGGTCGCAGTTTCGGAGTCCGGTTATCACAATTGAGATGACCTGCTTCTGCCCGAATAATATCTGCACGAGTAATAATTCCGATCAGTTTTCGTCCATCCACCACAGGTAAGCGACTGATTTGATAGCGATCAAGTAAATACAGTACATTGCTCAGGGTATGGATTGGTGTTACTGTCATCGGGACAGGCGTCATAATTTCTTTTAAGAAAATATCATTGGCTAGGTTGCGATCGCCGAGCGTGTGCTTTGCACTCTCGCGTATTTTTAGTAAATCTGATTGCGTCACGATTCCTACTAACTTGTTATCTTCCACCACAGGGAAACCGCGATGATGAGAACGAGCAAAGAACTGTTTTGCTTCTTCCAAGCTCATCTGTGCATCTAGAGTTTCTACCCGTTCTTGCATTACATCTTTTGCAGTTAATTTAGTTAATGCTCCTTCCATCGGAACTTCTTTGGTGAGAGTAATGCCTTTTAATTCCAAAAGTTTCTCATAAAGCGAACCAGGCACTACCTTATCCGCAACTAAGTAAGCTGCTACAGAAACAATCATCAAAGGTAGCACTAGATTGAAATCTGTAGTCATCTCAAACACAATCACAATTGCTGTGATTGGTACTTTAGAAACGGCGCTAAAAAATCCCCCCATACCCGCTAGCGCATAAGTAGCAGGAGAACCGGCTCCGGTGATGGATAACTCAAATACACCAATAATGTGACCTAAACAAGAACCCAAAATTAGACTGGGAGCGAATAATCCTCCTGGCGCACCTGAACCAAATGCTATGAGTGTGAGAATAAACTGTGCCGCAAAGGCGATCGCTGCTACTGTTGGATGGGAACCTCCAGTAATTAAAGACTCTCGTAAACCCGTATTATTCCGAAAGGATTCGGGGAGCATCGCCACGACAACACCAGAGATCAATCCAGCCAAAGCTACCCGCAGTGGTAAGCTGAGATGTAATTTTCTATAAAGTTTAATACTAAATATTAAGCCACGATCAAACAATGCACCCAATAAGCCTGCCAAAATACCCAATATCAGGAAAAAGGGAATTTCTGGAATAGAGAATTGGCTAGAAGATTGCGTCAATTGCAGGTTAAGTGCAAGAGAGCCACCACCTAAAAGTCTGGATATCACCCCACCAATAAAGGAGGCGATAATCGCAGTACCCAGAGTCAATCCTGATAAATCTTGGAGTAACTCTTCAACGATAAATAATACACCTGCGATCGGGGCATTAAAAGCAGCTGCCAAACCCGCACCCGCACCTGCTGCAATCATTTGCCGTCGATGATCTGGGGAAGTAGGAACCCAACGACTCAGCCCTGCTGCTAAACCTGCCCCTACATGAACGGTAGGGCCTTGTCGTCCCAGAGTCATACCCGAACCTATGACGATGATGGCACTGAGTAACTTCACACCTGCCACGCGCCAAGATAATCTTATAGGTACATTGGCAAGACTGGCTTTTACTTGCGGAATACCGCTACCATAAGCCTCTGGTGCTAATCTATCCACCAACCATCCAGCCACAAATCCCAAGACAAGACCAATTGCTGGTAATGCCAGCCAAGGCGGTAAAAGGTGGGTAGTATGGACTCGCCATGTCCCCAACCATCCCGATCCTACTTTCAAAAATACCGCAGATAGGGCAGCAACCAAACCAATAACACAAGCTTCGGCGATCGCTAAACCTCTTCTAGGCTGCCACCAGATGCGAAAGCGCTGATTCAGAATAGGAAGAGACATGATTTTTGGGGATTAGGAGATTAGGCAGGGGGGCAGGGGGGGCAGGGGAAGCAGGGGAGGCAGGGGAGGCAGGGGAGAATAATAACTCCTAACTCCTAACTCCTGCCCAATCCCCAATCCCCAATCCCCAATTCAATTACTTCTCCCGGTCGTGGATAGTCCTTCTACTATTAGAGATGGAGTATAACAAGAACCATTCCAATCAGCATCATTACCTAGTTTAACCAATTGCTTAAGGGCAGTGTAGACATTACCTGCAACCATCGTATCTTTAACGCGCCCAATTACCTGACCATTTTTGACGCGGTAGCCTAAATCAACATTGATTGAAAAATCTCCAGACATGCTGCCGTCACCGCCCAGCATTTGATCCACAATTATGCCATTATCCAGTTCTTGAATTAAATCTGGTAGTGATGCTGAACCTGGCTGGATCAGAAAATTAAATAAACCAGGGGTGGGATAGCTACCTAAACCAGGGCGAAAACCATTTCCAGTGGTGTCAGTACCTAGTTGGCGTCCGGTAGTGCGATCGCCATAAAAATGCTGTAAAATTCCGTTTTGGATAAATACTAAAAATTGAGTAGGAGTGCCTTCATCATCAAAAGGGCAACTATAAGGGCCGGCTTCTGGATCTTGGTAGAGGGTGAGACTGGGTGCAACTACTTCCTTACCCAAACGTTCTCCCCAAGGGGAAGCTACTTCTAAAACTCGCTTGCCATTCAAAGCTTCTTGCACAGTGCCCCAAAGCATATCAGCAGCTTTAGAAGTGAACAAAATCGGGACGCGACCATTAGGAGATGAGACATTTTCTCCGGCCCAAACTAACCGTTGTAAAATTTGGTTAGCTAATATTTCCGGGTGGAGTTCGCCCCGCTTAGTTTGGCCATCGGCAACACTTAAAAAATCATCACCGCGCACCCATTCGGCTGATATATAGCAATTGAGGGTAGTATCAGTGTAATAACAATCTAAACCTTTAGTGTTGACTATTCTGGTAGTTTCAGCATCACATTCCCAGTCACCATTGCAAACAACATCGGGATTGGCATCGCGGATGAGTGCGATCGCTTCTTTGCCCCAGTCTACCAAAACTTCTATCGGCACACTTTCGCCTAAATCTGGGTAAGCGGGCCCAGAGTTAGAGCTTAATTCTACTGTTTCAGGTAGATTCAGTTGACTTAGAGCCAGAGCTTTTTCCACCATTACTTCGGCTAGGACAGAACCGTAAGCCACCGTCAGTCCCGGACACCCGTTTCGCCAAAGTCGTAGTGCTGTGCCTTCAGATTGGTTAGTTTCTAGCTGCTTGAGTCGGTTTGCCTCAAAAAACACTGGACGAGAAAGCGATCGCGACTGATACACCTCAGCAGCTTCTGCTCCAGATTTTATAGCTAGTTCCAGCAGCTGTTCTGCTAGTGTATCTTGTGACAAATTTTCAGAACCCATGACTCTTAGTGCAATTGTGGATTTTGAACCGCATATCAACGCTGTCTTAAGAAAAGTGCGATCGTCAAAAACCGACGATTAAACTTTCTACGTGATGAACGCAGATAACTATCCAAAAATCATCAGCGTTTCTTACAGTTACGATTTGAAACCACAGATCAACACTGATGGACGCAGTTAATTATCCCAAATCATTGCCATGTCTCAACTAGTCATTCGTCATTCGTCATTCTCCCTCTGCCCCCTGCCCCAATGCCCATTTTCAAAGATTCACCTCTTGCAACAGCCAAAAACCAGCAAAAGCTTCTGCTTTAGGATCAGACTGTACACCGATAAAATGCACTCCGTTAGCTTTTTGCTTGGCTTCTTCAAAACCTTTAGCTTCTGCTAAAAGTTGAGGTTTTTTGATATTTGCCACAATCCAGCTTTCGGTTACACCAGTTTCTAAAAGCAATCTCGCCTCAACGCTAGTATCAAATCTTAAGAAAGCCAATTCCAAACCAGACATCCAGCCTGCCAAGGGCAACGCTCTTGGTGAGAAAATTAAAATCCCAGGAATCCGGGTTTCGGGTGAAACTTTCGCTAACTCTATGGGGAAAGCTTCACCAAAGCCAATTTCCCACTCTGGCATTTCTGCCAAATCCGCAGCATCTAAGGTAACAAATACCCACTGCTGTCCTTCCAAAGCATCTGGTAAACGTTGCGGCAAAGGTTTTTCTAAGCGGACTGAGGGATTAGCCCCCCCTTGATACCCTGCCTCTTGAGGATACACTTCCTCCATGCGCTGTTCTAACCATTGGTTGAGAACCAAAGTACGGCGGCTAGGCTGGGCGGGAATACCTAAGTCTTGGCAGGCTTTAGTAATCATGTTGTTCATTTGGCGGCGGAAAAAGCGGATTTTAATTGGTGCTTTTCCAGCTTGGTTAATAGCTTCCTGTAATGCTGTCCGCAACCAGCCCGAATTTACCTGGGTACTGGGACAATATTGAGCATAGTGAAACAAAGAATCTACTTTTGTACTGATATCTAAGGCGCTTTCGCAGACTAAGACTTCCCAAACTTTTTTCTGATTATCGTCCAAAATCGGACGGGAGTAAAAATCGATTTCCCAAATACTGCCCATGTTTTGCGGTAAAAATCTGGCTGTTATGTTTTCTTGATATGTTGATCATACGAGTCTTAGGGCAGCAGGGGAATAAAGGAGTAGAGAGCAGGGGAGGCAGGGGAGATAAGGGGACAAGGGGCAGGGGGAGTTTTATATAGTGATAGGGTTTGGCGATCGCTGTAGGGAATCATGGGTTATGCGGTTTGTGGCGACGGCGATCGCACAATAATAGCCGTGAGAGTATCAAAGAATCTTCCTCATTTTCCACGGTTGATCCAAACGCCTCTAAGTCCAGCTGCTTTAGCCCCGTGGTAATCTTCGACAACGCTATCGCCAATATGCCATGCTGCCTCTGGGGAACATTTATGTTTATCTAAAGCAATAGCAAAAATTTGAGGATCGGGTTTAGCTGCACGTACCTGCGTAGAAATGGTGACGGAGGTAAAAAACTCTCTCAATCCCAAACCTTGCAATACTGAGTAAATCCGAGAATCAAAATTCGACAGCACCCCCAAGGTAACTCCCAACCGCCGCCAGTTGACTAAAGCTGGTAAAACATCGGGATAGACAAACCACGGTTCGGCAGTACCAAAGTGGATGTAAAGTTCGCTAAAAAAAGCTGAAAAATCAGAAAATTCCTTAAGAACTCCAGCACTTTCAAAAGTGTTCAGGGCAATTATCCGCCACCAATCAAACTCGCGCTGGGGAATATCTTGCAGTTCTGCATCTGGAAATATCGGCGGCGGCGCTGCTTTAAAGCATTTGATGAAGGCTGTATTCAATGTTTCGGCTGAAACTGTAACGCCAAATTCCTGGGCTATCTGACTATAAACTTCGCCTACACTACCTTTGACATCGAAGAGTGTACCCACAGCATCTAAAAAAATAACTTTCGGTTGTTCCATCAAAGTTTGATTGAATTGGGAGTGGGGATTGGGGACTGGGAAGAGTCACTAATGACTAATGACTAATCTTAAGTTACTTAGAAAGTGTTTCTATGATCGGACGAACTAGCCAATTAAAACCAACTTTTAGTTGATGGTCTAAAGTTGGCAATCTATATAAATAGGCAATCCGCCGGGCGACGGATGCCAAGGGCCCATCTAGTTTAATTCCCAAACCTGTAAGAGTGGCGTTGTCTATCCCTAGTGCCATCATTTCTCCTAACTGTTGATAACGGAAGGGAAGCAGGGGGCGGTTGGTCAAACTTGCCCAAATATTCCAAGCAGTATAATCGGCTTCTTGGAAAGCCGCTTGTGCGGTGGCGGGGACTTGTTGTCCTTCAATATCATGACAGTCAGCTAAATCTCCCAAGGCAAAGATGTCAGGATGATCGAGGACTTGCAGATTAGATGTAGTAATGATTTGACCACGCTGGTTTTGCTTGAGAGGAAGAGATTTCACTACAGGCGCAACCCTAGTTCCCACAGTCCAAATTACCAAATCTACGGGAATCGTGTCTAATTGGTTTTTGTACTCTAGGGAGATGGAATTTTGCTCTATTGATTCGACTTTGGTTTCTAAATCAATAAACACGCCACGGGCTTCTATTGCTTTTTTTGCTGCTTCCCGGTTAAACTCTGGGGAAGTTCGCAAAATTTGGTCAGCAATTTCAATGATCCGAAAGCGTCCTTTTTCACCTAGTCTGTCGGCTAACTTACAGGCTAACTCTACACCACTGTAGCCAGCCCCAATAATTGCCACCCGAATTTTATCAGCATCCGATTCTTCTAAAAATCGCAGGCGTTCTTCCAAACGATACACATCAGAGATTGTACGGAATGGGTAGGCGTAGGATGTTGCACCAGGGACTAAATCTAGCGGTGTCTCACCTCCTAGTGCTAACACTAAGCGATCATAAGGGATTTCCGGCCCTTCATGTATATTCACCCGTTGCTGGTCGATGTCAATTCCAGACACAACCCCTTGATAAAAACGTACCCCTGTGCCTTGTAACACTTCTTCAAAGGGTGGGGCAATTTCCCAGGTTTGCAGTTCGCCAGTGAGTAATTCGTAAAGTAAAGGAGAGAATAGGAAGCGATCGCTTTGATCTACCAGAACAATTTCGGGTTTTTGCGTAGATTCCCAAGGTAACTGGCTTAAGCGCAAGGCTGTGTAGAGACCACCAAAGCCTCCGCCAAGGATACAAATTCTAGAAGTTTGTTGAGTCATTGTTTCTATCTATGGGACGGTCAATGCTAGCTGGGCAACTAACTTCAGTCTAGTCAGTTAAAGTGGACTTTTCAAAATCCCATTAAGTTTTTCATTAGTCATTTGTTATTAGTTACAGTTATCTAACTGGAGATTCGCTAGAGTTAAGGGCTAACAGGCAACGGCTAAAAGGAGTTAAAGAGATGGAAATTAAGCCAACTGACCCATCGCTAGCACTCATGGAAATTCCCCCTGGCTATCTCAACATTATGGGTTACGTTGATCAGTCAGAAGTTAATGGCCCTGGTTGTCGTGCAGTCATTTGGGTACAAGGTTGTCTGCGTGAGTGTCCTGGCTGCTTTAATACTAACTCTTGGTCATTTGAAGCTAACCAATTGATTGCTGTTGATACCCTTGCCGAGAATATTCTCAGTAATCCCCATAACACGGGTGTAACGTTTTCTGGTGGAGAACCCTTTTGGCAAGCAACTGCACTAGCGTCTTTAGCTCGTAAAGTAAAAGCTGCTGGATTAAATGTAATGTCTTTTACTGGGTTCACTCTCAAGCAACTTCAGTCTCAATCAGCGCCGCTAGGTTCCCAAGCTTTGTTAGAACAACTTGATATTTTGATTGACGGGCCTTTTGTACAATCTCTAGCAATAAATTCTCCTAACTCTCCAGTCTCTTCTAGTAATCAACGGGTTCGGGTGTTAAACCCGGCTTTCCAAGACCAAATTACCTGGGCTAGCGATCAGATAGAAATCCACATTCTCAAGGATGGTGGCCGCATTGTCACCGGCTACCAAGGTGGGCTGGAATTGACGTAGTGAGGTATTGTGGGCATTGGGAATAGAGAATTAAAACTTAAAAGTTGACCTTCTGAAGCTCAACTTTGACCTTCTGAGGCTCAACTTTGACCTTCTGAGGCTCGACGTTGACCTTCTGAGGCTCAACTTTGACCTTCTGAGGCTCGACTTTGACCTTCTGAAGCTCAACTTTGACCTTCTGAGGCTCAACGTTCAACTTTTAACTCTCCTTCCCTCGTGGCCAATATCCAATGCATCTGTATTTGAGACAGATTATATTTAAAAAAAATACATATCTAAATTTGACTAAACTATTTCAGACAATTTTTACTGAACACCGGGTACTTTGGGCTGTTTTACTCCTGAGTGCAGCACTGGTGGTAACGTTAGCGCTGTCGCTTTCTCAAGGAGCAGTACCTTTAAGTATGTCGGAATTTTGGCAAGCCATACTCCGCGAAGGCGATCCGGTTAAACAGACAATTCTCTGGGATTTGCGTCTCCCACGCATTACTGCTGCTCTGATTGTCGGCGCAGCTTTGGGAATGTCAGGAGCACTGCTGCAAGGGATGTTACGCAATAGTCTTGCTGATCCATTTATTTTGGGGATTTCAGCAGGTGCAGGATTAATTGTGATTCTAATGATTGTGTGGCAAATATTCCCGATCGCAATTCCTTTAGCTGCGTGGATGGGAGCAATTTTAACTTCTGCGATCGTTATTTTGCTCGGTCGTGCGGGGTCGGGAATTTCTGTTGAGCGGTTGATTTTAGGTGGAGTGGCGGTAAGTTCTTTATTAGGCGCTCTACAAAGTACATTGCTGCTTTTAGCTGAAGACGGTCAAATTCAAATTGCACTCAGTTGGCTGGTTGGTAGCCTTAATGGACGAGGTTGGCAAGAAATTGCGACGGCTGGCCCTTATATCGTCGTTGCATTGCTAGGAGGATGCTTGCTGGCGCGATCGGTAAATGTGCTGGCTTTGGGGGATGATTTGGCTGTGGGTTTGGGGGTTTCGTTGACGCGATCGCGTCTGTTAATAGGTGGTGTTGCCACTTTATTAGCCGCAGGTGCAGTCAGCATCAGTGGCTTAATTGGATTTGTTGGTCTTGTTGTCCCTCACGGTGTCCGCCTGATTGTTGGTACAGATCATCGGTTTGTTTTGCCACTTTCCGCCCTTGCGGGTGCATGGTTACTTACTTTTGCAGATTTACTCTCTAGACTGGGAGCAGTAGAACTACCAGTAGGTTCCGTCACTGCTTTGCTAGGTTCACCGCTATTTATTTGGTTACTTTATCGTCGTTCTGCTGGGTTTAATAAATTTTGAACTAAGAGGATGTTTGAAAAGTCCTCTTTTGGGTATCAAAAGTTTTAGATCCCTAGTTTTAATAGCATCTAGCTAAGTTTGCTCATTTTGCTCTGTTCGCAGAACAATAAAAATTGCTGGTGTATTCACTACAACAGCAACAAGCAGAATGATCAGTTTTGGTTTATTTACCTCTTCTATTTTAGCATAGACAAAGGTGTTTTTTATTTCAGGCAATATCTAAATATAATGTTTGCTTAAAGACTTATAGATATTGTTTCAAGATTTCACAGTTTCAGTTTTAAATTAATTTTTTCTCGCGCATACATCATACTTCAAGTAACTTTCAAACTAATATATTGTGACAAATTGTAACAGTTGTTATTTGCAAAACTAACTTTTTGCAGCTTTCACATGCAAAGTAATGAAAAGTAGGTTTTTTTAGGGGATGTTTTAGTAAACTCAATTATCCTATGAACTTGCATTTACGCCAATGACCCCCATGATTATTAAGCCGATGGAAATGAGCTTAATAAGTGTGGCAGATTCACGAAACCAAATAATACCAATAATAGCAATTAAGATAGTTCCCAATCCAGCCCAGACAGAATAAGCTACACTCACTTCAAGTTTCTTGAGAGCAAGAGTCAAAAAAGTAAAACAAAGTCCATAAAAAACAACTATTAATATGGAAGGGACTATTTTAGTAAATCCTTGCGATAACTTCATGCAAGTTGTGCCTGAAACTTCAAATAGGATTGCGGCAATAAGGTAAATCCAACTTGTTGACATATATCTTATCAGCAGTTTCTAAGTAATCTATTATTGTTTTATCTCTGTGAAATGAAAAAAAATGCAACATAATTATTATCATTATTCGCGTGAATCTACTAAAAATTTGTAGGATACGCTACGCATTGCAGGCTTTAAGAGGATATTTTAATAGTCTTATTGTCAATATTAAAATTTTTGGATTACCTAAAGTCACAGTGAAATACTTTTTAAACAATCTTTAATATTAGGGGTGCGGGTTACAGTTCTATCAACATTTTAAATATAATCGCTATATTTCAAGTCTGTTTTTGCCGAACTTACCGAACCCCAATAGTTCAGTTTACCGTACATTTAAAGTAAAGAAATCTTGGTTCGGCAATCATCATTCTTCAGGTGATAAAAACCGAATTTACCCCACTCTTATTTTTAAATACTATAAGAACAAAGAAAGGAATCAAATCCTCCAATCCTTAAATAGCAAAGATACTGGTTATCCGAAGTAAAGATATGACATTAGTACGTTTGAACCCCTGGCAAGAATTTAACGCAATACAACGCCAAATCAATCGTTTATTTGATGAAGATATGCCAACTGCATTGTCAGATAAAGGTTTATCTAGAGTTCCGGCTGCTGAGTTAAAAGAAACCGAAGATGCAATCCATCTAAAGCTAGAACTTCCAGGAATTGAAGTTAAAGACTTGGATTTGCAAGTTACAGAAAAAGCTGTATACCTTAGCGGTGAGCGGAAGTCTGAAGCAAAATCTGAAGATAAAGGTGTGATTAAGAGCGAATTCCACTATGGTAAATTCCAACGTGTAATTCCTTTACCTGCTCGGATTCAAAATACCAATGTTACGGCAGATTATAAAGATGGCATCTTGAACCTGACGCTACCCAAAGCTGAAGAAGAAAAGAATAAAGTTGTCAAAGTTAATCTAGCATAATCTGGATAATTGCAACTTTATATCTGCTAGCTATCTATTAAACTAAATAAAAGGCGCTCTCCAAAAGGGGAGCGCTTTTTAGTGTGAATTACTCAGCCTATACAGATTTATAGGAAAGTGCAAAATTTTAAATCTTTTATAGTGTGTTATACACCACTACAGATTTTTGGTGCGCTAGGACGAAAATTATAACGCACCCTACAAAAGTTGCTCTTTATTAAATCCACATTTCTTAGTTAACCGTTAAGGGCTTCTTCTTGATGGGTTTCGATAACGCAATCAGAAGTGGGGCGGGCAACGCAGGTAAGAACCCATCCTGCGTCAATTTGATCGTTGTCTAAGAAGTTCTGATCTGATTGGTCAACTGTACCTGAAATCAGCTTCCCGGTACAGGTAGAGCAAGAACCAGCGTTACAGGAATAAGGCAAGTCAAGATCATATTCCTCGTTAGCGATCTCTAGGATGTACTCATCATCAGGAACGTCAATTACTTGTTCACCATCTGGGGTCTTTAATGTGACCTTATAAGTTGCCATGTAACAAATCCCTAATTCATATAAACTCCATTTTCGATACTACGGGTTTATGTGCAGCTAGTCTAGAGTTTATTGTGGTTGATTTATTTACATCCTTAATAAGCGCTTAGTGTGAACTGGAAGTTAGAGTAAAAAATTCTGCGATCGCTTCAGCAAATCCCTCAAATGAACTATAATCTTTAGCCACGATGGAGACATTCACACCCAATTTTCGCGCATTAGCAGTTGTATAAGGGCCAAAACATGCAATTATACAGCGTTCATAATCGCTTTGCGAGTTGACCATTGTTAAAAAACTTTCTACTTCTGCTGTGCTACTAAAGGCAATTACATCGATGATTCCTTGACGTATCAGATTTAATTCAATACTGTAGATACTTGTATTTAAGCCCTGTGTAATATATGCGGGTACACGAGTTACTTCTATGCCCAATTGCTGCAAATCGGTAATCAAATTGGGTACAACATCAGGCTCAGGCAAACCAACAACTTCTGGAGCCGGGATCAGTACCTTTTTCTCGTGCATTTGCGGAAGTTTTGCTAATTCAGCCACAATTCCGGCTGGGCTAGATTCTGTGGGAATTAAATCTACTTTGTTACAAAAAGATAATAAACTTTCTGCATCTTTTCCTAAAGCACATAATTGACATTTTTGCACCACAGATATAGGAATATTTAAATCATTCATCCGGTGAAAAAATGCAGTGATACCATTTCTACTTGTGAAGATAATCCAATCAAATTCACCTATATGGTTTAGAGCAGTATCTAACTTAGTGTAGTTTGATAAATAGCAGGTTTCGATAGTAGGCATTAAAACAGGTAAACCACCTTGCTTGATGATTTGTTCAGATAACCTATAAGCATAATTTCTCGGTGCTGTGACTAAAATTCTTTTCCCATATAGAGGTAATTCTCTAGATGCAGTGAGCAAGTTGATTTCTCTTGATTGGGTGTGCATTTGTTTATCTGCCATTTCATTGCTATTCAAGCTTAGAATGCAATACGCAATCAAGCGGACATGATATTACTCTTGTCAAAGTTTGATTTTTGACTTTTGATTTTTGACTTTTGACTTCCGCCTTGCGGCACTAGCCATTTTTCTAGGATGAATTCTCCCCATTTTTCCGATGTTATTTGGGTTGGTAAAACGGCAAGATATGAACATCTAAGAACGTTTGCACAAAAATATTATGTCTTCATTACTGGCTTTATCCAACAGTTTAGCTGATACCGTAGAACAAGCTGGAAGTGCTGTGGTTGCAGTTAATGCGGGTACTCGTGTTTCTCCAAGTGGCATTCACTGGCGTAATGGCATCATTGTTACCTCTGATGAGTCGCTCCAGCGTTATGACGACATAACTATAACTTTATCAAATGGTAGTACTGCACCAGTAACGCTCATCGGTCATGACTCAAGCACTGATATTGCTGTTTTTAAGCTAGAAAATCTAGAAATTCCTGTGGCAAAAGTTGGCGATGCCAAAACGCTCAAAGTTGGTCATCTGGTGCTAGGACTGGCAAGAGGTAGCGAAGGTGACTTAAGGGCGGCGATGGGTGCGGTGAGTGTGGTTAGCGGTGCTTGGCGGAGTATGAATGGCGGGAATATTGACCAATTCATCCGCCCAGACATCACCCTTTACTCTGGTTTTGCAGGTGGGCCGCTCGTAGATGCTGCTGGTTTTGTTGTAGGCATGAATACATCGGGGCGGCGTGGTACTGCTCTGACTATTCCCACTGCTACAGTCGATCGCGTGGTTGACCAATTAGTAGCAAAAGGACGCATTTCTAAAGGATACTTGGGTGTAGGAATGCAACCTGTACGTTTACCTAAGAACCTGAAAACTGCTCTCAATTTAACTTCTGCAACTGGGGTAATTGTCGTTAATGTTGAGTCTTCTGGGCCGGCTGACAATGCAGGTGTGCTGCTTGGCGATGTTTTGGTAAGGTTCGATGGCGTAACTATAGGTGATACAGGTGATGTATTAGCGTTACTCAATAGTAGCGATCGCATCGGTAAAACTGTCAACCTGCAAGTTGTCCGGGGTGGAGTATTAGTTGATTTAGCGATCGCAGTTGGCGAACGACCTACTAAGGAAGAATAATCCAATCTGGAATGGGTTTAACTAGCTCTGTCAAGATTTATCTAAATTTTCTCTTCATTCAAGCCTCTGAACTCGGAAGTTGCACCTTTTTACTCGGACGTTGAGCCTTTGAACTCGGAAGTTGCACCTTTTTGCTCGGACGTTGAGCCTTTAAACTCGGAAGTTGCACCTTTTTGCTCGGATGTTGAGCCTTTGAACTCGGAAATTGCACCTTTTTGCTCGGATGTTGAGCCTTTGAACTCGGAAGTTGCACCTTTTTGCTCGGATGTTGAGCCTTTGAACTCGGAAGTTGCACCTTTTTGCTCGGACGTTGAGGCTCTGAACTCGGAAGTTGCACCTTTTTGCTCGAATCGTCATTAGTCATCAGTCATTTGTGTTTTTAAGGACAAAGGACATCACTAGATTCTACTTTGACATGGAAAAATTACATAACATGGCAAACACAACATTAACTAACATCGCTGCTGAATTAACAGAGGTAGCTGCTAAACTACGCGATCGCACTGTCAAAGTGAAAAGCGGCTCTCTAGGAGTCGGTTCTGGTGTAATTTGGCAAGCTGACGGACTAATTATTACTAATGCTCATGTTGCAACCAGCAACCGCGCAACTGTGGAATTGGCAGACGGAAGGGTATTTGATGCAGTGCGGACACAATTTGATCCACAGCAGGATTTAGCAGCCCTGAAAATTGTCGCCACTAATTTAACTGCTGCAACCATTGGTAATTCTGAGGCGCTACGAGTGGGTGAATTAGTTTTAGCAGTGGGTAATCCCTTTGCTGACAGTGGTGCTGTGACAACTGGAATCATTTATGCAAATAATCCACGGGCTGTTATGGCTGATTTGCAGCTATATCCTGGAAACTCTGGGGGGCCACTTGCCGATTGTCAAGGACGAGTTGTGGGAATTAATACGATGATTGTTAATGGTTTGGCTGTAGCAGTTCCCAGCAACACCGTTGAGCGTTTTTTACAGGGAAATAGCCGTCCGCAACTGGGAGTTACACTGCAACCTGTGCTTTTAAGTAGTCGTAGCTTAGGTTTATTGGTGTTGTCAATTCTACCTAACAGTGCGGCGGAAACTGCTGGTGTACAAATCGGCGATGTTTTAATTGGAGTTTCGGGGCGATTATTCACTACTATGAATGATTTAACTAAATATCTCCATGACAGTAAAGGTTCTGTACCGCTACAACTCCTACGCGGTGGGAAGCAATTCGTAATTTATGTTGACGTGCAGTCTGGGAAAACTGCTGTGGAGGCGACATGATCCGGGTGATGGTAGTTGCCACTTCCCCTGTAGTACGGGCAGGGCTATCAGCTGTGGTAACTACCAATCCTCGGCTAACGGTTGTGGGGAGTGCATCCGATTTGGATGTATTGGCGAGTGAAGTTGGGCAATTACAACCAGATGTGGTGCTGGTAGATTTGAGTGGTAATCTTCAACAATCGGTGTGGGAAAAATTGCTGGTTATTCAAGAACAGCAATATCCATTAGGAATGATCGTCATTGTTGAGGAACTCGACAGCATTGATTTAGAGACGGGGTTACGTTCTGGTATCCGGGGGATATTGCCCAGCACTAGCACAGAGTCAGAAATTGTTGCTGCTGTGGAGGCGATCGCTTTTGGTTTGGTGGTGCTACACCCGGATGCTATAGAATTACTATCTATCCGAGAAAAAGTGGCGGCGAATCCCGTACAAACCTTGACACCACGCGAGATTGAGGTTTTAGGTATGCTTGGTTCTGGGTTGGGGAATAAAGCGATCGCTAAAGGTTTGCACATTTCGGAGCATACCGTCAAATTTCATCTCTCATCCATTTTTCAAAAGCTCAGTGTCTCCAGCCGCACCGAGGCTGTTGCTGTGGGTGTGCGACTGGGTTTGATTATGCTGTGATTTGTAGTGATTATTGGTTGAATGCAATAGACCTCTTGCATACAGAGATTTTCAGTTGAGTAGACTATAAAAAAGACCTAACCCAAGTCTGAAATACTTGATTAATCAAGGTTTTACCCCACCCTAACCCTCCCCTTATAAAGGGGAGGGAACTAGATTTGATTTCTTGTTTCCCCCCTTTATAAGGGGGGACTAAGGGGGGTAATTCGACACCGTAGCCTAAAAGGAAAGAGGTCTATTCATTTGAAAACTGCTGTAAATCAAATAATGACATAAAGCCTCCAATGAGGTGATGGTATATGTATCACATTTGATGCATCACTTATATGAACATTTTAATGCTCTCTTCCACCTTTCCCTACCCACCAACGCGCGGGGGAACCCAAGTCAGGACATTTAATTTACTTAAATACCTCAGTCAACGCCATAAAATTACCCTGGTGACTCAACGCGAGAGCGATGTTACAGATGCAGAAGTAGCAGAATTACGCGATTGTGTAGATCATCTAGCCATTTTTGAACGTCCGCCAGATTATGCAACCACCGGAATATTCAAGAAAATACAGCGATTTAGTAAATTTTTGCAACAGGGAACACCACCAAGCGTACTCAACCGCTACTCAGTTGAGATGCAAACATGGATTGATAACTGGGTGGAAGCGGGAAAATGTGATGTAATTACCTGCGAACATAGCGTCAATGAAATTTATGTACGTTCGCATTTTCCCAAACAACTAAAAACTATAGTTAATATTCATAGTTCAGTTTACGCTACTTGTCGAAACCAACTCTCAACGGGCATTTCAGAAAATTCCCTCAGAGACAAAATTAATCTGCCACTTTTGCGACGTTATGAGCAAAACTACTGTGCTAAATTTTCGGCAATTGTCGCGACAACAGAAGAAGATAAAATTCAACTACAAGAATTTAACCCCAATAGTGAAATTACAGTTATTCCCAATGGTGTAGATTTAGTTTCTTTCCCCAACCGTACCACCGATCCAGGTGGACACCGTTTAATTTTCATCGGTGCAATGGATAATTTAGCAAACATTGATGCTGTCTGCTTTTTCAGCAACGAAGTTTTGCCAGAAATTCAAAAATTGTATCCTGATGCAACTTTCGATATTGTCGGTTCTCATCCGGTGTCAGAAGTTTTAGCACTTGCTCAAAAACCAGGAATTAATGTAACTGGGCGTGTACCTTCGATGGTAGAATATTTACATAAATCTACCATTTGCGTTGTACCCATGCGGACTGGGTTTGGCATTAAAAATAAAACTTTAGAGGCAATGGCAGCTGGTGTACCGATAGTAGCTAGCGATCGCGGTTTAGAAGGATTAGCCGTAGATGGTGCTAGTCATCCATTGCGGGCATTACGAGCAAATAAACCGACAGAGTACATCACCGCAATTAGTCAACTTTTTGAGCATCCACATCTGCGTTCAGAATTGTCTCACAAAGGCAGACAACTAGTAGAAACAGAATTTACTTGGGATATTGCTGGTAAAAGTTATGAACAAGTGTGTCTTAAAGGAGATTAATACTAATTCGTAATCAGCTACTTTAACGTAATTAGCACACACATAAAAATGCTTAATTTAATAGAGATCCCACCACTAGCTTCTAGATAAATTTTAATTGTGCTTTATTGTCGGTGTGGGAGAGATGTATGTAGAGACGTTGCAATACAATGTCTCTACATCGGCTATAAAAATTATCTTATCTAAATCGGATTGGTTCAAGGTTAGCTTGTAAAGAAACACATCAATTATTGTCGTATTTAGTTGAAGCACCTAACACAAGTAATTTCTTATGCTTAGGTTTCTTTTTATTTTTGAGAGTAGTCAAATAATTATCAACGTAGCGAAAAGCAGCTGCACCATCGTAATCAGCAATGGCTATAGCTTGTAAGAAAACCTTTGAAGGAATTTCAAACCCTAAAAATTTTTCTGTTAAAATTAACAAATCTTTATCTGTGGCAGGAAAAGTAGTTTCTTCTACCTCTTCTGGATCGGAAAATATATCTTCAATTAATGCTCTGTACATTTTGTACCTCCCCAAAAGCATAAGACGCAAAGCCTGTGATAAAGTTTAGTTGCTGATCGCGAGTTTGTAAGTTCAGTGGGAGTTCACTACCAGCACATCCTATCTCCCGCAAAATTTCCAAACAATAAGCACCGAGTTGAGTGGATGGAGCTTGCTCCAATTCATGAGCTACTTCTAGAGCCATCTCCAGATTGACTTGGATAACCGTCTTTACAGGGTTGGTCATAAACACGCCCTAATAAACTGGATGCTCTAAGTTTTGATCACAAGTTCAAATAGCGTAACGGTGTTTTTGCGGATTTTATGAAGAGGCGAAAATAAAATATCAGCGCATTTGCGGTAATGTATCCGAAATTATGCAAATAAGTCTGAGATGCGATCGCTGTTTGCATAGAAGACGTTGACGTACTCCTTAAGTGTCTTCCTACGCGCAGCCTGTCGTAAATAAGATAAGTGTAACACTTATCTTATGCAGTACACATGCATTGTGATGTGCATTAATGAAAGCTGTTTCAGTCCATGTCCCAGAAGACACTGAAGTTACTTGTTAACAAGCCATACAAAATAAATGTCAGTAGATTTCCTATCTTGTCCCCTGACAGCTTGCTTATTTTTGTTAGGTATAATCTCAAGACTGGTTAGTAGATTTCCTACCATATTTTTATTGATATTACTGCTAATGTGCCTAATGCATCCTCAACACCTAATTTTGTTCAAAGATTTAAATAGGAATCCTATAGCAAAAAGCTGAAACAACCTATTGACTTTGATGCACACGATAAATAGTTTGTAAAGTACATAACTCCTAATATTATTAATTCTCAATATTTCCAACACAATAATGCATTTTTGGGAAAACCGAATCCTTATGCATGTTTAGTTGAGCAAATATATAAAACAACATTAATTATGTTTGAGGTGATTTCATCAGAAATTTATAATTCAAGACCTTGTATTATGTAAGTATTACAACGATCAAGTACATTTCATTTGTAAAGCTAGAAAGGTGTATATTATGCCCATTGAGCTAATAAATACTCCTGGTATAAGTGATGCCAGTAGCAATGATATCTATGATGTTAATAACACCATAACATCTCAATTTTTGTCTGGCTCATCTTTGATTAAGGATAACACCATAGATGGTGGAGATGGCTCAGACAAATCTTCGCCTATAGTATTTAGCAGCAACAATTCCATAATCAATGGTGAAAATGGTAATAACGTTTGGTCTCAATTATCTATCATCGACAACACCCTAGATGCGTCTCAATCTTCCGGGGTATCTATCACCGCAGACCTAGAAGCCCAAACTGTCTTTTTTAATGACGTTACTGTTTCAGAAACACAAACAATCAATGTAGTCAACATTGCCAATGTCATTGGCACAAATGAAGCTGACAGCATTAAAGGCGATAGTCAAAATAATCAATTAACTGGTCTAGCTGGTGATGACCTAATTGATGGTAGAAGTGGCAATGATGTGATTGATGGTGGACTAGGCAATGACACGTTGATAGGTGGTGCAGGCGATGACACCTTCATCGGTAGTAGCGGTAACGACAGCATCAATGGCGGAGATGGCTTGGATACAGTAGACTACAGCAAACTAGGTCAAGCCATCACTCTCTCAGGTGTAGGGACAATTATCAAAACTGGTGGATTTGGAACAGATCAAGTCTTTCAAGTAGAAACAGTTATTGCTGATCCTACTGTTGCTAATAACACCATAGATGCGTCTCAATCTTTGGCTGGAGTATCTGCCACTGTTAACCTAGAAACCCAAACTATCTCTGCCAATAACGTTTCTGGTTTGGGAACATTAACATACAAGGTAATTAACTTTGACGATTTCTCCGGTACAAATGAGGCTGACAGCATTACTGGCGATAGCCAAAATAACCTATTAGTGGGTAATGCTGGCAATGACACCATTATTGGTGGCCTAGGTAATGACGTTCTTACAGGTGGTCTTGGTGCAGATAACTTTACTTTCAACAGTGCTAACGAGGGTGTTGACATCATCAAAGATTACAACTTTGTTGAGGGCGACGTAATCCAAGTTTCTAAACTAGGGTTTGGTACTACTAATAGTAGCGATTTTACTTACAACGCCTCTACTGGTAACTTGTCTTTCTTAGGAACTCAACTTGCCTTCGTTGAAAATCTTTCATCCAATGTAAATATTCAGTTGGTGTAAAATTCCTAAAAGACACAACTCCATCACAAGTTAAAACTTTTTGTAATTTGTTTCCAAAGTAAAAGTTATATTGCAAAACAAAAGGTTGGGCTGATACAAGTATAAATCGTATCAGTTCTCAGATGCTAACGCTCAAAAAGTTTTTGCAACATAAATATTGAACACGGCAGTTACTTTAGTTCCCTCGACTAGAGCGACATACTGCCTATTCCTGAGTGTTAAATTATTCCATTTTGATGATATTATTTTACAAAAATTAGGAGTAGACCTTGTGGCATTTACGATAAATAAATTCTTTAAGTTATCTGTTAAATATTTAACAGCTATTACAGTAATAATAACGGTTCTTCCATTACCAGTTAAAGCATCTACATTTTTAGTAAATGAACGCGCTCTTTTAGGAGGTAATGATCAAGTTGATTGGGGAAGTTTAGGTAAAGTCTTCAATCCCTCTGCGCCTGACTTTTCTGTTTTTTTACCTAACTCTTTTTCAGCAACATCCCAAAGCGGTTTAGGCTTAGATGTAAATATAACTCCAGCTAAGAATCCTCAGATTACTCCACCGTTTATCTTTCAAACGTTACCTCCACCTGGCATTCGGACTAACTTCGCTCAAGGAGATTTTATTCTCTTTGGAGGTATAAACCCAACAGGATTTCAACCTCTTCCTCCTGGCGCTCCTGATCCTCGGACTCAGGGGAACGGAGGCCCTTTGAGCATTAGTTTTGCCCAGCCAGTTTATGGTGCTGGTACTCAGATAGCTGTAGATATTAGTAATTTAGAAGTTGAAACTTTTATCAACGCTTTTGATAGCAGCAATAACTTGTTGGGTAGTTTCTCAGTTCTCAGTACTTCGTCGCTAGCATTAGATAACTCGGCAGTATTCTTGGGGATTCGTAGTGATACTGCAAACATCTCACGACTCGTTTTTAGCAGTTCTGCTCCACAATACGCCTTGGCTATTAATCAGGTAAGTATTGTTGCAGCTCCTGAACCAAGTTTGACCTTAGCGATATTAGCTTTTGGTATTTCAGGTGCTGTTTTGAAACTACGCCAACGTTCTTGGCCAAATAATTGCTAATTCTTTATTCCCCACTCCCTACTCCCCGGTCACTTAGATAATTTCAAGAATCAAATACGATTCCTATATTCACCTCCAGTGATAAGCAAGCGTAGAATCCAGTTTGCTTAAAGGAAAAGGGAAAAGGTAACTTGAAACATCCAGCCCTTTTCTTAGATCGCACTCTTAGGTAAAGAATGCTTATCTGAACCGTATTGTCAACTAGGGGATAAGAACTAATTTAATCGGGATATTAGATAATTTATTTTCCGGAAATCGCCTAACAGTGATTGTAGTTAACGATTACCTAGCTTGTTTCTCGCCGGAGGCGAGTATCATTATCAATGAAGAATTATTTCGATGCTTCTACAGCGTCGAAATAATTTCTCATTGAATAAGCTTAATTTTTTGGACATACTCAAACTTCAGCCAGACGCAAGGTTTACATAATTCTTACTTTTAGCCAAATTCAAGTAAATGTCATACAAAGAATTAGAACACATCATAGACGCGAAGATACAAAAAGCTATACGGAAGCACGAGATTATAGTTGCTTTTATTAGTAGTATTATTGGCTTAATTTTTCTAGTGGGTTTGTTTCATGCTATTTTGCTTAACCACACTCAAATTCAATCATATTGCTTGAGATGATTACTGGTTGCGTTGAATAGGTTTTTATGAACAAAAATTTTCTAATGTCTATAACATTAATCAAAGTTATACATATTTTTTGTCAAAATGAATTTTACTAGGGAGAATAAAAATAATAGCAGGGCTATATTAGTCTTATTTTTGACTGTATTTATAGACTTGCTCGGCTTCGGAATTATCCTGCCGATACTGCCTTTGTATGCTGAACAATTCGGGGCAAAAGCTAATGAAGCGACACTACTTGTAGCTGTTTATTCTTTAATGCAATTCTTATTTGCACCATTATGGGGTAAATTTAGCGATCGCTACGGTCGTCGTCCAATTTTATTACTCACTTTATTAGGTTCTGTAATTGCATACGCTGGGTTAGGTTTTGCCAACTCATTGGGTATTTTATTTATTGCTCGTAGTCTTGCCGGGATTATGGCAGGCAATATTGCTACTGCTCAGGCGTACATAGCAGATATTACCACGCCAGCTAATCGAGCTCGTGGCATGGGCATAATCGGAGCTGCTTTTGGTCTTGGCTTTATTCTCGGCCCAGCTATTGGAGGTATTCTGATCGGATCAGATCGAGATAACGCTAACTTCCATCTACCATCGTTGTTCGCAGCCGGATTATCTTTATTGGCATTGCTTTGTGCTTTGATATTACTTCCAGAATCTCTAAATTCTGAGACTAAAGCAAAAATCCAAACTCATCGCCACCGTCAGCAACGGCTGAACTTGCTACAACTGTCACAACGTCCACAGTTTTGCTTGCTTGCTGGCATCTACTTTTTTGTTACCTTTGCTGTTGCGTCTATGGACTCTACATTAGCTTTATGGTCTAAGCAGCAATTAAATTGGGGCCCTCAACAGACTAGTTATCTTTTTGCCTTCATGGGGATTGTCAGCACAATCATTCAAGGAGGACTGATCGGATTTCTCAAGAAATATTTCGGTGAAATAAAGTTACTTATCTTGGGGATATTAGGGTTAGGTTCAGGATTACTGTTAATTGGATTCTCACAAAGCTTAATTTTATTATTGGTTGCTACCACGCTTGTAGCATGGGGAATTAGTGTTAGCCAACCAATATTGAACAGCCTGATTTCCCAAATGACAGCCCCAGAAGAACAAGGACAAATATTAGGTATTGCTAGTTCTTGCTCTGCGTTGGCACGGATTGGTGGCCCAATCTGGGCAGGGCTGAGTTTTATGAGATTTGGGAGTTCTGCTCCTTTTTTGAGTGGATTTTTAGTAATGCTAGTAGCTTTGACTCTTAGTTTGCGAGTAACGAAAAGTGCATCTGAACCAAACACAGAACGTATTGCCTGACAATCTTGATTTCAAAGCTTAATATTTTTTTGAAACAGCCTTGTATTAAAGATTTTTAATCTCAAATCTAAAATTTAAAATTTAAAATCTAAAATTACTATGACTGGTCGTCGAGTATTATTTTTAGGCATCTTTGTAAGCATCCTCCTCACTTACGCAATTTGGGTAGGTGGGAGCATTCCTGCAAGCATCACCAAACTTCCTGACCAAGGATTAAACTGGTACTACTGGAAACTTCCCCAACCAACCTTTTGGAGTCGGGCGACGGCTTGGGGAATGTACCTTGGGCATCAGTTTAGCATCTGGGGGTGTATTTTGTGGGCGCAGCGATGGCTACGCCCGCCGCAGGCATCGCAGTTGAAATACAAATCAGCGTTGCACCCGATTAACTACCTCATGCTTGCTATTAATGGTGCATTCATCGCTTTACACTTTCTCCAGACTTATATTTGGTACGATGCTCTAGCTCAAGATACCTCAATTTGGGCTTCTCAAGGTGCGGTTGTCCTCCTACTGGTGTTCGTACTGATTTTGGAAACGCCTCGACGCGGTTTGTTTTTTGGTAATTCTGTTCCCTTTCATCAACAGTTTTTGCAAATTATCAAGCTGTACCACGGCTATTTTTTCTCCTTCGCCGCTATCTACACCTTCTGGTATCATCCAATGGAAGCGACTTTAGGGCATTTGATTGGTTTTCTCTATATGTTCTTGCTTCTGCTTCAATCGTCGTTAATATTCAACCGCACCCATGTAAACCGTTGGTGGACATTTACTTTAGAAATTTCAGTATTATTACATAGTGTTATCGTATCTTTGATTTTAGGGCAAAGCAAGTGGCCAACATTTCTTTTTGGTTTTTTTGGCATTTTAGTACTTACTCAACTCCACGGTTTACCTGTAAGTATCTTGACTAAACGTACTATCTACGGAGCCTTTTTAGTGAGTCTAATAGCCGTTTATGGACTGACTGAACGCGGCTTGGGCAGAATTTACGAAGTAACCTATATTCCTTTGATTGAGTTTGGGCTAGTTGGCGTAATTTACTTAATCTTCCTGCTCATCTTATGGACAATTTCTCGTTTAAAGGTTGTTTGAAAAGTAGTTGGCTGTGATTTTAGGCACTAAAGGACTTTTTGGCGTTAAAGCTAAAGCATCGCGGCACAATTGTTTTTATATTTTCCATTAATGAATTTAGGGGCTTGTATCATGAGTCGTTTTCGGTCAAAGTAGCTTTGTCGTACCACTTCGTGGAAGCAAGCTAGCAAAAGCGTCTCGTAGAGAAGTGCGGGCTACGCCAACGCATTTGTTATTTCGGGGTACTCATTTGTTATTTCGGCGTACTCATTTGTTATTTCGGCGTACTCATTTGTTATTTTGGCGTACTCATTTGTTATTTCGGGGTACTCATTTGTTATTTCGGCATACTCATTTGTTATTTCAGGGTACTCATTTGTTATTTCGGGGTACTCATTTGTTATTTCAGGGTACTCATTTGTTATTTCGGGGTACTCATTTGTTATTTCGGCGTGTCCATAACGCACCCTACGAAACTACTAAACCGCGTCCACCTTGAAAACTACAGAAAAAACCCTTATCCCCCAGCCCCTTATCCTAAATTTGGGAGAAGGGGAGCCGGAAAAAAGTCCCTCTCCCAAGTAGGGAGATATGATTAGGACTCACGCACACTCTAGTTTTGGTCAGCAGTATGAAGTTAGACAACTGCTAAACTATTCAAGCTGCCTTTGTAGCCACTAATCTCAATCACAGCATCCGTGAGGGCAGAGAATCCATTAACGTTATCGTTGAGTGCCAGAAAAGTCTGCCCCTTATTGCCTGTACCAAGGGTAAAAGTTGCCGCACCTTTAGCTACAAAAGCAGTTGCAGTCAATATCTGTTGTATATCTGAAAGATTTAGACTTGCAACTTTGCCAAGTTGAACTAAATTAGCAGCGCTAACTGCATATAGTCCATCAATTTTATCTTGAAAAATGTTCAAGTCAGTTATTTTATCAAAGCTAGACAGTAGCGAATCACTTAGACTACTGAACACAAATTTATCAGCGCTACAACCGCCTGTGAGGGTATCACGCCCAGCGCCACCATTGAGGATGTCATTACCACTACCACCAACTAGTTTGTCATTTCCGGCTAATCCAAAGAGTTTATCGTTGCCATTTTTGGCGGAAATTTGATCGTTACCAGCCCCACCACTGAGTTCATCTGCACCGCTACCACCTTTTAAAGTAATCTTTGGCACATTTCCGTCTGTGGTGGTTTTGCTGATTAATTGACCATTGGTATCATACAGATAAGTGGCAACTGCATCAGTAATGCCATCACTGTTGTTGTCAATATCTGCGGAAATTAGTTTGCCATTGCGATCGTAGTTGAAAGTGGTAATCTCATCAGGGATACCATCATTATTTTTGTCAGCTACCTGTGCAGTCTGTTTGCCGCTAGCGTCGTAACTATAAGCGGTGACTTCATCAAAGATGCCATCATCATTATTGTCAATTTTTTGTGATTTCAGGTTGCCGTTAAAATCGTAGCTGTAGATGCCAACTGCATCAATTACACCATCATTGTTGAAGTCATAGCTAGCGGATGCGCGTCCATAAGTATAGGAAGTATAGGTTTGGACAGGATCAAATCTGTCGTCGCCGTTGTTTTCAACTCTAAAGGATGTCAGGTTGCTCTTGGCATCATAAGTAGAGGTTTCGACATAATCAACTTTGCCGTCACCGTTGAAGTCACGGCTAAAGGATGTCCGGTTGCCCTTGGCATCATAAGTAGAGGTTTCGACAAAATCAACTTTGCCGTCGCCGTTGTCGTCACGGCTGGTGGATGTCAGGTTGCCCTTGGCATCATAAGTAGAGGTTTGGACATAATCAACTTTGCCGTCGCCGTTGTCGTCACGGCTGGTGGATGTCCGGTTGCCCTTGGCATCATAAGTATAGGTTTCGACAGAATCAACTTTGCCGTCGCCGTTGTTGTCAGTGCTTAAGGATGTCTGGTTGCCCTTGCCATCATAAGTAGAGGTTTCGACAAAATCAACTTTGCCGTCACCGTTGAAGTCACGGCTGGTGGATGTCCGGTTGCCCTTGGCATCATAAATAAAAGTTTCGACAAAATCAACTTTGCCGTCGCCGTTGTCGTCAAGGCTAGTGGATGTCAGGTCATAGCGGTAGGTAATAACTGAGTCTATTATCCCATCACCGTTGTTGTCTGTCCTCTCAGATATCACTTTGCCATCGATATCGTAAGTGTAAGTTGTGGTTGAGGTCATAAATTGGTGTTCCTTATCTGTTTGATTCCAGTTGTTTTACTACTGCATTTATTATTTCATTTGTCAATGCGTTAGAGAGACGTCAGACTGCTACGTCGTCAATAAGTAGTCCGACAAAAATATTTACAGTCATTGCGATCGCTCACAATAATATTGTGTAATTAATTCTGTCTGACTACTTATTTAGATGCGATCGCCCTATAACAACACAGGGCTATTTCGTTCTAGACATAAATCGCCCAGAACTAAAGTTCATAGGCTTTTAGCTAAAGTCCGTTTTAACGGACTATAACCTTTTATCAGTCGTCTAAAGACGATTTTCGCTATTAGACTGGTGAATTCATTTTGAGGCGGGCTAGATGAGAATGAAATAGCCCTATAGCAAGATTCTTATTATGATACAGTATCAACCTAAATAAACATTAAAAAACTCACAATTTTACTCACCACTACTAACAGTTTTTTGCTGTTGATAACGCAGTTTAAATTGCTGTTGTTGTATTTTATGATCCACAATAGGTTCAGGATAGCCAACAGCATGACGTTCTGAAGATGGAATTTTCCCAGTAACTAAATATTCTGTATCTACAGACCGCAATTCTGATACCCATTGCCGAATATATTCCCCCTCTGGATCAAATTTTTGTGTTTGACTGGCTGGATTGAAAATTCGCACAGGTTTAGGATCCATACCGCTAGAAGCACTCCATTGCCAACCGCCATTATTAGCAGATAAATCGCCATCAATTAGGTGCTGCATAAAGTATTTTTCACCCAATTGGGGATTAATTAGCAAGTCTTTGGTAAGGAAACTAGCAACAATCATTCGACAACGGTTATGCATCCAGCCGCTCTCATTCATCTGGCGCATCGCTGCATCTACAATAGGATAGCCTGTTTTCCCCTCGCACCAAGCTTGGAAATGTTCTTCGTTAGTTTGCCAAGGAAAGTTTTTAAAGGTATCGCGAAAAGCGCCATCAGCTAATTCGGGGAAGTTATACATTGCATGTTGATAAAACTCCCGCCAAGCTAATTCTTGTTGCCATGTGCGAATATTAACTGCTGTTTCTTCACTGCGGCTGTTTTCTAGTGCTTCTATGGTGGCTTGCCAAACGGTGCGAATGCCAATTACACCAAATTTTAAAGCTGCACTCAGTTGCGATGTTCCATCTACTGCGGGAAAATTTCGTTGTTCTTGGTATTCAGTAATCGCAATAGCCGTAAATTCCTCTAGCCGTTCTTGCGCTGCCGCCTCTCCCGGTGAAATAATTAATTCTCCATCCCAAATAAATCCTAAATCTTTTGCTGAAGGTAGCGTTATGGCTCCTGCAAGTTTAGCAATTTCTTGTTCACCTTCTGTTAAACCCTCAACATTTTGGAGAGTTTCTACTGGGTTCGCTTTTGGTTTGGCAATCCAATTTTTCCAGAAAGGGGTGTAAACTGTGTAAGGTTGATTGCTACCGGTGCGTAGTTGCTCTGGGGAATTGAGGATTTGATCCCAGTTTTGGTTAAGAAACTGAATCCCTTTTTCTTTGAGAGCATTTATAACAGTGCGATCGCGTTCTTGCGAATAAGGTTCTACATCCCAATTCCAAAAAACAGCTTTGGCATTCATTGCTTCTGCTAAAGCTGGTATCGCTTGTACAGGATTGGCATGGAGTATTAACAACTGGCTACCAACTTGAGCATATCGCTCTTGGAGTTTCTGCAAACAGCCAATCATATAAGTTACTTTCACAGGAGCAACATCATCTCGTTCCAGAATATTCGGATCAAGACAAAACACGCCCACCACTTTCGGACTCTGTTGTTTTGCCGCAGCCAGTCCCGTATTGTCAGAAATGCGTAAATCGCGCCGATGCCAAAACAGAATTAAGTCAGACATTCTATACTACATATAGTTCACCCGTACTAGCTTAAATGCTAGTGGTACCAATGAACATCATTCTGGCGATAAATTTCTTTTGTCAATGGCTATTAAGTATTGTCCATTCTGCGGTTTGTCAATCATGATAGTGGTTTATTATCCTCATCCTGCGGCTGAACCCTTCTAACTGTTGGATAACTTAGTAGAATACACCTGTGCTTAAGACAAGGCTAGCTCTACGCCAAATTCCACAGCAAATCAATTCCATTTCCAACATATTTTGAATCATCCTGGTGTTCTTTAATCTTTAAGTTGGTATAAAATAGCAAGATAGCTTAATATTAAGTAACAAATTGTTTTATCCCTACAAAAATAAATATTTATGTAGTTAAATGTATGAGTTTAGTCAATAAATTTTCTATAAAAATAGAAAATATCCGTCAATAAAAAAATATTTTTATTAAAACAACACATCGAATTGATACTTGGTAGAATCATATCAAGAATAACCAAAACTGATAACATTATGCCAAGAAAAGAACAAGGATGGGTCACGTTTCAAACCTCAGAGGACGAGCGAAAAATTCTGGAAGAGTTCTGCGAACAGTCTCAACGCAGCAAGACTGAGATTCTGCGCGAACTCGTGCGTAGCCTGAATCAGAACTCATCAGCACCAATATCGCCCTCAATTCAGCAGGAAAAACAGGAAGATATTTATACTCAAAAGCCTGATATAGAAAGTAGTATTCAAAAGAAATCACTAAAAGTTAGCTCTCGCAATATTCTTAAAGGTGTCGTTAAACGAGTTGTCTATGGAGCAGTTAATAGTGAGGTGACTCTAGAGATTATTCATAAAGTAGAGTTAACCTCGATTATCACTAGAGCTTCCGCAGAAGAGTTGGAACTATCTGAGGGAAAGGAAGCTTATGCAGTCATTAAATCTAACGATATTGTCATTGCTAGAGAATAGAAAGACGTTGACTTTAAGCGTTGGATATTAAAAAGATGAATTATCACCACTAATACCATTTCAGCTTAAAGTTGATACATTTAGGCAAGCAGAGGAGGCAGTGAGAGCAAGAAGAACGGTTTGTATCAAAAATTTGGTGAAATGGTATAGAATCTATCCCACTATTCTAAAAATCCCTAATTCTTATTGTCAAATATACCTGAAAACCTTGATTTTTCGTTTTTAGTTCTCAACCAGCTTAAGCTTTGTAGCACAAATATTATTAGTGGGATAGGTTTATAACATCTTTGATCTTGAAAAGCTGCAAGATAAATTGAGTATATAGTTGATATGATGCTTATAATACTACGCTTGCACGACAAAATCTGATGCACTCAGAGTTGGCGCACCAGTGAGAGTTGCAAATAGACCACCGCTACCAAAACCTGCTGCACAGCCATTTTGGTTGTAGAACAACTGTCCACTCACAGCGTCGTAGATAATTTTCGCCGTGCTGGTCGCTGCTGAAGAAGTGATTTTAAAATCGCTGGCATTACTAAAACCTGTTCCCGCAGTTGAAATAATAGCATTAAAAGTAGTTTTATCCAGGATAATTTTGTCGCCTTGAGAACTGTTGAAATCACCGATTGCATCTACACCAACAGCAGTCATGGCAAAAGCAGCATCGGTGTTGTAAAGGAATTTGTCAGAACCTACACCACCCACAAGAGTATCATTGCCCTCTCCACCGATGAGAATATCATCACCTGACCCGCCCCGCAACAGGTCATTGCCACTCAAGCCATTAATGATGTCATTACCCCCTTGACCATTAATCACATCATTGGAGTAGTCAAAACCTGTGATGTTATTGTTTAAATCATTGAGGAAGGTAACAGTATTTGTGTTGAAAATGTTAGCTTGAGTAGAGTTGGCATCGAATACATCAAAGCTATCGGCAATGTTGATTTGCCCATCAAACAGGATATTGCCAATCGCAGGGCTTGCTTGAGAAGCAAACAGATTATCGAGGTTTTCTAACTTAAAGTTTTGTAGAGTGACTTTGGTAGAAGCCACATTTTCAAAGGTAACTTCTAAGTTATTACCATTTTGAGTTAATTGCAGATTTTGGGCAGTCAAACCACTACCTGTAAATTGCAAGATGTCAACATTTGCAATGACTTGTGCTGAAGAATTTGTACCTTTACCAACGCCACCAAAATCGGTAATGGTATCATTGCGATCGCCAGAGCGAATAAAAAATTTATCTTGACCGCCGTTGCCTGTTAGGGTATCGTCACCAGTTAACCCATCGATGATATTGTTGCTTGGTGAACCAAATAAGTTATCTGCACCAGGAGTTCCAGTCAGGTTGACAGAGGTGTTGGTACTAGGAATATTCGTTCCCCCAAACACTACATAGCTTTGCCCACTCTGATAACCATTGGGGGAGGCACCTGATGCCCCAATAATCAGGTCGTCAATGCCATCGTTGTTGATGTCCCCTGCATTGCTGACTGAGGAGCCTGAGTAGTCACCTACTGCAATGCCGTTAATGATAAAGCCATTACTGCCATTCAAATCAGAGAGGTTGAGGGTGCCGCCACTGTCCAGATTCGTCCCCCCAAACACTACATAGCTTTGCCCTGCATCAGAATTGCCATTGGAGTCGGCAACAGGTGTCCCAATAATCAGGTCGTCAATGCCATCATTATTGATGTCTCCCGCATTGCTGACTGACCAGCCTGAGTAGTCATCTGCTGCAATGCCGTTAATAAAAAAGCCATTACTGCCATTTAAATCAGAGAGGTTGAGGGTACCGCCACTGCCCAGATTCCTCCCCCCAAATACTACATAGCTTTGCCCTGCATTCTTTTTGCCATTGGGAGAGGCACTTCGTACCCCAATAATCAGGTCGTCAATGCCATCATTATTGATGTCCCCCGCATTCCTGAGTGACCAGTCTGAGTCGTCATTTACTGCAATGCCGTTAATTATAAAGCCATTAGTGCCATTCAAGTCAGAGAGGTTGAGGCTGCCGCCACTGCCCAGATTCGTCCCCCCAAACACTACATAGCTTTGCCCAGCTTCATATTTGCCGTTGGGGGAGGCACCTCGTGCCCCAATAATCAGGTCGTCAATGCCATCGTTGTTGATGTCCCCCGCATTGCTGACTGAGGAGCCTGAGTAGTCATCTCTTGCAATGCCGTTAATTAAAAAGCCATTAGTGCCATTCAAATCAGAGAGGTTGAGGCTGCCGCCACTGCCCAGATTCGTTCCCCCAAACACTACATAGCTTTGCCCAGCTTCATATTTGCCGTTGGGGGAAGCATATTGTGCCGCAATAATCAGGTCGTCAATTCCATCGTTGTTAATGTCCCCCGCATTGCTGACTGAGGTGCCTAAGCCGTAAAATGCTGCGATGCCGTTAATGAAAAAGCCATTAGTGCCATTCAAATCAGAGAGGTTGAGGGTGCCGCCACTGTCCACATTCCTTCGCCCAAACACTACATAGCTTTGCCCAGCATCAGAGTTGCTGCCATTGGCGGAGGCACCTGATGCCCCAATAATCAGGTCGTCAATGCCATCGTTGTTGATGTCCCCCGCATTGCTAACTGAGGTGCCTAAGCCGTCATTTGTAGCAATGCCGTTAATGAAAAAGCCATTAGTGCCATTCAAATCAGAGAGGTTGAGGGTGCCGCCACTGCCCAGATTCGTCCCCCCAAACACTACATAGCTTTGCCCAGCACGAGAGTTGCCGTTGGGGGAGGCGTCTGGTGCCGCAATAATCAGGTCGTCAATGCCATCGTTGTTGATGTCCCCCGCATTGCTGACTGAGGTACCTGATTCGTTAAGTGTTGCAATGCCGTTAATTATAAAGCCATTGTTACCATTCAGGTCACTGAGATTGAAGAATGAATTAGCCATGATTTTCTCCTATGTTTATTTGTTATTAGTCAGGGAGTAGGCTTGAAGTTCCGTGTTCCAAGTAGGGGGGCGCACAGATTTACATTGCTGCCAATGAAGAGATAAGGAACAAGTGGAGGGGGGGCTAAATGTAATTCTGGTAATGTCCCTAATTTATCAGGTTTTGGGGAGAGCGAAGCCTGTGGGGAAACTCTAGAAGACTTGTGTACAGCACCGTAACCGCTTCGGAGAGAGGGATAGAAGTGAGATGAGAGTGGATTCGATAAGAACGGCGCGTCTACTATGCACGAAAATCGGTAAGAGAGTTGACCTGGGGAACATCCTAGAGTGAAGATAAAAAGGTTAGATATCTTGTCACAGTAGTAAGCGCATCTGATATCGGCTTATTTCCTTGTATTTCCCTACTTTTGGGGTAAACACAGAGAGTAAGGGCGATAGGTATTAACGCGGCAAAAAACTAAAAAAAGTATGCACGGATTGCTAAAACGTGCCTGGACGCAGAGGGTTAAATGCGCCGTTGCACCCCGATGAAGCGTCAAGAAATAGCTGATTAAATCAAATTCTAAGCGATTTAATCATATATTTTGTAGCAGATACTTGTGGAAAAGAAAATGCTAGGTGTAAATGTTGTTATGAAAGTTGGCGATCGCGTCCGCGTTAAAGAATCGGTAGTAGTGTATCATCATCCTGAACATCGCAATCAGCCTTTTGACATCAAAGGCACTGAAGGCGATGTAGTAGGTATTGCCACCCAATGGCGAGACAGACCCGTAAGCGCTAATTTGCCGATTTTAGTCCAGTTTAGTAAAAAGTTTAAAGCCCATTTACGCGAAAATGAGTTAGAAATCATCTAAATCACTTATCGGCGGCGAAACCACTGAAAAATGTTCAGTTCGCCGCGCATTCTTTTAAGCTCTTGGCGGTTTTGTTCTGCTGTAGTATGATACCATTCACAATAACGCTGAAACTCTGACCGTGAACGAACTTCGTGGTAGAACTGATGAGTTGTTTGGTAAGTGGCAAACGCTTCCTCAACTTGGGGTTGAGGCGATGGCATAATATAAGGTAAATTTTTAGACATCTTAATAAAGTTAGGAGTTAGGAGTTAGGAGTTTAGATAATTACTACATTTCATAATTAACAACTCATAACTTTTATTAAATCCAACCGCGTAAACGATAAACTAAAGAACCAATGTACTCTTTTAAAGCGTTGGTAAATTGGTGCAAGTTTTCGGTATCAGGTAATAAATTCAGTATAGCGGCTTTAGGAGTGTTGCCGAGTTCTTGCAGTTCACCCTGACTAACAAGAAAGTCAGTCGGTGTAGGAATAACATTAATTCCTTGGTGTTGGAAAATCTTAAGCGATCGCGGCATGTGCATTGCAGAAGTAACTAATAATACCTGACGAATGCCACGAGACTCCAAAATTTTGCGGACATTTACAGCATTTTGATAAGTATTTAGAGATTTAGGTTCTTGGATAATTGCCTCAGATGGAATACCAATAGATGTGAGTAATGTTGCCATATCTGCCGATTCCGGTGAACCGCTTCCACGCCAATCTATACGCCCGCCGCTAAGAATGATTATAGGCGCTCTTTTTTGGCGATACAGTTGTGCGGCGTAGATGACGCGATCGCCTGCTTCACTCAAATCGACGGTAGGTCTTGGGAAAAAAGCTGATTTGGTTGCGCCACCCAAAACCACAATCGCTTCTGCAACTGGTATTTGGGCAAGTGGAAGATTTTGCCATTCTAGCGATCGCACTAATGCTTTAGCAATCCAAGCGTTGCTACAAAATAGCAATAAAGTCAAAGCAAAAGCAATTGCGATCGCGGCAGTACGAGGTCGTTTCCACAACGTGATCAATGCTACTACCAGACTTACGCAGGCTAATCCTAGTGGATAAAAAAATAGCGGCAGTAATTTAGAGAGATATAAAAACATAGTGGGGAATGGGGAATGGGGAGTGGGAAGTAGGGAAGAAGCAAGGGATAAGAGTAGTTTTCCCCCCTGCCCTCCGCACCCTGCGCCTCTGCTTCTTATGCCCCATGCCCAATTCCCAATTTCCAATTCCTAGATTACTTCTTTTCCCAAAACCTGAGATTGATACTACTACCAGGGGTGCGACGGTAACGGTGGGTAGTTCTTCTTGTTTGCCGTTTGTTGATCCTGTCGTTCGTTGGTTCAATTTGGCCCTCTTCTAATTCTTCAACTTGCAGCTGAGTTCTAGTTTCTTCTTTACTCCCCCACCAAGCAGTAATCCAGCCTCCAGCTAAAGCGCCTATTCCACCTAGCAAGATACTCATAGGTGCTGGATAGCCCAAATATACAAAGCCAAGCATGAAAAATAACCAGTATTTCAGTCCTGTATCGACACCATCAGAGGAGGCTACATTTGGTGCTTGGGGGCTATTATCAGTTACATTTGTGATCCAGCTAAGGATGAAACCGCCCATGATACCCAAGAAGATGCTCAGGGCTGGTGAGGAGCCGGTCATTATTAATATAAATATTAAAAATGCCCCAAATAATAACTGAGAAAAGAAGCTGGGAGAAATACTGAAAAGGTCGTTCTTTTTGTCTGCCATAAATTAAAAAAAGACTATTAACTAATTACTAATTCATAATTCCTAAATTTCCATTCAATTACGAATTACAAATTACGAATTATTTTAATTGTGCCTGCTGTGGTTGAGTTGTATCCAAAATCTTTACGTAAGGTTGTTCTTCTTCAGTAAAAGGTTCAGCTTGTTTAATTTGCGAGTCTAATAAATCGGCGGTGGCATCAGCGATATCACCAGTTCGGTTGTTCAGGCGCTCTTTTATAACTTCAAGAGGTGCTGTACATTGGATAATTTGAAGGGAAAGTTGATGCTTTGTAGCTTGAGCGATCGCTTCTTGCCGCAACTGCTGGCGATCGTACTTGGCATCCAAAATCACCGGAAAACCTTGTTTAGCTAAAATAATTCCCAATTCCAACAGCCGTGTGTAAGTTTTTTCGGTCATCTCAGGGGTATACAAATCATCGCCACCTTTTTCCCACAGAGGAATTCCCCCTAAATGTTTCCGCACCGCATCAGAACGCAGGTGAATTGCTCCTATTTGACGGGCTAAATGCCTTGCGGTGGTACTTTTACCAGAACCCGACAACCCCGACATCAAAATTAGTTCTCCCAGCTTTGGTTTAGTGTATTCCCAAGCTTGTTTGTAATACTCAGCAGCAGTTTTTGTCGCTTCTTCCTTTACCGTTGCGGGTACACTCGGATCGTCTAGCAAAAATGAAGTTACCTTGGCTCGAACATAAGCCTGACGGCTTAAATACAAAGGTAGCACCTGTAAGCCTTCCCAATCTCCAGTTTGCTCTATGTATGAATTCAAAAAAGCATTACCCAAGTCTTTGCGCTGCCGCGCTTCTAAATCCATCACCGTGAA
Source organism: Nostoc sp. CmiVER01 (assembly GCF_034531135.2). Lineage (NCBI taxonomy): Bacteria > Bacillati > Cyanobacteriota > Cyanophyceae > Nostocales > Nostocaceae > Nostoc > Nostoc sp. CmiVER01. The sequence continues at coordinate 164,009 of NZ_JAVRBU020000015.1, forward strand.
TGCCACATCGTACATCACATCAACAAAACGAAACGGCTCATTAAATTCAATGCAATCGAATAGCAAGATTTTATCGTGCCACAGGGCTATATTTCTCAGGTGTAAATCCCCGTGACATTCACGAATATAGTTGTTGTGAATTCTACTAGCAAATAATTCTGGACGTTCTACAAAAAAATTATCTGTATATTGCTTTGTTTCTGTAAATTGCGCCTGAGTCTGGGGGCCACCAATATACTTTTCAGTTTGCTGATAATTCTCGTCAAAGGCAGCTCTAACTTTTAGGACTTCACCAAAACTGCGAATATAATCATTTGTCTGTGCTTCGGCATGATATTGAGCCACCACCCGTCCCAACTCCTCTAGGTGTATCTCATTCAATTTATCCTGTTCAAAAAGTGTACTTAATAGCGACTCTTGGGGAAACTGACGCATTTTTAGTACATATTCTACAGGCTCGTCAGTTCCTCCTAAATGGTATTGTTCGCCTACCAAAGTTATAGGTAATACTTCCAAATACAGTTCAGCAGCTCCCCTTTGATTCAACCGTAACTCTTCCTGAGAAAAATGTTGCCGCTTCTCTAAAGTAGAAAAGTCTAAAAAACCAAAATTCATCGGTTTTTTTAGTTTATAGGCGTAATCTCCAGTCAGCAGCACATAAGAAATGTGGGTTTGAATTAGTTGAATAGGTTCTGTTACTGCATGGGGATAAAATCCAGGTTGCAACATTTGCTCAATAAAAGTTGGAAGAGTTACTTCTGTCATCTCTTTGCTATATAGGTTCAAATACAAAAAAACCAGGAGTTTCCTCCTGGCTATCATCAAAAATTATTACACACTTTACGTAGCTTCAGAGGCTGTTTCAGTCTCTAACTCTGCCTCATCCTCAGCAGCAGCACTGATTTGCGGCTGCGAAACGCTAACTACGACTCGCTCCGGATCACCGATAACTGTAAGACCTTGAGGCAAGACTAGCTCATGAACACGTAAGCTATCTCCGATTTTCAGGTTAGAGACATCAATTTCAATTATTTCAGGGATGTTTTCTGGCGCACAGCTCACTTGCAACTCAGTGATAACAGTGTCTAAAAAACCTCCTTCTTGTTTAACACCAATAGCATTTCCCACAAAACGCAGTGGTACTTCTACAGTAGTGTCACCGTGGCCCGCAACTGCGAAAAAGCTGAGGTGGTAAGGCGTACCTTTTGCTGGATGGATCTGAAGTTCTCGCAGCAAGGTTTTGCCACGCCAAGGCGCATCAGCAATATTCAACTCAATCAAGGTGTTGTTGACGGAAGCTCTTTTGAGCAAACGCTCAACAGTTTTGGCTTCAATGGTCAAAGAAATGGATTCTGTACCCTTATGACCATACAAATTGGCAGGTATAAGTCCAGCACGACGCAAAGCTCTTGGCTTGCTGCCTTCTGGACGTTTTTGAGATTCGACTGTAATAGCCATAGAAGTTGTCCTTTGTCATTAGTCATTTGTCATTTGTCATTAGTCATTTGTCATTAGCAAAGGACTAATGGCCAATTTACGCACTGAGCAGGGTAGCTGGTGTGCCATCGGTCTGCAATAAGGCGCGTTTGGGCCCGTGGATGGGGTCTTCTACGATTATGGTTTGATCGCGGCTTGCTCCTAGTGAAACGATCGCGATCGGGACTTCCATTAATTCAGCGAGGAATTTTAGATAGTCTAGTGCTTGCTGTGGCAAGTCTTCCAGGGTGCGGCAGTCGGTTGTTGGCACTTTCCATCCTGGTAAGGTTTTGTAGATCGGGCGACATCTAGCAAATTGACGAGAACTTGTGGGGAAGTGTTCGCTGCGTTGACCATCTATGTCATAAGCGACACAAACTTTGATTTCCTCTAATTCATCGAGGACATCCAATTTGGTGAGCGCCATACAATCCATGCCGTTAATCCGCACAGCATAGCGACCAATGACGGCATCAAACCAGCCACAACGCCGTTTGCGTCCGGTAGTTGTGCCAAATTCAGCACCGCGATCGCACAATAATTCTCCCAAGTGTCCATCCAATTCTGTAGGAAATGGCCCTTCTCCCACGCGTGTCGTATAGGCTTTCGACACTCCAATTACCCGGTCAATCATTGTCGGCCCTACCCCTGTCCCAACGCAAGCCCCCCCGGCTACAGGATTAGAGGAGGTCACATAAGGATAAGTCCCATGATCTAAGTCAAGGAGCGTACCTTGTGCGCCTTCAAACAAAATATTCCGCCGTCGCCCAATCGCATCGGATATTTTTAACGATGTATCAATAACGTAAGGACGCAAGCGTTCTGCATATCCCAAATACTCTTCAATCACCTCTTGTGCATCTAGAGGCGGCAAGTTGTAAAGCTTTTCTAAAATGACGTTTTTATAATTAATCGTCCACTCCAACTGCTCACGTAGCTCATCCGGGTTCATCAAGTCTAAAACCCGAATGCCTGTACGTTCAGATTTGTCAGCATAAGTCGGCCCAATGCCCCGACCTGTTGTGCCGATCTTATGGCTTCCCCGTCGTTCTTCTGATGCCTGGTCAATCAATCGATGATAAGGCATTGTTACGTGGGCTGTCTCAGATATCAGCAGGTGGTCAGTGGAAATATTTAGTTCTTTTAATTGGTCGAGTTCTGCAATCAAAATCTGTGGATCGATGACTGTTCCACAACCGATAATGCAATCGGTATTTGGATATAAAATACCAGAGGGAATCAAGTGTAGCTTAAAGGTTTGACCTTTAACTACAATCGTGTGTCCAGCATTGACACCCCCTTGGTAACGAACCACAACATCTGCGGAACGGCTGAGTAAGTCAGTTATTTTACCTTTTCCTTCATCGCCCCATTGGGCACCTATGACAATGACGTTAGCCAAGAGCTTAAATTAAGAAGTAAAGTTTCCACAAACTATAATTATTAACATATTGCTTGAATCATGTCAAGCTTATTCTAGAACTACTTAGTATATGAGGCGCGGAAATAAACATATCATTTCAAATGGCGTAAGAAGCTCGGAATACAATAAATACCTTTGACTTCCGCTTTGCAGTAGTGGCTGTTTTCAATTTAGGGACTTCCAGAGAATAAGTTAGCCAATTTATTCAAATGATATTTTTCTTTTCCCTCTGCTCCCCTGCCTACACAGCGATTGATTATTTTTTTATTGGAAGTCCCTTACTCGTTCAAGCATTGGGCGACTGGGAGGAGAATTTTTTTGGCTACCATCGGCTCTATTGCTTCAGCCGAATATCACATGGAAAGCTATCGACGATAACACGATTCAAGCCAGCTTTCAGATTGATGGTGAATCCGTCAACTTGACTTTAGTAATTGATGCTAACGGCAAGGTTTTACAGGTTTGGTTGCCACGTTGGGGCGATGTCTACAACGGGCTACGCCTACGCACAGAAGATAAAACTTGGACTTATATTCCCTTTGGTGGTATATTCCAAGCTGAACGCACCTTTGAAGGTTTGACCATTCCCTCTCGCATAAGTGCAGGCTGGTGGTTTGGAACCGAGCGTTATATTGAGTCTTTTGTTTCTGAGATAGAAGTCCTTTGATGAAAAGCTTGATTCAAAAGATTTTTAGCAGCATAAATATTTATTGAAAATATTGAAAAAGATGTCATTTGACTTCCGCCCTGCGTTACTAGCTTATCTGGAAAAGATATATTACCTGATTTTATTTTGAATTTACGGTTAATGTGAGGTTAATTACAATTCTAAATATAGAGACATTGCATTACAACGTTTCTACAAATATTATGGATAGGCAACTTATCGAATCCCAACTGCATTGGCTATACTATTGTTAAAAATGAATTTATATTAAAAATTAGCGGATTTATTTGTAACTACTATGTATAAATCATCATCCCTAAAATCTAGATATTTATAACTTAAAGAGATTGTATTTTGTTACCCGTGCTGTCACAATTATTAAATTATTCTCAATATTTGCTTTTAATCTTTAATTTTAATTTTAATTGATGGAGGGCATCTGCGGCAGAAGGGCGATCGCATGATCAAAAAATGGTATCGAGTTCAAAAGCTAAAAGCAATATTCATCCTAGCATTGGCAGTTGTATTTACTAATGCTGTAGTCTCATATAGCAATACTGTCAAGCTGATTTCCAATCAGGAATGGGTAACATCCTCATATAAAGTGGTTACTGAACTTGAAAGTATCCAATCTGCACTCAAAGATACTGAAACTGCACAACGTAATTACTTAATTACAGCAGATGCAGATGATTTACAAACCTATCTTGTGGCTTATCAAAAAACTAATAACAATATTCAAATTATTAACAAGTTAAGTGCTGATAGTCATCAAAAGCGGCAGTGGATTTCTTTGCTAGAGCCGAAAATTAGCAACAGGCTCAACCTCCTACAACAAGAGATTTCCCTTAGACAAAACCAGGGATTTGAAGTAGTTCGGCAGCAAATTTTATCTGACAAAGACAGGCAAAGTAGCAAAGAAATCCAACAGCTTATTCACGACTTTTTAGAGGTGGAACAAAATTTATTACACCAGGGAATGCAGCAGTCACAAGCAAGTTCCCAAAAGGCAATAGTGACATTTTTTATCGCTGCTGTTGTGGATTTAGTATTAGTGACGCTGCTATATGACTTGTTGTGGCGTTATATCAGGCAACTTCAGCAGACGGAACTGGCCTTACGCCAAAGTGAAAATCGTTTACGAGCCATGATAGATGCAGAACCAGAATGCATCAAGTTAATTGCCAAGGATGGAACTCTTTTAGAAATTAATGCAGAAGGGTTGGCAATGATGGAAGCGGAAAGTGCCGATGTATTAATTGGTAAACCTATTGATACCGTAATTGTACCAGAGTATAGAGCAGCCTTTGCCGACTTGCATAAAAGTGTTTGCCAAGGTAATAAAGAGACTTTGGAGTTTGAAATTATTGGATTTAAAGGTACGCGCCGCTACATAGAAACTCATGCCGTACCACTGCGTAACGAATCTGATGGCACATTCATCCATTTGGCACTGATGCGAGACATAACCCAGCAAAAACAGGCAGAACAGAAAATCCGTGAACAAGGGTTACTGCTGGATGTATCAAGTGATGCAATTCTAGTGCGAAATATTCACAACCAAATTTTGTTTTGGAATCAAGGTGCTGAACGTCTGTATGGCTGGAAGACTGCGGAAGTTGTCGGTAAGAATGTTTTGCAACTTTTGTATAAAGATATTTTACCACAGCTAGAAGATGCTTACTTGAGAGTGATGAATACGGGTGAGTGGCGGGGTGAGTTGCATCAACTGACAAGGGAAGGCAAAGTAATTATCGTTGAAAGTCGGTGGATACTGATTCGGGATGATAATGGACAACCCAAATCCATTTTGAGTGTGAACACCGAGATTACGCAGCAGAAACAGCTGGAAGCTCAACTTCTGCGATCGCAACGTTTGGAGAGTATCGGCACGCTAGCTGGCGGTATCGTTCATGACCTGAACAATATACTATCCCCAATTTTAATGTCAGTTCAACTATTGCAGAAAAAATTGCCCGATTCCCAAAGTCAGCAAATACTGCAAACTTTAGAAAATAATGTGAAACGCGGCGCTAATTTGCTCAAGCAAGTGTTATCTTTTGCACGGGGCATCGAAGGGAAACAGACAATAGTCCAAATTCAGCCTTTGATGGCAGAAATTGAGCAAATTATCACTCAAACATTCCCCAAATCCATCATTTGCCAAACAGAGATCCCTAAAAATCTGTGGTACGTTCGTGGAGACGCAACTCAGCTACATCAGGTGCTGATAAATTTAGTAGTCAACGCCCGTGACGCCATGCTCAATGGCGGTATATTGAGAATTGCGGCAGAAAACGTGGTGATTGGTGAACATTCTGCCCAGATCAATATTGATGCTAAAGTGGGTTCTTATATTGCGATCGTGGTAACGGATACTGGTATGGGGATGTCGTCGGAAGTTCAGCAACGGATTTTTGAACCATTTTTTACTACCAAAGAGGTAGGCAAAGGCACAGGTTTAGGACTTTCCACGGTGTTAGGCATCATTAAAAATCACGGTGGTTTTGTCAATGTTTACAGTCAGGTAGGCAGAGGGACCCAATTTACAGTGTACTTGCCTGCTTCAACATCCAGAGACACACATTTGTTGTTTCCAGAACTGGAATCAATTATAGGAGATGGCTAATTTATTTTGGTGGTGAAAGTATTACAGACTAGAAAAAATCCTATTAACCAAAACTTTCTGCCGACGTTGGAAATTGGTTACTAGAAATAAAAAATATCAGTTAATATGATACGCCGTTATCACTATTGTCTTGTCTGGACTATATACAGACTCGACTCTTGCGTATTCGTTATGAATCCACCATACTTTTATTCTCTTAGACTGTGCAGGTGCGCTACCTGAGATTGAATACCCTGCCTGAGTCATTAAGGTTTCAAAAGTATTTGAGTCGAGAACCGTACAATTAAAAGCTGTTAGTCCCTGTATTTGATGTCTGTTTAGGGTCATAGCTACCCTGGTAAGTCGTAAAAATCCTATATCCTGGTAATACTAAGGCAATTCCAGTATAACTGTGAATTGTACCGGGATATTTATAGGGAATATCATCTGGTACGCTCCCACCAATGCGAAAACTAAAACCAAATAGCCATATATATAAACCAGGTAGTAGTAAATCCATGCTATACGCAATAGCTCTCATTGCCTCATTTTCTTTGAAAGAAGCATAATTTCTAGCTCTAGCGAATTTTTTGGAGATATTTTTCAGGTTTGTGGTTTCTAACATGGTCTTAATTTCAATCCCCAATAGGGATTTTAGGAAGTTTCAAGCGTTTCAATCCCTATCAGGATGAGGTGTTTTGCAACTTGCAAGCATACTCTCTTATTACTCTACAAATGTATACCGTATTAATCCCTATCAGGATAAGGTGTTTTGCAACTTGCAACGACTGACCTTTGAAAGCTTTGCTGTATTTGGGTTTTAAGGTTTAGTTGCGCGGATGTGTACATAATAGCAAACTTTTCAAGCTCTTGTAAGAGTGAAAAGTCTTTAAAATACTTATACCGCAAGGTGTGCGACAGTTAATCTAATAGGCTTTTGAGAGCATTTTTCCCATCAGCCAAAAATTAGCGATCGCTCTGTAACAATGGGAACAGCACCTTTAAACGGTTAACTTATGCTTGTGTTTCTGCTGCACTATTTGTTTTTTAATACTTAACTTTGTTTGAGCTAACCGCAAGTGGGTTTAAATGTGAGGAAAATCAAACTACTAGCTTTGGTATTAATTAGTTTGGGAATGGTGTTGTGGTTTAATTTGCGTTTCTCAACGCCGTTAATACCAACTGTTGCATCTTCACCACCAAAAACTATTCGTTACTTCGAGCGCACTTTACCCCAAAGCATCGCTCACGTTGTGTTGATTCCAGCTAATAGCAAATTTTTAGTAACTCCTGCACTATCACAGAAGGTAGCCACTGTAGAGGAATTTGCCCAAAAACATCGAGCTGTAGCTATTTTGAATGCAGGCTTTTTTGACCCAGTTAACCAAAAATCTACATCTTATGTCATCCTACAAGGGAAGTTGGTAGCTGATCCCAAAAAAAACGAGCGATTGGTGAACAATCCCAACTTAAAACCTTACCTGGGTAAAATATTCAATCGCGCAGAATTTCGCCGCTACCTATGTGGGCAAACTAACCGCTATGCCATTGCTCTACACAGTCAGTCAACACCAGCAGGTTGTCAGTTAGTCGATTCTATAGGCGCAGGCCCAAACTTATTACCAGAACTCACGTTAGCAAAAGAGGGCTTTGTAAATAATACCAGTAAACGAGATGCACTTGGCAGCAACCAACCCAACGCCAGAACTGCTGTAGGTATTACCCGTGATGATGGGGTTGTGTTAGTTATGGTGGCTCAAAAACCCTCGGCTCCCACTAATGGGATATCTTTGCCAGCATTAGCTGATTTTATGAAAACTCTTGGTGCTGATCAAGCGATGAATCTTGATGGGGGGAGTTCGTCTTCGCTTTATTACAATGGCAAAACTTTTTACGGGAAGGTTGATTTGGAAGGAAATCCTATAAAACGTGCCGTGAAATCAGTTTTGCTGGTTCAGGAAAACTAGTACTGTGTCAAGCCAACTTTATCTTTTAACTTCTCTGCAATTTCAAGAGTTCTGGAAATATTCAGTTGACATAGCCGATAACTGATTGTTAACTCACCAAAGAACAGTGTAGCTAGTACAAGCTTTAATCTTCTTTTAGATGCACTAGTTATAATGCGTTCGCCAAGCAACTGAAGTGATAGACTAAGATTAAAGGCCCCTTTAGCCTCACTCAAGGAAGGGAATAGATAAAGTTCGCTAACGTCGGCTGACAATCGATTCTGGAAATTATTCATCTGACGATGGTAAGCTGAATAAGGCAATAGGTGAAAAATGCCACTATTAAGCAATTTCAGGAACTTAGCGTAAGTTTGTGGTTTTGGGGGCCGGGGTGAAAAGCAAAGCAGTTTCCCTAGTATCTCTAAATTGATTTTCTGGGGAAAGTGTTACTTATGCTATGGTCAAGAGTTTCTTTGCAGCCTTGAAAGCAGTGAGTGCTTTCTCTAAAAGTGCGTAGTTTAACGCCGTAGGCATCACCTTTATGTTATCCAAAGTTTTTTCTTTGGCAATCCATTCCCTGTTCTTATGGTATAGGGTAGGGGTTCTTGTAGAAAGGCTGGACAGAAGGTGCGCTTTGCAACTTATAGAGACAGTACATACTTAGCTGGAACTGTTTTCCCAATCATTACTAGGATTGGGTAGAGGCGAAAAAGACACTTCATCTGATGCACTGACGGTTGAGAAAGCCCTCTACAAACTTGGTCTGAACAGTTAACAACTTGCTGATAGATTAGATACAATTAGCATCTGCGTTTGCTGAAGTGAGTACTTGCTTTGAACAAGTACTTGAATTGACACAGTGTTAAACTTTTCACCTGCTAGCTCTGGCGAGAATTTTTGCTTCAGGGCAAATTAAGACTTATATTCAAAGAACTTGGGTGTTTCTTGGAGATAAAGTTAACCAAAACCGGGCAAAAGGGTGAAAAAGATATCTCTGATGTCAAAAACGCAGAACTGATAGGAGTATTAAGAATCTAAAATAGATATTAAATTGAAAAAAGAACAACGACCATCGACAACCGTCAGTCTATTTTACTTTCTGTAAAGCGTCGCCAGGTTGTTACCAGTGCTGAAACACGATTACATGCAAGTTTCCCAGGATCAGCCTATTTATTCTGAGGCTCCACTCCAGCTGCTACTGTTTGTCGATGGACGACCCAAGTCCCGACAGCAAGTGCAGCGAATCCGTGCTTACTTAAAAGAATTGCAGGCTGAGTATAGTTTTGAAGTTGAAACTATCGATGTTGGACAACAACCTTACTTAGCAGAACACTTTAAATTGATAGCAACGCCAGCTTTAATCAAAATCCATCCCGAACCACGACAGGTTTTAGCTGGGAGTAATATCATAGCGCAATTAAAAAACTGGTGGCCTCGCTGGCAAGCTGCTGTAGATACCTACTTAAAAGTACAGGAAGACTTACAAGAACGTATAGACGACAATGCTAGGGCGACATCACCCAAATCTACTATCCGTTCAGTTGCTGTTTCTGCGGAACTAATTCGACTCTCAGACGAAATTTTTCGCTTGAAACAAGAAAAAGATAATCTCCAAGAGCAGCTACAGTTTAAAGATCGGGTGATTGCGATGCTGGCGCACGATCTCCGCAATCCGCTAACTGCTGCCGCGATCGCCATCGAAACTCTCCAAGCTAATTACAATTTAGAGACGGGGCAATTCCAGCGCCTCAAGCCATCGATGACGGCGCATTTATTAAAACAAGCCCGCAATCAAACTAAGGTTATTGACCGGATGATTGCTGACCTTTTGGAAGTAGGTCGGGGTAAAGATACAGAGTTTCCAATCTTACCACAAAAGTTACAGCTAGGGAAACTGTGCTTAGATGTACTAGAAGAATTGTGCGATCGCTACACCGCCAAATCCCAAGAGGTAGAAACAGATATTCCTAATGACTTGCCTTATGTATATGCTGACCCAGAACGCATCCGCCAAGTGCTAGTGAATCTGTTAGATAATGCCATCAAATACACCCCAGAAGGTGGCAAGATTAGCATTGCCGGATTGCATCGCACTACCCAAAAAGTTCAGTTTAGTATCGGCGATACCGGGCCTGGTATTCCTGTAGAGAATCGCGATCGCATTTTTGAAAATCACTTCCGCCTGCAACGCGATGAAGGTACAGAAGGTTACGGGATTGGTCTTTGTTTATGCCAACGCATCATCCTGGCACATTATGGTCAAATTTGGGTAGATTCTGCCCCCAATAACGGAGCATGGTTCCACTTCACACTACCAGTTTATCCTTCTTAGAAATTGGTCATTCACTAATGACTAATGACCATTGTACAGACGCGATTAATCGCGTCTCTAAAAACTTGAGACAAAGCGATCGCGCCCCCCGGTCTTTGCTTGGTAAAGTGCTTTATCTGCCCGCACAATCAAATCTGAAGGAGAGGATTCCCAAGTGGGTACAACAGTAGCCACGCCCATACTTAGCGTGACATGCTGACTCACCGCAGACCCATCGTGAACAATTTGCAAATCTTTGATTCCCTCTTGTATTGCTGCGGCAACGTGAACTGCGCCAGATGCAGGGGTGTATGGCATAATCACAGCAAATTCTTCACCACCATAACGCGCTACTAAATCCTGATGTTTTTGTGCCTTGAGGCTTAATAAAGCACCCACCTTTTGTAAACAGACATCTCCAGCCGGATGACCATATTTATCGTTATAAAATTTAAAATAGTCGATATCACACAAAATCATTGATAGAGGAGATTCCTCTTGTGCCAGATTAATCCACTGAGTATTGAGATAATCGTCAAAACGGCGACGATTTGCCAACTCAGTTAAGCCATCTACATTGGCGAGGTGGTGTAAAGCTTCGTTTGCCGCCTCTAACTGTTTGTAGACTTGCGCTTGCTGTAGCAGGCGACGCAATCGCTGGCGCAATACAGGCCAGTGAATTGGCTTAGTTACATAATCAGTCGCCCCTGCTTCAAAAGCACGGTCTACAGATTCTTCATCATCTAAGCATGTGATCATCAATATGGGAGTGCGCTCCCATATCTTGGAAATCACAGTATTATTCAGACCAGAGTCAGTATCAAAAGTTGCAAGTGCTGAGATTAAATTATTCCTGGCAATCTGGAGCAAGTGCTTACAGCAGGTAAAACCATCCATCACAGGCATGACAGCATCTAGCAAAACTATATCCGGTTTGATAATCTCGTAAGCATCTAAACATTGCTTACCATCATTGGCCTCGACCACTCGATAACCTTCTTGTTCCATAGCTTTACGCAACAATACTCGGATGGTCTTGTCATCATCAGCTACTAGAATCAGTGGTGGTTGCTTAGGAACAGAAAATGGGGTTATGCCTGACATGAGTTGCCTTCCACTTGCAGAACTATCCTGAAAAAGGCTGTGCAACTCAATCGCATAGGGGCGATCGCTCTTTTTAGCAATGCCAGGATTTGCGGCAAAGGTGTATCTGGCTTCACAATCAACTGTTTTTTGACAATAGAGGCTCTTGTGTTACTGAGCCAAGCAAGAGGTAGATAACTAAGTTGCATAGACAATCTATAATTGGAACACGAAGGCAATTCTTACCTTTTTGTTCATTTATGGTTAGGAGAGGAAATGTTACTTTTATATTTCCCCATTGTTAAAGTTAAATTGCGATTTTTCAAAAAATTGCAAATCCATAGATTATTTATTTAATTCTGTAGTTGGTTTAGAAACCTAAAGATACAGCGCAAAGCAAAAATCAAAAGTGCACTCATAAAGATAGTTAACACTAAATATTAATATCACTTGATCAAATTTATTTAGTCTATTCGATAAGGACTATAGATGTCTAGTATAATTACATAGAATATAAATTTACCTTAGAATAAAAATTTTTTGTAAATTAATGTTGGGTTAATCAAATAATTAATTAAAAATTATCATTTTATTTAGATATATTCTAGCTAAATAAAAATTATAGTTATTTATTCTAAAATAAATGCACCGAATTAATAAATAATATTATATAAAATTTAGATATGCTAAATTAAGATTTCTTGAATAAATAAATCTCACAATTAATTTAGAATTAGCATATAAAGCTGCCATTTTCCTTTTACCAAAAATCAAACCTCTTTCCATTCACTAAATATTCAAAATGCCAGACTCATTAATGTATCAGCAAGATCACTTTGTGGTTCTAGAAACAAATCAACCAGAACAATTTCTGACACAATCAGAGTTATTAGAAAAGCTCAAAATAACTCTCCAACAACTTGTAATTCAAGATTTGCCGCCTGACTTGCAAAAGTTTGATACTGCGGAAGCTCAAGCACAATATTTACTTGACACCACTTGCGAATTAGATATTGCTCCTGGGCAATATTTGCAATGGTATGCAGTTCGTTTAGAAAAGTAACTTTTTAGTTAGCGATTAAGAAATAGCATAACAGACATTAGATTTGTAGGTTGGATTGAACTTAAGCGTTACCCAACAAAGTTCTGAGAATGTTAGGTTTTGTTCGTCAACCTAACTTACATTGGAATTATTTTTTAGGCTTAACTACGCAGTATTGGAAGCAGATAAGAGAAAAATTACTCAAAAATATCCTCTTTCCTGCTCTGCTCACCCTGCTTATCCGAATCGTATTGGCAGATCCCCAACTTCTTTGAGAATTCGGGATCTGCGCGTTTGATTCAGGATTGATACATAAAAGAATCAAGTTTGGATAACAAGAATTTCCGTTCTTGACTATTGACTAGTGACTAGTGACTCTTTTTGAGTATTGATCAGTGCTAGCTCAATTTTGTTTTCAGATGGCTGCGTTATTTGAACCTCCAATCCAGGGCCAAAATAGTTGGTCATTTTTTCTTGCTTTTGTTGCCAAACATCAATTGGTATTAGCGGTGAATCAAATTCTAAAATTAAAGCATAGTTACCATTGACTTCTGTTTCTCGCAAGCCTGTGACTGTTGGTCGTTCCTGGTCTGAAGGACTCAAACCCAAAAAAGAAAGTGTTGTATCTAGATGAGCATCTTGACCGTAACAATATCGGGTGATGTCTTTGCGAATTTTAGTTTGGGTGTCAGTTGCTTGCTGTTCTCGCAATATCAATGCTGACGGTGACGTAGTTTGAGTAAAGGGCACTGGCTTGAGTTCATTAGCTTTCAGCGCTAATCCTCCCAATAATAGAGGAATCCCGTAAAAAAATCCGACAAGATTTAATGTGGCATTATCAGCACCATAAGCGACGAAGCCCATGATGGTTAATATGCCGCCGATAGTTAAACCGAGTGTTCCCAAAGAGATGTTGCGTAGCATGAGCTTAAATTAATATAAATTCTGAATACCTCAGTTTTATTATCATCGGCTATGAGTAACAAATTAGGGAAGAACATCGTTCCTAAACAGTGGTATTCAACCAACTTAAAATAGCCAGGTTAAGATTGACACGATAGAAGTCAAGGGGTTTTGCTTTCCTTTTTCTAAGCCACAAAGTTTGTGTAGTAGACTAGTAAGGGCGTATTATTGCCCCAGAATGTTAGATTTTGAGTTAACTTAAAATTTAAAGGTAGTTAAAGATAGGAAAAAATAATGGATTTACAGACTATAAAAGAACGAATTGCCGCAGTTCAAAGCAAACGCGAGTACCTGTTAGGTCTACTTGAGCAACCAAATTTGGGAACTTTGAGAGTTGACGTAAATCAGGCTTTGGAAGAACTGGATGAATTAATTGATGAATTTAGACGCACGATCGCGGTAGAGTAAAAATTATCGAAAATTGCGTCGGTTTAACCGTCAACTTCAGGTTAAACCGACGCTCCTTAGTATTATCATGTCTTCAAATCCCCAGAATTCAACTAAGTGTTAGTTGGCGAAGCAACATAGCTGTATCATTTATCCTGCAACTGAATCATCTCCTGCACGCTTACCTAGCTGCCTAACTAACGCAATAAGTTCCTTTGTAGGTACATCTTTCTTGCAAATATCATCAAAGCTAGACATTGCTTTTGTCCCCTGAAAATTCACGTCTTCCACTGAGGAGTAAGCAAGGATCTGGGTGTTGGGAGATATAGCTTTAATGTGACTAGACGCACTCCAGCCATCCATAACTGGCATCTGTAAATCTAAAACAATTACGTCAGGATGGCAACGTTTAACCATTTCTATAGCTTCTTCACCATTACTGGCTAAACCTACTACTTGAATATTTTCTTGGCAAGAAAAAACTAATTGTAAGGTTAAACGAGTCAGCTCGTGGTCATCAACTACTAGAACACGCAAGGTAGAAAGCTCACAGGATAACATTAACATTGAGGGGAAAGACGAAATTATTTCAGAACAGCCTCTCTAGTCTATGGGAACAAATGCCAGCACTAACTCTATCCTATGGTTGAATAACTTGTGTGAACCCATGACAAACAACTTAGATGACTTCTCAAAAAAATCAAGTTTTATAAAAAAACTAAGTTGAGCTAGTTGTCAAGGTAAAAGTAACTTATTTTTAATCAATCAGGTTTGAGGCTACACCAGTTGAACGTAATGCCATATTTATGAGAATTTTTTGTGAATTAGCTTCTGGAGAATCATCATAAGGACGCCGTTGAATGTAAGTGCCATCGGCTTGTAATTCCCAAGCTTGGCGATTATCTGCGAGCATAATTCCCATAATTTCTTGCAAATCTTTGGCAATATCTGGGTCTTTGACTGGGGTAATTACTTCCACTCGGCGGTCTAAATTGCGGCGCATCCAGTCGGCACTGCCGATATAGATTTCTTCTTGTGTATTGTTATGAAAATAATAAATCCGAGAGTGTTCTAAAAAGCGACCGACAATGCTGATTATGCGAATGTTTTCACTAATGTCTTTGAGTCCTGGACGCAAACAGCAAACGCCCCTAATAATTAAGTCGATTTGCACCCCGGCGCGGGAGGCTTCGTATAAAGTGGCAATAATTTCTGGATCGACTAGGGAATTCATTTTGGCAACAATGCGTCCAGAAAATCCATTTTGAACATTTTCGATTTCGCGGTGAATTAGTGCCAAAAAGCGATCGCGCATATTCACAGGCGCAACTAGCAACTCTCGATAAGACTTTTGCAGAGAGTATCCGGTCAAGAAATTAAATAAATCTGTAATGTCAGCACCTAATTCTTCACGGCAACTGAACAATCCCAAATCTGTGTACAGCCGTGCCGTTTTGGGGTTATAGTTACCTGTACCAATATGCACATATCGGCGTATCCGGTCTTTTTCGCGCCGTACCACCATGACGGTTTTACTGTGGGTTTTCAGTCCCACTAAACCATAGACAACATGAACCCCAACTCTTTCTAGTCGTTTTGCCCAGTAAATATTATTTTCCTCATCAAATCGCGCTTTTAATTCCACCAGTACGGATATCTGTTTGCCATTTTCGGCGGCGGCAATTAAGGCGTTGACGATGGGCGAGTCGCCAGAAGTGCGGTAAAGGGTCATCTTGATGGCTAACACATCCGGATCGTAGGCGGCATAGGTAATAAAGCGTACTACTGTAGCCGAAAAGGATTGATAGGGATGGTGTACTAGCAAATCCTTTTCCCGAATTACAGCAAAAAAGTCTTTTCCTTCATCCGTCTCTAATGTATCTGGATCTAAACTCGGTTCCCTGAGTCTTTGCAAACGTAATGGTACAACAGATTGGCGTGGTGGATCTTTGAGTTCTGGCAATGGCAAGGACATAAAATACATTAAATCCCGCAGTCCCAAAAGACCATCTACTTCGTAGAGATCGCTTTCTGTTAATTCCAAATCATGTAATAATCGCGATCGCACTATTTCAGGAGTCTGGGATTGAAGTTCTAACCGGACTGGACTTCCACCCAAGCGCCGTTTTCGCAATTCCTGTTCGATGGCTAACAATAAATCATCTGCTTCATCTTCTTCTAAGACCAAATCGGCATCACGAGTAATGCGGAACGGATGATATTCTTGAATATTCATCCCTGGAAATAGAGATTCCAAGTTATGAGCGATCGCTTGTTCTAAAGGTACACCAGTCCAGTTTACAGGTTTGTCTTTGTGCTGATCTCCCAATTCTGGCGGTATTGCTAAAAATCGTGGTAGCAGATTGGGAACTTTAACTCTGGCAAATAATTCTTCTTCGGTGTCTGGGTTTTTGACCACAACAGCCAGATTCAGACTGAGATTGGAAATGAAAGGAAAGGGATGACTAGGATCAACAGCCAGAGGAGTCAAAACAGGAAAGACTTGTTCTTCAAAATAACTGTTGAGATGAGTCTTCTGTTTTTGATTCAAATCTATGTAATCTAAGATATAGATGCCATGATTTGTTAGTAGGGGACGAAGTACTTGCTCAAAATGCTGATGCTCTTTCTTTACAAGAGGAGTGAGGGTAGACCTAATATCGTCTAACTGTTGTTGTGGTGTCCGACCATCAGGAGTCAACAGGCTAACTTTCGCCTCTACTTGTTGCTTTAAACCAGCAACCCGTACCATGAAAAACTCATCCAAATTAGAGTTGAATATTCCCAAAAACTTTAAGCGTTCTAGAAGTGGCGTGCGCTCGTCACAGGCTTCATGTAATACCCTGGCATTAAACTCTAGCCAGCTTAACTCACGGTTAAGATAATATTGTGGATCGTTTAAATTGATGGGGGTAGAGCTTTTTTTAGATTTCGCCATAATGACTTAAAGGCAGGCAGAAGTAGCCCATTTAGCTGGGGGACAATAAACATAGTAAATTAAATGGGGCTTGAGCGTTACGCTGAGGCGGATAGTTTGCCATAGCCATTTTTTACAGACTATTTCAATCGTGCAAAATACAGATTTTTCGTAGGGTAGCACAGCACTACTACCCTAAAATGCGTTGCATCCAGATAAAAACTGCTATAAGTCCAGAGATTAAAATCGTTGTTAATAGCATGTTAATTTTAAAGATGCGCTTAAGATTTGGTAAAGATATAACCTGAGTATTATGAAAATTTTCGACTAATTATTAAGTGCAGTTTACATAATAATTTTGTATTAAATGCAGTCTAAAACCATACCTATGGTGCTTGTTAGATTTAGTTTTTCAAAAGACAAGTATTAGTAAATATTGCTACAAATACCATCTAAGGATTGACTGAGTAAAAGAACATGGATATGGACTTTGATTATAGCTAATAAAATTGCCATTAATATTTTATACGCAACCCAATATTTACTTTTTTTATAGACTCAATAAATATTGATACCATTTTTAAGTAAATTCTCTAATCTCAATATCAAGGAATGAGGGATAAATTGATTAGGTCAGCAACAACTTGACGACTACCTAAAAACTTCGGTTTGAATGGCATTTGATAGATTTGTTCAGCGATTATTTTTTTAAATGGACAAAGGAGCTTTTAATTATGAAATTCAACACAAAATTTGCGATCGCTTTAGTTGCTGCTACTAGTGTTTTTAGTCTAGCTTCTGGAGCTATGGCTGGTGAAGCTGGCGCTGCTGGTGCTGCTGCATTTACAATTGATAGTGATAATAAAGTAACAGGTGTTGCTGTAGCTGCTGCGGTCGGTAGAAATGATGCTGCTGCCGCCGCATTTCAGGGTGCTGAAGGTATTCCAAACGCTGCCTATGCTCTAGGTTCTGGCGGTCTGATTACTTTGGAAAGTATAGGAGAACCAGCAACAGCCAGTATCAAAGGTGCAACTTCTACTGCCCTTAATGAAACTAACACCTTGGGTGGTAATGCAACAATCCAAATTGGTACTACTTCTCCTAATAGTGTTGTAACCCTTGGTACTCCTGCTCCATAGGCTACAACCTAATTTTCGGTTGAGCTAAGACACATTTAGGTAGTCAAATTGAATCAAAAGATTATCTTAAGGGTGTATACCAAGTTTGCAAACATACTCCAGTAGCTGTAAGCCTGGAAATAAATACGTAAAGGCTGCAAAAGCAGCCTTTGTTTATTTGTGTGACATCATATTCAAAAAACTCTCTAAACAATAATTTGGAAAAAACAAAATTATGAATCGTAAAAAAATCTAAATCTAGCTGGACTAAGGTTATTGTAAACTATTTCTAACTTATCAATATCACCCATATTTTTCGGAAATGTCTATTATTTAGAGACATGGTTCATCGCGCCTGAACAAACTCTGCATTTCACGCAATGCAAAGTCAAAGAAACAACATAAATATTTCACTCAACCTAATCTTATTTATAACACCTTTATCATTGCTAGTAAAAACTTATAGATTTCTTGACAAAGTAAGTGAAAATCACCGTATTGTTATCAGCTATATTCATTGAATTAGCAAAAAGCAAGATGACCATATAGTATTTCTATAAATGAGCAGTTCGCAATTTATAGACAGATTGCTATGGCTAATCTAAGTATTTTGCTTAATTAACCAACAATGAATAATAAGTATGAATTCGACACGTCAAATAGCATTATTGTTTACTGTTGTTACTAGCACATTTGGCATAAATTCTATAGCTATAGCTGGAGAAGGTGGTGCTGCTGGAGCAGTAGCATTCACACTCGGATCTGGTGTCGTCACTGGAGTAGCTCAATCTGCTGCAACTGGCAAAAATGACGCCGCCGCCGCCGCATTTAATGCTCCTAATGCCACTAGTGGTATTGCCAATTCCGCCTATGCGCTAGGTTCTGCTGGTGCAATTACCATAACTAATTTAGGAAATCCCGCAACTGCTCAAATCGTCGGCACACCAGATACAGCACTAGGCACTGCACAGATTAATCAGTTCAGTTCCAATACCACAATCAAAATCGGGACTACCAGTGGTGACGAACTTATCAAGTTTTAGAAGCCCTGGCGACTAGAAGTCGCGGCTATACAGACAAAACCTGCCTCCGCAGGTTCAAAACCCTTGATTTGAATTAGTCCACGGAGATGGACTACCCTGCGGGAAGCCGCAAAGCGTCTATGTTTGTGTAGTAGCAAATTCTATTCGTCCAAAACTTTTCTTTTGTTGCTAAATCTATCTAGGTGGTATTGGTTGCGGTTTTTGCTCTTCCACGTCTTGTCTGTTGCGTTGTATTTCTAACTGTTCAACCCCTTGATCGATTCCTCTCCTTAATCGTTCAGCAGTTTGTTGGTCAAAAGGATTAGGCGGGTCTCCTAATTTAAACAACACGGTGAAGACGTTTTCTGTGACATTGAAGTTATTTCCAACCAAGTCTCTGCCATAATCATAGTCATTATTACTCCAAGACAGACTTAGCGTTGGACTATTGTATTGTTTGCCCATTTTCCACTGCGCCCTAGCTCCATACCGAGAACGACTAATACTTTCATTAATGGGCGTATAATACGCTGACAATCGAAAATTTTCACTGAACCTAATTTCAAAGTCAGCTAAAAGCGTATTTTCTATTGAATTAGGTAAAATATCACCAAAATAGTTAACTAACCCAAAAGAAACAGGGCCAATATTTGCCCTTGCTCCTAGTGTAAGAGAACTAGCAGGACTAATACTTATAGTTCTACCGATTCTAGTATCTTGGTCAATAGCATAATTTAATCCGGTTGAAAAAACAAGATTGTTAGTCTTACTTAAGGGTATTTTTTTTGTAATACTACCTACTAGTTGACTATAGTAATCACGATCTGGGTTGACATAACCGATGCCTCCTGCCGAATAAGTCCAACCGCTTGATGTCCTGTGACTAAAGTCTCCGCCAAGATAAGCTTTAATTGTGTCTCCAGTAATTACACCTGCATAATATCTGAAAACATCTGATGATCCTGTGATATTTCCACTAAAGCTAATATGTGGGTAATAAACCGTCTTTTCCGTGAGTCTGCTGCCGTTAGCAAAATTTACATCTTGTACAAAGTCTTCTAAATAAATTTGCGTATAAAAATTTTGCAGAGTCGCAGGAGAATAAACTTCACCATTCACAATAGACGCTACAGCAACATTTGAGTTAACTCCTCCTTCAGCACCCGCCTCTGCCAACATCCTACGAGGCCCAGTAGGTTCATAACGAACAACTGAATCAATTCTGCGGAGTATAACTGGTGAAATTCCAAACCAGATACTATTAAAATTTCCACTAGGAACTTGATTTAAACTCGTTATATTTGCTGCTGGGCTTTTTGCTTGTCCAATACCAGCATGATAAAAGGTAAAGCTATTTACAGGAAGCCTAGTATTATTTGCAGCTAAAAATAAATTTTTGTTAATATTTGGATTGACCGGATTTGCCCCTCCTTGGAGTTGCGGATTAGCATCAGGTAAAATAAAATTACCTAATTGCAAAGCTGAATTAAGTAGTGTATTGTCATCATTTAAGATAAATCCATAACCGCGAATTGTTCGACCAATAACAGCTTTTTTATCATTCGCTCTGACAACTTGTCTAACTGTCGAATAAAAAGTTGCTGGCGTATTATCAATATTTTCTTTTCTAGTGTAAAAAGGTGTATTCCCTTGGGTATTACCAGGCAAAGTCCCAGCATTAGGAAAGTAAAAATCTACACCAAATTTTTGGCCATTTGCTCCCATTTTAAAGCCAGGTAAACTCATAACTGCCAAAGATTCGGGAGTTACCACATCACCTACATTAGCAGTTTGAACAATGCGAGTTGGAACAAAAAAGTTAGGATCAATACTATTTTTGTCAGTTACTAAACCAGGGGTGTACGTACATTGTTTGTCAGAAGAAGTTCCTGGAAAAAGACAAGAAGCAGTCAAACTCATTTGGATTTGTGTGCCAAATAGAGTTTGTGGTTCTTTCTTCAGAACTGTCACTTTTCTAGATTGTCTAACCGTTTGTAGTTGTAAGTAAGTACCTTTTTGGTCTACCGTATAAATATTATTTCTAGTTAAATTCTCCTGAATTCGGCTATTTAGTTTAAAGATTCCATTAACATCGAATGTAACGTTGCGATCGTCTCCAAAACCGCTACCTCCAAAAAGCTCCCATTTTGTTAAGTGGCTAATGGGTATGCCATTCAGTGGTAGAGTAGTTGTAAATGGGTTAATTCGCTCGTTAGGAGCAATCCTCGGCGGTATCTTGTAGTTTGGATCAGTTGGCAGAGTTTCTTGAGAATTTTGTATTAATGGTTTCTCGTCTAATTCTGCAACTAGGGGCAAGTTTTGCGGGGTTTGGGTTTTTGGAAATGTTAGCTTATTGCCTAGCTCCGAAACACTAATTTCATGAGGATTATTTGAAATAACTTCAGGTAAGTTTGGTATAACCTCATTTTGCACCGATTTTTCAGGGAAAGTAGCTTGAGATTTGCTATTTTTCAGTGCTAAATCTGTTACTTTTGGCTGATTATCAAAATTCCCATAATCCTGCTTTAATTCAACTTCATCCTTTGAAGGTAATTCTGGTGTTTTAAACTTATTTGGAATATTTAACTCGGAAGCAATGGCAAATGTATTAATAAAAAATATAATTTTTATTATAAAAATAGGTAAGGCTAAAACTTTATTAAAAACTAGATAAACTATTTTTTTCATAATTTAGCTTTATGCCTCTATTTTCGTGTTGCATTTTCAGTAAAGTGCAAAGAATATTAATCATTTAAAAAAAGTAAAATAATAAAAAAGTATGTTTGCAGTAATCTCATTTTGTGTAAACATACTTAATAAAGGCAAATCTTATAACTCCTAATTAAGCTAACTAATCGTGAGTTATTTTTATTAAACTTTGCCTATGTTTACGTTTAATATGTACTTCAATTTGGGCAATAAAATTAGTAAATATACTGCAAACAGACTGTAACCGTCTTAACATTTAACAGACATCAGTATAATTCCTACATTCAATCAAAATCACCTTATACTTTTGAGTACTATTACTGTTGACTAAAATATAAATTCACAAAACATTGTTACTGGCATATTTGTTTAATAAGGACTAAGATTCACAACTCATAACTATGTTTCAAGCTACTCGCCGCCGTCTTGCAATTTGGTACACTGCCGTTACTGCCGTATTACTACTACTGTTTGCTAGTGGCGTTTATTTATACGTCCGTAGTACACTAATTGAGCGCATTGACGATACTCTTAACCATGTAGTAGAAATAGTGGAGCGTTGTCTCACAACCAGCCCCTGTGCATCTAAGCTCATATTTGAGCCGATTAATGCTGATGCAGATAAATTTCGCATTAATAATTTAGAAGCCAGTTTCCGTGACAATAACGACACCGTAGAAGATGACCACATCGACCTAGAATGGTTTGGTCCGACTGGTGAATTACTTTGGTCAACGCTATCCGAACCCCTAAATATTCCTATTCATGCCAACCGCACTGGTGAAACTGTGCGCGTAGTTAAGGGCGAGAAAGAAAAAGGCAAAGATGATAAACTCCTCACTCCTAACTCCCCACTGTTATTGCGTCAAGTGACACAACGGGTGGAAGTAGGGCGGCAAGTATTAGGATATCTGCGTGTTAGTCATCCTTGGTTTGAAGTCACTAAACCCAGTCGCCAGTTAATTTTTGATTTGGCACTAGGTATTGGGTTAATGGTGCTTTCTGTAGGCGCAAGTGGTTGGTTTCTTTCGGGTAAAGCAATGGAACCTGTAAGGGAGTCTTATCAACGCCTCAAACAATTTACTGCTGATGCTTCTCATGAACTTAGAAGTCCTATTACTTTAATTCAAACAAATGTACAAGTCGCCCTTACTGACTTAGATTTAGCAGAGTCAGAAACGAATAATTCTTTGCAGTATCGGCAACAGTTAAAGGTGGTGGAACGGTTAACGCAGCGTTTGGGTAAGTTAGTTAATGACTTACTGTTCTTAGCACGACAGGATAGTGGTATTAGCAAAGATATTTTTTCACTTTGTCCGCTAGACGCTTTGTTGATGGAGGTGGTTGCAGAACAACAATTGTTACTCCCTGAAAAAAAAATTGCTCTTTCTCTAGACTTAGTTGACCCTCCCGCCTCCGAAACTAGCCCGGAATTACTGGAAAATTGGTTTACCCTTGTGGGCAATTGGGATCAACTAGTGCGCTTGTTCACAAATTTAATTGCTAACGCCTTGCATTACACTCCAGCAGGTGGACGAGTGAAAGTTGAATTGGCGCGGATAGAGGGAATAAATCGCGTTTCTGGACTACGTTATACCAGCGCCCAGTTGCAAGTTAAAGTGAGTGATACTGGTGTTGGAATTCCAGCAGAAGCACTACCACGCTTATTTGACCGCTTTTATCGGGTAGATCCGGCACGGACTCATACAACTGGGAATACAGCTACAGCTAGTGCTACTGGTTCAGGATTAGGATTAGCGATCGCTCAAGCTATTGTCGAACATCACCAAGGTCATATTCAAGTTGAAAGTACTCAAGGCATTGGCACTACATTCACTGTCACCTTACCAATAAATCTTGAGTCTTAATTCGGTAAGAAATTTTTGTTTCCTGTGATAGATGCAGAAAAGTGAATTTATTTACTAATTTATATAGCAACAGTTGCAATATTCAGTATTTGAATTGCTTACTAACATCATATTTATATTGTTGATACTTTAGCTGATTAATTAGTAAGCTGTTCTACATTCAAATTGCATATATTAACTGCTACAGCAGTTTCTTTTGCATGAGGTACAACAAAGTTACTGGTTTTGAGGCAGGAGGCAGGAGGCAAGAGGCAGAAGAATAATTTGATTTTTAAATCCTTAGTTCTGTACTTTATTTAGTTACAAAATGCTGTAATTAAACTTGTTGTTTGAGAAAGTTTTCTTTTAAAGAAAGACAAATTGAATTTTATTAGGAGTTAAAAATGAATATGAAGTTTCAAAGTTTTCGCAAGTCTGCTGAGTTACTTGGTGCTATATGCGGTGGATTACTAATCACTTTGCCAGCAATTCCTCAAGCACTAGCACAACAATCAGTAACACAACAATCTACTCCCAAGGTTAACCCATGTCCTAGAATTTTCTACGAAGAACCACATAATAGTCAGGTTGTTGTACCACAAGGATGTCCTCCAAATGCGCTAACACAAAGACTAGCTGCTCAAGGGCTTCTTCCCGTCCCAGCTACCCCATTACAAGAGCAAACAAAAGTGGGTGTAGGTGGTGAAGCTCCACAACCAGGAGTCACACCATCACAGCCAGCACCAAACAATCAAAGTCAGCAGCCTTCAACAGGGGCGGTTTCCACCGATCAACAACAACTAGAACCACGGCAAACCCCCACCACTACGATCGCACTAGCAAATGGTACTGTTAATGTCAGGTTGGAAAATGACACTGCGGCTAATGTAACCTACCAAGTAATTGGCGATACAGCACCGCGATCGCTACAAGGTAAATCTTATGTAACATTGCAAGGTCTAAAGGCACCAGTAACAGTGACATTTGAACGCGAAGATGGCGGACAGTTGATAGTAACTCCACAGCCTTCTTCAGAGACAGGAACCTTAGAAGTTAGATTTAAGGAAGCCACGAATGCAGCACAGGGTAGAAGTACTATGAGAATCGACCGAAACGGTTCAGTGTTTTTGAATTAATTAAACGTGAGTTCGATGAACCTCTCCCTGACTTGAACTAAAGTTCAAATCTGTCCCTCTGTGACTCGGAAAGGGAAGCCTTTGTTGCAAGAGGTGTTGGGGGAGAGGTTCTTTTATTATGGGTAATTTGGTGAACATGATATGAGCCGTCAAATTCACGTTAATTAAAAAGTGAATTCGGCCAATTTTAAATTTCTCTTTCAATCCAAAATTCAAAATCTAAAATTGAATGATTACTACTTGCGCTGAAGCATTTTAGTTAGCTGATCCAGCAATTGCACTTCTTGTTTGCTGTCCTCCAATGTCCGCGCCAGTATAATTGCCCTTTCATAAAAATTACGGGCAGTTAAGTAATTACCTTGTTGTTTGTATAACTGAGCGTAAGACTCAAAAGATTTTAATTCTTCTCGCAAATTTTGCAATTCTTTAGCGATTGCTAAACGTTGCTCTAGTAAATCAAAAGCCCGTTCGTAACGTCCGACAGCAGTGTGAGCAGTAACTAAACCGTCAATTGCCCGTAATTCATTAGTGCGATCGCGGTTAGTTTTTGCTATCTGCATTGCTGTTCCATAACTGCCAATGGTATCCTGATAATTTCCAGATGCTAAGTAAGCATCTCCTAAATTATTCAAAGTATTTGCTTCACCGATGGCATCGCCAGTCTGACGGCGGAAAATTAAAGCATTTTCATACAATTTAATTGCCTTGTTATAATCTCCTAACCTGGCTGACACTAAACCTAAATTGCTCAAAGATAGTCCTTCTGCTTCAATGTTTTTGACATGGTGAGCAATTGTGAGTGCATCTTCAACAAAATTGCTGGCAGCAGCAAATTCTCCTTGTTGCAGGAAAAATGTACCGAGATTATTTAGTACAAAAACTTGAGATTGGAAGTCTTTAGTATCACGAGCGATCGCTAATCCTCTTCTTAAAGCATCTTCCGCTTCTTTTAAACTACCAAGTTGCACATAAGCCTTCGCAAGCAAATTGTAAGTTAGACCTTGTGCTTTCAGGTCGCCAATTGAGTGATATAATTCCAATGCCCGCAAGCAAGAGGTAATTGTTTTATCGGCATATCCTGAAGCG
The DNA here is from genome assembly GCF_034531135.2 of Nostoc sp. CmiVER01. Lineage (NCBI taxonomy): Bacteria > Bacillati > Cyanobacteriota > Cyanophyceae > Nostocales > Nostocaceae > Nostoc > Nostoc sp. CmiVER01. The sequence continues at coordinate 189,750 of NZ_JAVRBU020000015.1, forward strand.
TATTGTTTTTCACCGATACTCAGCAAGCTATCTGCTTCATCTCTTGATTGTCGCCCAACGGAACTATTTAAAGGGCGGTGGAGTTGTTGGGTAATATCAGCTGCACTCGCAACTATGGGACTCAGCAAAAAAGTAAACAGTAAAAAACTTTGTAACAATATTTGGGGACGAGAAATCGCACCTACACAAATTAAGCCTAACTTTTGCCTGGGAAATACAAGCCGTTGTTTCATAAAAATTACCCTTAAAGTTGCGGGTTTAAGTAGAAGGTCTAAGAAAAAGTTTTAATTTTTTTAATTGAAGACAAATAATATACGCATTTATACTTAAGTTATGATTGCGCTAAATCTTCCCCGAAGTATATAGCGCGGATATCTGTGGGTAATTTGTCCTCTAGCATACGATAGCCTTCCTGGAGAAAATCGGCTACTTCGCTTGGTGCGATCGCTTCTCCTTCGGCTTGCAGATAGGCGGCGATTCTAGTTTCGCTCCAGTGGAAAGTTTGAACCATTAACACAATTAATCGCAAAACAGGTGGTAGTTGGTCTAATGCCTGTTGTACATAGCACCATAGCGGCGGCGAAGTCGCTTGCAGAGAATAATGAATTGCTTCTGTGGGTGGTACTTTAATCTCGTTAATACAGAAAGCTGTCATATTAATTAACCAATTTTGCATGGTTAGGGCTTCCTTACCTGATTCGGAGTCAGTTAAATTTAGTCCACCGAGTTCATAGTAGATATGTCGCCAGGTGAGGGCAAACAGATAATCTGCCTGCACAGGCGATCGCGCCGAATGCCGAATTAAGGTATAAACTATGGGACTATAACGGCAAAAAATCACCGTGAAGTACTTTCCGGCATCTGGATTTTGCTGAAACAGAGTCAGTAGTTCATGGTCACTGTGATGGAACAGCGACTTCACCAGGGGGTGATTAGCTTCCGGGAAATGAGGAATTTGCATAAGCCTTTCAATGGATAGTTGTTAAAATAGTTTTGGGAATTGCACTCCTGTAATTAATCGCATAATATCTTGGTGTTGACCAATTTGTAGCCCCAACTCAGACTACTTGAATATTGATAAACTAGAAACAAAGACTTAATTTTAGTCTTAATGGATAATCATAAAATCGACTCCCTTATAGAATCCTTATTTGTTCATGGTTATAGCAGTTAGTGTGATCTCGTTCCTGCTCAGTCCCCTTACCTTAGGCTCCTTTCTACCTTCCCTGCCCTTAGATAGCCTGTTCTCCACTCAAGGCATTATGGTGATGCTGCTAGCAGCTTACGCTGGCGCAATGTGGATGTTTCTCACCAGTGCCCCAAAAGTACATACTGTAATGGTGTCGGATTTGGAGATTGCCCGACAGTTATATGAAGGGCTGCTAGATTTGCCAGCAGCTGAGGTGCCATTGCACTACTACTACAATTACGAACAAACTATCGGCACAACTGGCATTGATCCACTATATATGTCTACTGGGCCGAGCTTGTCTAGTAAAATGATGAATAATGCAAATGATGGGCTGTGGTATCAATTGAAGAAAAACACCCAGCTACATGTCATTACTGGGGCGAGTTTAGGTAGCAAAAATCAGCAACGCCACGTTTGTTTTGATCACGACTGCCTGGAAATGATTTTAATGCGAGTCGAAGTGCGCGGTTTGAAATTCAAGATTCGCAATCAGAAACCCCTGAATTTTTTGGTCAAGGATTATGAAGGGCGCGTGATTGAGGTGGCTGAAGTAGCGAATTAATTATTAGATTCTAGATGATTTTATATTGTGTGATGCGTAGCTTGCCGTCGTAGGCATCGCGCCACACAATATTTTTTTAAGTAGTTAGGCGTAAATAAATTAAAGTTTGTAGTAAGGACTTTAGTCCTGATAAACTTTGCTATGAGCAATGAATCGCTCACTAAAGAAAGTCATTATAGGGTTTTGCTAGGTAGAAACTTATGACCCTTGAAAAGATGTACACATCTCATCTGTATAAAACAGATTTCTATGGTTGGACTCAAGAGCAGGTTAGCTTGCTCAAAGCTCAACAGTGGAATCAATTAGATACAATCAACCTAATTGAAGAAATTGAAACTTTGGGCAGAAGAGAACGGCAAGAATTGAGAAATCGGCTCGGAGTGTTGCTAGGACACTTACTAAAATGGCAATTTCAACCTGAAAAACGTAGTAATAGCTGGTTGAGTACAATTCGAGAGCAACGTGTTCAAATTAAGCTACTTCTGCAAGATAGCCCTAGTTTGAAACCCTATCTCGATGAAGTTTTCCTGACTATTTATGAACTAGGTTTAGCTTTAGCAATTCGAGAAACTGAGTTAGGTGAGCAAGTTTTTCCAGAAGTATGCCCTTACACTTTAGGTGAAACTCTAAATCCTGAATTCTTACCAAATCTGACTCAAGTTGATGAGAAGGGCGAGTAATTATCCAAATAATATTTTATCAGCCTAAACCGTGGCAAATAAAAGCAGCCCAGTAACGAGGCTTTAAAAAGGGAAATTCCTCAGGCGAATTTTTTATATCATAAATTTGACTTAGTACTTTACGGTACTTTTTATATTCACAGTCCCACTCTAAATAGGTGGCTGAACCTTTGGAATATTGGTTTCTATTAGTTTTTGCTTCTTTCGATTTTTTGATAACTTGACTATAAAATTCTTGTATATCCTCTCTACTTAGCAGTGCCTCTTTCTTGAGTTCGCGCAGTTTGATTTGGGCTTGCTGTAAAGCTTTAGGACGGCTGTTACCTTCTTGTCGATGTTGGTAATAAAAGATAGAAAATAATGCTGTTGCTAAGTCATCTATTAACCATAAACTACTAACAACGCTTCTAGCACCTGCACATAAAAAACCTGTGGCAAGAGTAAGAATATCATCAGTCAGGGGTGGAATATCAAGATTCGTCTCGCAGCAAGACAAAAACACTTCTACAAGTTGAGGTAAACGCCAGCTTGGTGTCATCAATTGCCCCAAGGTGATGCTGCTGTCATGCGCTAATTTTAACTGTGATTCTAAAGGATTATCGAGACGAGATTCGGCATGGTGGCAGGAATGAAGTACTTGAACTTGTTGTGCTAGCTGTCGATAGTTTTTAGAGGTGGCTTGACTGCTACCAATTAATCTATTTTCTGGTAGAATGTTATACATTTGGGCGAGTTTTTCGCCTTCAAATCTGGCACAGGGAAGATTATCTTCGGCATCTTCTACAGTTCCGTATTGTAGAGATGTTTCATTAAATTTCCCTACATTGTTGCGTTGTTGACAGAATTCTAAAATTTGGCAGCTTGGTGTATAACGAATCAGAAATTTATCTCCTAAATATTCGTGATATTCTCCTGTAGGCAAAGCAGCGAAGGGAATTTGATGGAGTAACAGGTGAGGTACTAAAATTAATTCTTCTATTCTTTGAAGATGTTGGGAAATGAGTTCAGGTATTTGCAGTCGTTCAGCTAGTTCGCACAGAATACTATTAATTTGAGCTTCCCATTCTTTGGAATACTTTCTATAAGGCAATAACCAATTCTGCTCAATCCAGCCTTGCAAAGTTTCTAACCCTTGTCCTGTGCAGGTGTGGAGAGTAATTTGGTTTTGCTGCACGACAAAAATATGGGTGTCGCTGTTGGTAGTGTAGAAGCTGAGGATAGCTGTATTGGGTTGGTCAATTAGCTTTTGAATTTCTGATAAGCTGAGGGGGTTAACTTGAATTTCGCCAGCTAATACGGGATCTTCGCGTCTGAGATTTTCCCAAACTTGTTGTTTTTGGGTTTCTAAAGATGCGATCGCTTCATTATAAGCTTCCCAAGCAGCCCGTGTTTCACTGCGATTCTTTTCAGATTTATGGCTTTGGCGTTCTTGGTCAATTTGCCGTTGCAGTTCTTCATACTGTTGCAATAATTCTTGGACTTTTGGGGGGATTTCTTCGCCTTGAGAGAGGTTGTAGCTTGCCATTAAGTCTACAAGAAGTTTGGAACGCGATCGCTCTGAATATTCAAAAGCTTTTTCTATTTGTCCAGCATTGATGCAAGCTTGCACCATGTTTTGGTAAAGATCGATGGATTCTTCCAAAATCTCTTGACGGCGCGATTCAGAAGTTGCCCAACTACGGATTTGTTCAACGGCATCAATAGCATTATTGTAGCCTTTTATAGCCTCATTCCATAATTTAATACCAAAAGCTATGTTTCCCAATTTTCTTGAACATCTCAAGCATTCTTGAGGAAGAGAAGTAGGGGTATAAATTTCTAAAGCTAATTGTAAACACTCAATAGCTTCATCTATTTTTCCTTGTAGAGTATAAGTAGTACCCAAACTAGATTGGGTCATTGCCCAATCTGCTGGAAATGCTTCCCTTGTAAATATTTGCAAAGCTAAATCATAAGCCTGAATTGCTGCTCTCAAATTTTGTGTATGCTTCTTTTGATTTGAGTCACTGTAGAGATTGCCCAAGTTATATTGGAGTGTAGCCCAATCGACTGGAAACGCGTCCCGTGTAAAAATTTGCAAGGCTGACTTGTAACTATTCATAGCCGCTTGCAAATTATATGTCCGGTTTTCATGTGTTTGTTGACGATAAGCAATAGCGAGATTTATTTGAGTTTTAGCCCAAAGTTCTGGTAAATTTTGCTGTGTGTATACTTGTAAAGCTGCTTCACAAGCCTGAATAGCTGCTTCTAAATTTTGTGCCTGATCTCCTTTAATACGAGCAACGTATGTACTACTTAAATTCAAGTGAGTTTTAGCCCATTCTTGGGGTAATTCTTCCAAGATGCGAACTTGTAAAGCCAATTTATAAGCTTCGATAGCTGCTTCTAGATTCTCCGCTCGATCTCCTTTAATGCGTTGATCGTAGGCACTACCCAAATTATCTTGAGTACTAGCCCATTTTTCAGGAAATGCCTCTCTAGTGCGGACTTTTAATGCCAATCTGTAGGCATTGATCGCTACTTCCAGATTTTCTGCTCTATTACCCAGTATCCGCTCATTGTAAGCAGTACCAAGATTATTTATTATTGTTGCCCACTCTTCTGGAAATGATTCCTCTGTAAAGACTTTTAAGGCTAATTGGTAAGCCTCGATCGCAGCCTCTAAATTTTCCGCTCGGTTTCCTTTAATTCTATCGCAGTAAACATTAGCAAGGTTAGTTTGCAGCACAGCCCATGGTTAGTTTGCAGCACAGCCCATTGTTCTATATACAATTGCTGTGAGGAAGCTTCTCTTGTAAAAACAGTTAGTGCCATCTTGTTGCCTGTGAGGGCAATCTCTAAATTGCTTGCTCTGCTGCCAAATGGAAAAGACTGGATTTGTATACTGAAGTCGGAGATCACTAATGCAATCTCTTTTGCCCTTGACGGTTCGACTTTAGACAGCTCATCTGTCGCCCAAATTTGCAGTACTTTAGCAAAATTGTCATCTAGTTTTTCTAAGTTATTTAGGAGCAGCGAGTTTAATGCTTGTGAGTTGCCCCAATTTATCGAAATTGTATTCAATATTTTAAATAAGAAACTGAAATAGGCTTTTATTTGTTGTTTGTCCATTCCTGAATTACTCACTCTAAATTTTGGCATAGCAAGCCAATAGCACTAAGCTGTAGGTCAAGCAAGCTACTAACACACACTGCTTGAGAGCAATTGGCTCAATATAAAATTAATCGAGTTAGCTTTTATTGTCATCCTAAAAATCTGCCAATTTCTCCAGCAATTCCTCAGCTAAATCCAATAACTCAATTTCATCAATTTCATCACTAGTTCCACGATTACTTTCTCCACTCGTCACATTAGCAGCCAAAACATTTTTGACAGCAAAAATCCTGTCTTCTTCTTCAGATAAACTCAAACATTTTTCCAACTCTACAGCAACTTCTTGAATTGTCCTTGAACCCAAACGTTCTCTCACTTTCACCGCTACTAAATCGTCACTTTCCAGTAGTTTTACCAAAGCTGTTCTCAGTCCATCATCCTCGCGCGAAAACTTCTCAACGGCTACACGCACATATTCCCGCACGCTCATGTTTGCCGCTAATGCCTTTTGAAAAACTACATCTGGTACGTCCACCAGCAATACACCTTCGTTATCACTGGCTTGATATAAGTCATCTCCTTGTTTGACGGCTATCAGCAAATCTGCACCCAAAGCGTGTAAATAGTGCAACACCGATTCTAATTCATGTTCCTTTAACGCCGACTCTAACTTGGACACCGCAGCTTGCTTTACTCCCATTTTTTGAGCTAGCTGTGCCTGAGTCAATCCTGCTTTATTACGTATTTCCCGCATGGCATCGGTAAGATATAGGCGCAGGTACTCTAACTTTCCCGCCAAAATCACCTCTGGTTCGTCGCTTACCTTTTGCTGCAACCAAGCTTGAAAATTAGGCTTTTTCATGACTTTTCCCTCTGCTGCAATTCACGAAATCTCACTCTTGCAGGTTCTTTGTCTTTATCTTTGATAGCGTTGTCGTATTTCTTCATAAAGGCGTGCAGCACCACAAATCTCTGAGGAGTAGCAGCCGTTAAGATAAACCGTGGATTATGTTCGCTTTTAGTCATCCGTAACTCATACAAATCATCTTCCAGTTTCTCAAATATGCCACTGGTAAGTGATGCGAGTCCTTTGTCGCACAGGTAGCCAAGATTAACTTGCAGACGCTTGGTTTCGGAAGCACTCAGTAATGCTTTGGGTGGATTTTCTGGTTGATCCTCTTCGGGAATCATCTTGATGAAAAAAGCCAGCAAATCTTTGGGGATTTCCCCATTGACATCTAGATAAAGTTCCCAAGTCCAGGTCACTTCCTACCTCACAGTATAGTATTCCTTATAAGGAATGTCAATTTTATTATTCTTTTAAAGGAATATCATATAGAATCAGTGAGTGCAACTTAGGTAATAAAAATGGTGCGTTAGGCAAAACCATAACGCACCCCACTGTTTATATGCTTAAGTAGCTCAACTCAACTGTTCAAATTTAAATTTCCCTTTAATGAACTTGTTAAAGTATTGACCTTTAGACGGCGCATTGTCTAAGTCTTCCTTGACACTGGGAGGTACTTTGAAATACTCGTAAACACTTCCACTATCAAATTCAATAGTCAGTGTTTGAGTTTTTGGTTCATAGGTAAATTGCTTAATAACGCTGCCTTCAGGCTTGAGTAGCGGGAAGGCGATCGCATCCCGAATACTGGCACAATCAGTTAATAACATTACCAACCGATCAATTCCAATCCCTAAACCACCTGTAGGCGGCATACCGTATTCAAGGGCTGTCAAAAAGTCTTCATCTACACCTTGGGCTTCTAAATCACCAGCAGCTTTCCTTTCAGCTTGGGCTTCTAGGCGTTCTCTTTGATCGATAGGATCTGTAAGTTCTGAGAAGCTATTCCCAGTTTCTCGCCCGACGATAAATAACTCAAATCTTTCCACCAAACCAGGTTGAGAACGGTGGGGTTTTGCTAAAGGCGAAATTTCTACTGGGTAATCAATTACAAAGGTAGGTTGAATTAAATTAGCTTCTACTTTCTCTTCAAAAGCTAAATTCAGTAACTTACCAATTGATTTAGCTTCATCTACACCAGGAATAGCAGCATTTTTACTCGCTGTTTTTGCTTCTTCCAATGTTTGGAAAGAATTGAAATCCAAGCCTGTAAATTCTTTAACTAAATCATGCATTGTCACCCGTCGCCAAGGTGGTGTTAAATCTATCGGTTCTCCTTGGTAGGTAATTTGCAATGTGCCGAGTACGTCTTGAGCGACAGTGGTAATAATCCCTTCTGTCAGCGCCATCATATCATTGTAGTCGGCGTAGGCTTGGTAAATTTCAATCGTCGTAAATTCGGGATTGTGTCGAGTCGAAATTCCCTCATTACGGAAAATCCGTCCCAATTCAAACACTTTTTCAAAACCACCTACAATCAACCGCTTGAGATGGAGTTCTGTGGCAATTCGCAGATACAATTCCATTTCTAAAGTGTTGTGGTGGGTGATAAATGGACGCGCATCTGCACCCCCAGCTTCACTTTGCAAAACTGGCGTTTCAATTTCTAGAAAATCTCGTTCTTCTAAATAGCGGCGAATACCAGCAGTAATTTGGGCGCGACGGCGGAAAGTTTGCCGGACTTCCGGGTTAACAATCAAGTCAACGTAGCGCTGACGGTAGCGTTTGGCAACATCCGTTAATCCATGCCACTTGTCGGGTAGGGGCAATAGGGATTTAGTCAGGATAGTATATTGTTTAACGTAGACAGATAACTCGCCCTTTTCAGTCCGTTTAATAGTACCTTTAACTCCCAGGATGTCGCCTGCATCTGTGAGTTGTTTTAAGTGATTGAAGGCATCAGCATCAATATCTGCCATGCTTTCTTGGATGCGATTTTTATCCAAATAAAGCTGAATTGTGCCAGTTTCATCTTGCAAGGTGAAGAAAGCCAGTTTACCAAAAACGCGACGCGCCATAATGCGTCCAGCGATCGCAACTTCTAAATCAACTTCTTCACCACTGGCTAAATCGGCAAACTTTTCTTGCAACTTTGCTGCGTGATGGGTAGATTCCCAACGATAGGCGTAGGGATTAGTGCCTAGCTGCTTAAGTTGTTCTACTTTCTCCAGCCTGGCGGCTCGGATATCTTCTTCCGACATGGTAACGAACTAAATAGGGCAAGATTAATTATAGATGCTGCAAAAGTTGAGAGTAAGAGATATTTGCACTTTGCAGATGATAATATCGCCAAACCAAATACAATGACACAAACTAGAGTGCGCTTGTGGAATGTAGATGAATATCACCGGATGCTTGAGACGGGTATTATCGCAGCCGATGAACGGGTAGAACTGATTGATGGGCAAGTTATCCCCATGAGTGCCAAAAATCCCCCCCATGCAGCAACAACGCTGTGTGCGTCTGATTATCTCAAGCGGCTGCTAGCAGAAGTTGCCTTAGTTCGGGTGCAAGATCCCATTCAGTTAAACCAATACTCGGAACCTGAACCAGATATTGCCGTTGTCCGCATTGATGCGCGAAAGTACATTGATCATCATCCTGCACCCAATGAAATCTTTTTATTGATTGAGGTAGCAGATACAACGCTAGACACGGATCGCAAACAGAAAGCACCTTTATATGCTAATGCAGAAATTGCTGAGTACTGGATTTTGGATGTGAATCAGCGTCAGGTTTATGTTTTCCGTGAACCGGGTTTGGAAGGCTACAATTTGAAATTTATTTTGCCGGAGGATGCAACGTTATCCTTGATTGCATTTCCAGAAATTGAAGTTCAGATTAGTCAACTGTTTCCATAAGTTCGGCAATTTTAGATTCCTTCACAATACCAATTTTGTATGAAGATGCGCTAAACCATATTTAAGTATAAGAAATAAGAAAGAGAAACGAACCGCAAAGGGGAGGCAGCGCGGTCTTGGGGGTCTCCCCCATGAGCGACTGCCGTCGCAAAGGACACAAAGAAAGAAAGTGCGATCGCTTACTTTATCGCATTTTATCCAAAAGACTGTCATAGAAAATATGATTGATATCTTCTATGACAACGATTTAATAATTCAATGTACAAATCAATCCTTTATTTATGGCCTACTATTAGCGAATGCCTAGATGAAATTGCTTTCATTTTCAAGTTAGTAAATTGCACGATCGCCTTTACAAAATCTTGCTGTTCTGGTTGCAAATGTAGTTTTTCTAGGGCTTGAATGATATTATTACCAGCCCGGAGATTGCGATTAAGTTGGGCACGTTGCGATGTGTTTAAGACTGCCTCAATTTCCCTGTTTCTTCTCTGACGCACAGCCTGAAGTTCTTGGCGTTGTAAAGGAGTCAGGTTAATCTCCGACGAGGTGGAGTAGCTAGCAGTTTTGGTAGTTTGGGCAGAAATAACACCAGAACTAGTATGGAGTTGAACGGGTGCAGCTAAGGCAATTCCCGGCATGGAAAGGACAAGAGTTAGAATAGCAGCGAACACAGAAAGCCGTTTTGTCAAGTAAATTGCCATATTCAGAAATGCCTACATCTAAATTTAATGCTGAGATATAGTTAAGCAATTTTCAAGTCTTAATTTTGAATTTTGAATTTATCCACCCTCAAGAGGATGGTAGTTCAGCTAAAAAATATTATCCGCTTTAAAGAAATCCAAAAAACTAGAATGGCAAACTTAACTGAATTATTTTTGCTAAAATCCAGACTCAAATTCAAGTTTTTACAAAATCATCACTTGATGGCTCGTTTCTGTTAGTCTGTCAATGCGTAAATCCTGCAAGTAGCTCGTGATTTTATTTTAGAACACCTATCACAGAAGTTTGGCTTGATTGCATAATATCAATTATCTGTCAATGCGTAAGTTCTCAATTTAATTTCTGGAAATCCCTCAGACAAAGTATGTGCTAAAAGAGATATAAATAGTGCATCAGGCAAATCTAACGCACTATATATAACTTCATTTAAGTACTCACAACTACTCAGACCTTTTCATTCTGTCAATTTCTCGTTGTAATTCTTCAATCTGACGGCGTAAAGTTTCTGTTTCATTGGTGGAAGATTCTGCTGCAACATTTACTGATCCGGAAGCAGGCGATCGCTGATAATTTCCTCGGCGAATTTGCTGGTATTCTTCAGATATTGCCCACGCCCGTAAGTAATGCAGGCGTTCCACTGGGAAAGGATGGGTCAACATCGTACCCTGAGCGCCATTGTAGATCAAAAATTTATATACCTGATTTAATCCATCTTCATCTAATGCCTGATAATTTTCTGACTGCTTGATAAACTCTTGTAAACTACATTCATTGGCATATTTGTTACTACCACCAGAGAGTTTCATCATCGTTGACATCACGGGATTCAAGTCATCCATGACCAGTAGTGCGGCGCGATCTGACGATAACTCAGCTTTCCGCCGCCACTCAAAAAAGGCGTAAATCAAACCTTGTGTGACAATATTACCGATGCCGAAAGTTAATTCTCCCAAAGCGGAAGCAGCACTCATTGCCCACATCGCCATTTGAATTAAAATAGTATGACCACATTTAATATGCCCCAGTTCATGGGCTAGCACCGCCCGAATCTCGGCTTCGTCTAGTAAGTCTAGTATCCCTGTATTTATGACTATGTAAGGATTCTCTTGCCCCAGTGCATAGCTATTTGCTTGGGGATTTTGCGAGACAAACAGTGTCGGTTCTGGGTAAATGTCCAAATCTCGGACGCATTCCCGAAACATCTGGTAAATAGTGGAATATTGACGCGGCCCTACTTGGATGGTGTTACCCATTAGATAGACTAACTGAGGGCGTTCGTAGATAAATTCCACAAATTTACGAGCGATTAAATCAAATCCTGGTAAATTTCGTAAAGCTTGCTCGGCTTGGCGATCTAGTGGATGCCTAAAGGCTTCGCTGGAAATTCCTGTGTAAGTTGGCATAATTCAGGGTATTGGGTGATTGGTCATTGGTCATTGGTCATTAGCAAAGGACAAAGGACAAATGACAAAGGACAAAGGACAACATAATAGAAGTGGGGCAATTGGAAGTAAAAGTCACTTTGTATGGAATTAAAAGCGTGTGATTGAAGCAGAAGTTCATTTTTCACTACATAACTTTTTGCGATCGCAGGCGGGGTTCCCTTCCTGGCCCCATCATTTGACGATGGCACGGTTGGTAGCACGCGCCTTGCGCCTGGGACGTAGCGCCCTAATTCAAGTAGGGGCAGTTTGTGGCTATCAAGGGCGATATCGTACTAGTTTCATAGCATCAGCCCTAATGTGGCATGGCCCTGTAATTATTGTTGCTCAAGAAGCGGTGCAACAACTTCTACTGCGGGTGGAAATTCCCCGTCTACAGCAGTGGCTACCAGCCAACAAACCGATTAGGACAGGTGATGCTTGGCCTAGTGCTGAGTTCCAAGGGCTACTGTTAACCTCTCCAGAAGCTTGGTTAAAAGGACAATTTGCTGGTGGCTCCTGCTTTCCCCAAGGCATCCCCACAATTATTGATGGAGTAGACGACCTAGAAGATTGGGTGCGCGATCAACTTACGCAAGATATTCAACCCGATGATTGGGAACAACTCATCCTGGCTTGCCCAAATCAAGCTGAGGTAATTCGTGAAGCAAGGATACAACTTACACATCAACTTTTTCAGCATCCTGTCAATCCATATCAGTGCTATCTAATTTCCCAGCCAGAAATAGAAATTTTAAATCGTCTCTATTCTGCTTTAGGGTCAATACAAGCACTTCCAGAACCTTGGAAAAATTTCTGGCAGCAATTTCAAACCCTTAATGAAAATCTTTCCTCCCTTGCTCCCTCATCTCCCCCTGCCCTCTTCTGGGCGACTATTGCCCATCGACAAGGTTTATTTTCTTTACACTACGCCCCAATGGAGTTAGGGGAAATACTCTCACCTATTTGGCAGCGACAACCAGTAGTTTTAATTGGCAGCGCTATCGAACCGGAAACTGAGGCTCCTCTTTTCCGACAGCGACTTGGTTTGGACGATTTAACTTGCCTGAAGTTCTCTGCGGATCAAGCAGAAGCAATTCAACTGTATGTACCCTATAAATTGCCCCTACCCAACACGCCAGAATTTCAAGCGGCATTTATTCACAAAGTCCGCACACTGGTTTGTCTAAGTGCTACAGCACCAGGATTAACGGTTGTCTTGGTGGGGGATGTACCACTAAAGGCTCAAGTTGCGACAATTCTGGCTTCAGAATTTGGTTCACGGGTGCAAGTAGAAAAAACTTGTTTAGATGAAAATGGTATTTTGATTAGCGGTTGGGAATTTTGGCGAGAACATCAGCGAGTTTTGCCAGCACCCCATCTGTTAATTATTGCTACTTTACCTTTACCATCTCTAGAAAATCCGCTAGTAGCTGGTAGGGTAGCTCGTTATAAGCGATCGCATCAAGATTGGTTCCGTTTATATTTGTTGCCAGCAGCCTTGAGTGAATTACAAAGAGCGATCGCTCCAGTCCGAGAAAGTCAAGGTATTGTTGCTTTACTTGATAGTCGTGTAGTTAATCGCAGCTACGGCGCTCAAATTCTCGCAGCTTTAAGCCCTCTGGCCCGCATTAACTATCTCGACCCCAGTCTGTTTTCTAATACCGATGAAGAAAATTCTGCCTAAAGTTCAGTTCCCAATGCCCAATTTAAATTTTGTCAACCAAAGCGCGATCGTCTAAAAGCAAGCACTATTATCAATTTATTGCCTCTCTGTAGCTATGATTCCTGGCAAGATAAATTTAGATAGAACCTAAGTAAAAATTTGAGTTGCTGATTATGGGTGAAGCAAAGCGTCGTAAAACCACATTAGGGGAAACATACGGTCAAGAGAAAGAGACTCGCATCTTGCCTTGGCTTCCCATCACAAAAAAGCAAGCCGAATTATTTGTCAGTTGGACAAGTCGTGGTGCTTGGATAGGTATTGTTCTTATGGTTGTAGCATGGACAACTATCCGTTTTATCGGCCCAGCCTTCGGTTGGTGGCAAGTAGTCAACTAAATGCTGCTGTAGAATAGCCCTTTCAAGCTGGGTAAAAATTTTGCCTAATAAACTTCAACCTCTTAACTCTGTATTCTCTGTGCCTGTGCGGTTAAATAAAAGAATTTTTAGCCGCACAGAGACGGAGTAGGACACTTGCGTGGGCGGGTTTCCCGACTTGAGTAAAGTGTCCGTGGTGCAGAGAGAAAAAAAGAGATTTTACCAGTCAACTTGAAAGGGCTGATCTTAAATTGGAATTTTCCCGCAGGTTTGGTCAGTATATGTTCTGCGTCTTGGGTCTATCTTTGTAGTATGTAAAGAAGCACTTTTGACCTGAGATTATGCCCTTCTCTAAAAAACCCCTCACCTACCCATCCAGCCACAAAAGCAATCAAGTCGATAACTACCACGGTAATTTAGTCGCAGATCCTTACCGTTGGTTAGAAGATCCTGATTCTGAAGAAACAAGGGCTTGGATTGAGGCACAAAATCAAGTTACTTTTAACTACTTGAGCGAAATTCCTACCAGGGAAAAAATTAAACAGCGCCTCACCAAACTTTGGGATTATGAAAAATATGGCATCCCTTTTAAAGAAGGCAAATCTCTGCAAGACGGTTCCACTGAACGCTACTTTTATTTCAAAAATGACGGACTGCAAAATCAAAGTGTTCTCTACACTCTCAAAACCCTAGACGACGAACCCAAAGTTTTACTCGACCCTAATAAACTTTCAGAAGATGGTACTGTTGCTCTTTCGGGATTGTCTATTAGCGAGGATGGTAAACTTTTAGCATATAGTCTATCCGCCTCTGGTTCTGATTGGCAAGAATGGAAAGTACGCAATGTCGAAACTGGTGAAGACCTCCAAGACCACCTGAAGTGGATTAAATTTTCTGGCGCATCGTGGACACATGATAATCAAGGTTTCTTTTACAGTCGCTACTATGAGCCAAATGAAAAAACTCAATTAGAAGATGTTAACTATTATCAAAAGCTCTACTATCATCAGCTAGGTAAACCCCAATCAGAAGATGTACTAATTTATCATCGTCCTGACCAAAAAGAATGGGGTTTTAGTGGCGGTGTTACTGAAGATGGACGCTATTTAATAATTTCAATTTGGCTAGGGACTGACTCCAAAAATTTGGTTTTCTTTAAAGATTTGACTAACCCTAATGCTGAAGTCGTAGAACTAATTAACCAATTTGAAGCAGATTACAGCTTTATCGATAATGATGATAGCGTGTTTTATTTCCGCACGGATTTAAATGCACCACGAGGAAGAGTTATTGCAATTGACACCAAAAGCCCTGCACCAGAAAATTGGCGAGAAGTCATTCCCCAATCAGTAGAAACTTTGGAAAGTGTCGGGATACTTAATAACCAATTTGTTGCTGATTACCTCAAAGATGCTCACAGCCAAATTAAAATTTTTGACCTCAAAGGTGCGTTTATTCGTGAAGTGGAATTACCTGGACTCGGTTCAGCCGGAGGTTTTGGAGGGAAGCGTCATGATACCGAAACTTTTTATAGTTTCACCAGTTTCACTATACCAGGAACTATCTATCGCTATGATATGGTAACTGGTAAAAGTACCATTTTTCGCCAGCCAGAGGTAGATTTTAATCCTGATGATTACGAGACTAAACAAATATTTTATCATAGCAAAGATGGTACTAGAGTACCAATGTTTATTACGCATAAAAAGGGCATAAAGTTAGATGGAAATAACCCGACTTATCTCTATGCCTATGGTGGTTTTAATGCCTCAATGACACCTGGTTTTTCTGTGAGTCTTTTGGTGTGGATGGAGATGGGTGGTGTCTATGCTATGCCTAATATACGCGGTGGTGGAGAATACGGCGAAGAATGGCATCAAGCAGGAATGAAGGATAAAAAGCAGAATGTCTTTGATGACTTTATTGGTGCTGCTGAGTGGTTGATTGCTAATAAGTATACTAAGACAGATAAGCTAGCGATCGCAGGTGGTAGTAACGGCGGTTTATTAGTGGGTGCTTGTATAACGCAACGTCCCGATTTGTTTGGTGCAGCTTTACCAGCAGTTGGCGTCATGGATATGTTGCGCTTCCACAAATTTACCATCGGCTGGGCTTGGACTTCTGAATATGGTTCAGCAGATAATCCAGAAGAGTTTCCAACGCTGTATGCTTATTCACCACTACACAACATCAAACCAGATACAGCTTACCCAGCAACCTTAATTACCACAGCCGATCATGACGATCGCGTTGTCCCTGCTCATAGTTTCAAATTTGCCGCAGCTTTGCAAGAGGCTCACGCAGCTGATGCGCCAGTTCTAATTAGAATTGAGACTAAAGCAGGACATGGTGCGGGTAAACCCACGGCTAAAATTATTGAGGAAGCCGCAGATAAATGGGCTTTTTTGGTGCGTACTTTGAATGTTGAAGTTTAGGAGTTGATTTATTTCTTGAGTTTGGACTAATTGGCATTTAGCAGCAATGAATAGAAATCAAGAAAAAGTTACCCAACTTCTTTGTATTGACTGCTTTATTAATTTCGATAAAGGCGATCGCTTCCACTTCTGGGTAAGGTGTATCCCAAATACTGCTAATTTTTTATCTCCACCCTTACCGCTTTCCTGCATCTGAGCAAGAAGTTTAATTTTTTAACGAACTTTGGGGGTTTAAGTCCCCTGCCTAATGACGGCAGCCCGTTTTGGGTCGGGGTCTAAATCCCCGGATGTTCGCAGACTCGCTAACGCAAAACGTAATTGCGAATTGCGTTAGCAGAGCGGGGCGTTAGCCCATTGCCAATTGTTTTAATCCCTCTTGTGCTTAAAACGCGACAGCTTGGGCTGTCCCCTTCAGATTGATTGTTGTATAAATTTGTTTTTGCCCCTGGTTGAATTGAGGAATCACAGAAAAGCGGTTTATTGTAGTGATTCCTTTAGTTTCAACTTTTGCTTCGATGTTATTTCCAAGGTTTACACGAGGTATGAGCAAGGTAAATGTGGTGTTGCCAGTATCTACTGTCTTTTTAATAGTTACAGTTACTAGTGTACCAATTTCTGTATCTACTGTACGGATCTCATCTCCAGTAAAGTTTAATGTCTGTTTCTGCTCTTGATAGTTGAAAAGGGGCTTACCAGTAAAGCTTGACGTTGAGTAATTAATACTGACTTTCTCGCCTTTTGAATTATACCCTGTGAAATTATACAAGTTCGGTGTTCTTTGTACTTGAGCATGAGATTGTAATACAGGTATTGCTGCTAAGGTTATACCTAATGTGAATGATGTAATTAAGTTTCTTGTAAGCATATTTCCAAAAGTTATTGCTAATTAGACGAAGATATCTACGCCGATAGGATGACAAGGAATAAAACCAATTCTAAAAATGTATATTCCGGAAAACTTGTCAAATGAAACACATCGCAATTGTTGTTAACATATTTGTAACATTTTGTAATACTGCGTAGAGTTACATCTGACTTTAAAGTTGGGAGTAGGGAGTGGTGAGTGATGAGTTGTGAGTGTTAAAAGACCACTTTCATACTTGGTTGTGAAACTTGCTTCATTGGGATTGTCTTTAAAATAGAGAACAAGTGGCAATAAATAATAAAAGGGATTTTTATACCTTCTTTGTAAGTTATTGCTCGTAGATGTCTTGCAAATAGGTAAACTTTAAAACTGACTATTACGGCATGGCGGAAATAAAGCTACCATTGAAAATGGTAAAAAAGCCGAAAATGTAAGTCTTTTGACTTCCAGAAAGCGATACAAAGGTTTTGTTTTATAATTAGAAATTTTGCATTTCCCATTGCTTATGAAGCTACGCTCATATATGCTTGTAGGGTTTTTTCTTAGCCTTGTGCTAAGTATTTTGCCTTTTTCGGGCAATTTCACTAATGCTGCAACACCAACAGCAGTCGCACCTGTATCTGCTGTCTCATTCATCCAAGGGGTACAAAAAACCGTATTAGACAACGGCTTAACAGTTCTAACTAAGGAAGTTCATACTGCTCCCGTAGTGAGTGTACAAGTTTGGTATAAAGTTGGCTCACGTAATGAGGTTAAGGGAGAAAATGGCATTTCTCACCAGCTAGAACATTTAATGTTCAAAGGTACAACTGACCGTCCTGTGCAGTTTGGTAGGTTATTTAGTGCCTTGGGTAGCCAGTTTAATGCTTTTACTAGTTATGACGAAACAGCTTACTTTGGCACTGTGCAACGAGACAAACTCGAAGCATTGTTGACATTAGAAGCCGATCGCATGGAAAACTCTTTAGTTGGGCCTGAACAACTCACAAGTGAAAAGCGGGTGGTAATCTCCGAGTTACAGGGGTACGAAAATTCACCAGGCTATCGTCTGAGTCGGGCAGTGATGCGAGATGCTTTCCCTAATAGAGCCTATGGCTTACCTGTAGGAGGCACAAAAGCTGATGTAGAAAAATTCACGGTGGAGCAGGTGCGGAATTATTACCAAACCTATTACAGCCCAGAAAATGCCACGTTGGTTATTACAGGCGATTTTGCTACAGAACCTGTACTCAAAGTTGTTAAAGAAACTTACGGAAAGTTGCCAAAACGACCCAAGAGGGTTGTGGCTAAAAATTCTCCTCAGGTGACTGCTTCTAGTGTTGCTAAAAAAACACCCATCGTCCTTAAGCAACCTGGAAGTGCAGCACTATTGCAAGCGGTGTATCCTCTACCAGATATCAAGCATCCTGATGTCCCGGCAATAGATGTGATGGATGCCATCCTTACAGGCGGACGTAGTTCTAGGCTTTACCAAGCTTTGGTGGAATCTGGACTCGCTAGTTCAGTGAGTGGTAGTGCTTCCGAACTTATCGAACCAGGTTGGTATGAAATTAATGCTACGGCAGCTCCGGGTCAAGAGTTAAGTAAAATTGGGCAAGTGCTTCAGGAATCTTTAGCAAAATTGCAAGAACAGCCAGTTACTACTGAAGAATTGAACCGGGCGAAGACGCAACTGCAAGCCTCGTATATTTTAGGGAACCAAGACATTACTAGTCAGGCAACCCAACTGGGATATAACCAAACAGTGGCCGGTGATTATCGTTTTATTGAACAGTATCTGGCTGCGATCGCAAAAGTCACCCCAGCCCAAGTACAGAAAGTAGCGAAAACTTACCTGAATCCGGCAAAACAAACCATCGGCTTCTTTGAACCAACTCAACCAGACGGCAAACCAGGGGCTTCTAGCGCTGGTTCTGGTCGCACAGTGGAAAATTTCAGCCCTGGTAAGCCTGTAGATCCAGCAGAACTGGCGAAATATCTGCCACCTGCCACATCAGCGACAGATTCGAGCAAACAATCATTACCAGAAGAGTTTACCTTAAATAATGGTTTGCGGGTTTTGCTCTTGCGCGATCGCAACCTCCCCACCATTAACCTGAATGGACAAATTGATGCTGGTAGTGAATTTGACGGCAACCAAAAAGCTGGATTAGCGAATTTGACTGCGGCCAACTTAATGAATGGGACGCAGACTAAAAATGCTCTTACCCTAGCAAAAACCTTAGAAGATCGGGGAGCCGATTTGAACTTTGGTGCCAGCCGCGAGGGAGTTAACGTTAGCGGTGAGGGACTTTCAGCAGACTTGCCGATATTGATTCAAACTCTGGCAGATGTACTGGAAAATGCCACTTTCCCAGCCGATCAATTAGAACTGAGTCGCCAACGGGCGCTGACAAGTCTCAAAGTCCAGCTAGATGACCCTAGAGGTTTAGGAAGACAAGTATTTCAGCAAGCAATTTACCCAGAAAATCATCCATTCCACAGCTTTCCTACAGCTGAGAGTTTAAAAAGTATTACTCGTAATGATTTGCTTGGCTTCTACCAGACACACTACCGACCAGATAACACAACCATTGCCTTAGTAGGAGACTTTGATCCAGTTAAGGTAAAAGCTTTGCTAAATCAGGTATTTGGCAAATGGTCAGCCCCAGGTAAGCCACCTGTTTTGAAAATACCATCCGTGCCATTACCGGAAACTTTGACACGTTTAAACAAAGTGATTCCTGGTAAGTCCGAAGCTGTTACTTACATCGGCTACAACGGTATCTCTCGGAAAGATCCACGTTATTATGCAGCACTAGTACTAAATCAAATTTTGGGTGGTGATACCTTAGCCAGCCGTTTGGGTACGGAAGTGCGCGATCGCCAAGGTCTAACCTATGGTATCTATAGTGGTTTTGCCGCCGGAATCAATCCCGGCCCGTTCTTGATTCAGATGCAGACTGCTCCTGGTGATGCTCAAAAAGCGATCGCTAGTACTCTCGCTTTACTCAAACAGTTACGCGAACAAGGAGTGACTGAGGCAGAATTCAACGCAGCAAAACGCTCAATTACTAATAGCTATCCTGTGGATTTAGCTAATCCTAGTGATGTATCAAGCATAATTTTGGATAATGCTGTCTTAGGACTTTCACGCTCAGAAATCCGAGACTTTCCCAAGAGAATACAAGCAGTTACAATGGCTCAGATGCAACAGGCAATTGAAGATTTAATTAAGCCGGAAAGTCTGATAATTGTTACTGCTGGCCCTGGAGAGACTGTACCCAAGGGCAGCTAATTGCCTCGATTTAAAACACAAAGGTGCTAAAATTTGTTTTACGCCTTTGTGTTTTAGCTTAAGGCTATTTCGTTCTAGACATAATACTTGTTTAAATGAATTATTTTGTCGAAAAATGATGATGAAAATTAGTATAAAATCCCTGAGCAGAAAGCCTATTCTCCCAAAGTTTTCGGCACTCATACTGCAAATCTAAGAATTCTTGGTCTGAAATATTGCTATGGAATTCAGCTACTTTTTCAGCAATATGTGGTATTTCCTTCTCATCTATCCATACGCAATATTTTTTCCAGTCTATTATAGACTCGTCAGGTAAAACGCAGTCTGTATCAATAAAAATTGGAATACGACCACAACTAAGAATTTCATATAATCGAATAGAATAGTTTGCAGAACCACGACAGGATAAAATATAGTCACTCTCGACCATATTGTTCACATATTCAGCACGAGCCTTCTGTCTTTGCTCTACATCTTGTGTATTTAGAAATACTGCTTCGTTTTTGATAATGAAGTTTGTATTTACTAAAGACGGGTTTTCTGCAAGTACTTTCAGAGCCTGACTACGCAAAATTTGTCCTTTGTAAGGCGGAACTCCAAGCTCAAATGATTTGGTTAACATCGCCCCGTGAAATAAAACCGTTTTTAGTTTATTTTCCCATGAATCCGTTACTGCTAGTCCACAAAATCCAACAATAGGTTTCTCAGATTTATGCCTGAGAGACATTTGTCCTCCTAAATATTCTTTAACAAAATCTTCAGTAAAAGAAGGCATAATAATATCATTTTGCTTCATTTTCGACCGATATACTGCCATCCGAAATACTGTTGCATTCTTGACAGGAATTTCTTCGGCGCAACAATCACCTGCAAAAAAAATAATTAATTTTTTGCCGCTATTAGCTACTTTTTCTGCAAATTTAATAGATAGACTTTCTGCTTCTTTATTAATTTTACTTCTCCAACTCTCTCCTCTGATTATTCTCCAGTTTATAGGCATTACAACTAAGTCAGCTTCTTGTAAAGAAGTCATTTTAAAAAGAGAATTACCTATTTCTAAATACTTACCATACAATCTAGACCAAGGGTATTTTTCAGTAGGGAGAAATTCCCTCCAAAGGGGATAAAGCATTGGAACTGGCTCCATTCCTTTAGGTAGATAATCTTTATCAGAATAGATACTTAATTGCATATTTTAACCTGAATTCTGACTAGTTGAATGACTGAGGAATTCTACAATAAATTAAATTAATTTCAAATAACCTTTGGATATATTTCTTTTTATACCAATAATTTATGAAAATATACTTAAAATGATATTAGCCAAACATAGGTTTGTAATGCAACCCTTTGGGAATCCTGCTACGCGTAGCGTCTTGTAAAAAGAGCTAAAGTCCTCATATTTTTATCTAAGGGGGAAAGTTTATTTAAAAAAGCAATAATTTCTGGCTCTTAGCGGCAGGTAAGATTACTTTTATAATTAGGATTGACGCAACATAAATTTCTACTAAATTGATAATTAGTAAATATTTCGCTTGAAAAATTATATTTTTGCCCGAACTAGCAAATTAAACTGGACAGAGTACAAAAGCAAGTCGAAATGCTACGAATCTAAGCCTAGTTGCACACGTAATTCTTGATCGTAATGGGCATGTTCCCAATTTTTTGCAGCTTTGATTTGATCTACACTTAAGTTATAAGCATCTTGTAAATCAGTTTGTTCTAGGTTAGCATCCACTAAAATAGCTCTAATCATATTTGCATTTCTTAAATTTGCACCACTTAGATCAGCTAGCTTAAAATTTGTTTCTGTACAATTAGCTTCAGCTAGAACTGCTTCCTGTAGATTGGCACTGCGAAATTGGACTCTACAAAGATTAGCTTTTCGGAAGGATGTGCAACATAAATCTGCTTTAAAAAAATCAGTCCCAGTAAAATCTATTTTGGCCCAATAGGCGTTGGCAGCCTGCACCTCAGATAAATCAAGTTCTTGCAATTTAGAGTCCTGCGCGAGCGAAGTAGTTAATACTTTACGAACTTTTGTTTCAGTTTCGTTAATTAAAGCTACTGCTAATATTTGTTTGGTTAAATTAATCAGTTGGTTCTTTCTGTATTCTGGGACACTCCATTCACTAGGAAATTCTTGTAAGAGCGAACCTAGTTTCATTGCTGCTGCTGCACGTAATAATGGTCGTTCTGGTGTAGTCAATTCTTGAATAATAGCTTGGTAAGCTGTATCTATATCTTTACGATGTTCAAAATCTAGCCGTTTTTGCTCTTTATCAGCTTCAAAATCTAATCGGTCTTTATTTGTCTCTTTTTGTGCAAGAACATAACATCCAACAGCCCCCCTACAGTGACGAAAGCTCCCAGTAACTTGATCCAAAATAGACTTCCCCCAGTCTCACTTCTAATTTGCATAATTTCTGCTGTAAGTTTGTCAATCTCACGCTGTGTTTTTTGTTTACCTACATCATTTAATAATTTATTGTCATATCTACTAAGAGAACCTTGTTCTACTACCACTTGAGAGATAAAAGCAACAACTAAAGTAGCAAGCAATATTGCTACTATTATTAGAGCTATACTTTGGTTAAAAATTTGTTTTTTTTAATGCATAAGCTTCTTTGTTTTTCATAATTATTTTATTATTAAAAGAATGATTAAATATCACTAAGTATATCATTTTTTGGCTAATTACTAGCCATTCTTGTTTTAACAAAGCAGGATTTGCTTGTTGTTTATCGAAATCGGAAATTTCTCGTAAAAGAATAGGAATAATTTTTTTATTATGCTTTGCTGCATATTTAATCTCTTCTTTGCAAACTTCAGAAATAATGGAATCAGGGCTGACAATAAAAATAAAAATATCCGTATCTTCAATACCAGTTTTAATTTTATCCCACCAATCTGTAAATCCCTGAGCATCAATCCAGTCAACCCAAATGTTGTGGTTGTTTTTTTTAGTCCATCATTAAATTTATGTACATATTCTTTATCTTTATGGGAGTATGAGATAAAAATATTTGCCATATATTCACAAACATAATAAATTCTAACTTTACGCCAAGTACTGTCTGCAAGCGATATAGAGTGATGTCATTATTAACTCCTGATTAGAAAGCAAACCCTTAATTATTTCGCCTAAGTTTCAACTCTCCTCTCTATGTCGATGAAGTTGATGTATGGTAATATACCAGATTCAGCTAACTTTTTAGCTGTTCATCGGTAGCCTGTCCACGCAAGGCATCTGCAAATATATCTGCGGTAGCACTACCAGCAATCACAACAACTAACCTTCCAGTATTAACGCCAATACTGAGTGCTTAATTTTTGCAGCGTAGAACTTCGCAGTCATATTCCGCAATTGTTGAAGCGTTCAGCTTTTTGTCTCGCAGAGGAGCGATGTCTCCGACGGCTACGCCTACGCAACGCCGCTTTATTTAGCGCAGCCTCAACAAGCAACGTTATGATAATTAATCGTCCAATAACAAATAAGTTGGCACAAATAAACCTCAATAGTCCGGAGACGATTAATCGCCTCTGTAGAGCAGTCAAAAATCATTGAACTATAGACTTTGGGCTATGGACTCTTGAGAATGGACTGTTAGGTGCTGCGTCCAACCAAAATCAGCCGTTGTACAAATTTCCATAAGGATAATTGAAGTGACTAGGACTAATTCAGACTTTCTTTCTTCCACCGATCCAGCGATCGCGGAGTTAATCAACGACGAACTACAGCGTCAGCGAGATCACTTGGAGTTAATTGCTAGCGAAAACTTTACCTCTGCTGCGGTACTGGCGGCTCAAGGCTCAGTACTGACAAATAAATATGCCGAGGGATTACCTGGTAAACGCTACTATGGCGGTTGTGAGTATATCGACAAAATCGAACAACTGGCAATTAATCGGGCTAAACAGATATTTGGCGCTGCTCATGCGAATGTGCAACCTCATTCTGGCGCACAAGCCAATTTTGCAGTGTTCCTGTCGCTGCTGCAACCAGGAGACAAAATTATGGGGATGGATTTGTCTCATGGGGGACATCTCACCCACGGTTCCCCTGTAAATTTCTCAGGTAAGTGGTTCCAAGTTAGCCACTACGGTGTTAATCAACAAACAGAACAACTTGACTACGATCAAATTCGGGAGCTGGCGCTGAGGGAGCGTCCTAAGCTCTTAATTTGTGGTTATTCGGCTTATCCCCGTATAATTGATTTTGAAAAGTTCCGTAGTATTGCTGATGAAATCGGCGCTTACTTACTTGCTGATATTGCCCATATTGCTGGTTTAGTTGCTAGTGGTCTTCATCCTGATCCCATTCCTCATTGTCATGTAGTAACAACAACTACACATAAGACTCTACGCGGCCCTAGAGGTGGTTTAATTTTGACCAGCGACGCAGAACTAGGTAAAAAGCTAGATAAATCTGTTTTTCCTGGCAGTCAGGGTGGGCCATTGGAACACGTTATTGCTGGAAAAGCAGTAGCTTTTGGAGAAGCCCTAAAGCCTGAGTTTAAAACCTATTCTGCCCAAGTGATTGAAAATGCTCGTGCTTTGGCAGAACAATTACAAAACCGGGGTTTAAAGCTAGTATCCAATGGTACTGATAACCATTTGATTTTGGTAGATTTACGCTCTGTCGGTCTAACTGGTAAACAAGCAGATCAGCTAGTTAGTAATGTGAATATTACTGCTAACAAAAATACTATACCCTTCGATCCGCAATCGCCATTTGTTACTAGTGGTCTGAGGTTAGGTTCGCCTGCAATGACCACGCGAGGTTTAGGAATAGCAGAATTTACCGAGATTGCAAATATTATTAGCGATCGCCTGCTTTCTCCGGATTCCGACGTAGTAACCCAAGATTGCCGACAAAGGGTAGCAGCATTGTGCGATCGCTTCCCCTTATATCCTCACCTAGAAATTCCTGTACCAGCATTAGCATAATTAGGCATGGAAAAGAGGCAGAGGTGCGGAAGGCAGACGGGAAAAATCTTCTCCCTTGCCCCCTGCTCCCTGCCCCCACTCCCTACTCCCCACTCCCTACTCCCCTTCCCCAATCCAATGAGTGCAGAAATTATTTGTGTTGGTACTGAACTGCTGCTAGGAGATATCCTCAACGGCAATGCTCAATTTTTGGCGCAACAATTAGCGCAGCTAGGAATTCCCCATTACTATCAAACAGTGGTTGGGGATAATCCAGAACGGTTAAAGCAAGTTATAGAAATTGCTATTTCCAGAGCGCAAATTCTCATTTTCACTGGTGGACTCGGCCCCACACCAGATGACCTTACCTGCGAAACTATCGCCGATTTTTTTAAAGTCCCGTTGGTAGAACGTTCTGACATCATCGAAGACATAACCCAAAAATTCGCCCAACGTGGTCGGGTTATGTCACCAAGTAATCGCAAGCAAGCTTTGATTCCCCAAGGTGCAGAAATTCTCCCCAATCCCACTGGAACAGCACCCGGTATTATTTGGCAACCTCGCCCTGAAATCACGATTTTTACCTTTCCCGGTGTTCCTAGTGAAATGCACGTAATGTGGGAAGAAACAGCCGTGCCATTTCTCAAAAGTCAAGGTTGGGGTAAAGAAATTATTTACAGTCGGAGTTTAAAGTTTTGGGGTATTGGTGAATCTGCTTTGGCGGAAAAAGTTTCTTCTTATTTGAAGTTGCCAAATCCCACAGTAGCCCCTTATGCAGGTAAAGGGGAAGTAAGATTGCGAGTCTCAGCTAAAGCCACTTCAGAAGCAGCCGCAGAAGCCTTAATTGCACCCATTGAGAAACAACTTACAGAAATTGCCGGACTGGATTTCTATGGCGTTAATAATGATACTCTTGCTTCTGTAGTTGGTCAGTTGTTGCGGGCATCAAAAGAAACGCTTTCGGTGGCAGAATCTTGCACTGGTGGCGGTTTAGGGCAAATGTTGACTGAGATTTCTGGGAGTTCTGATTACTTTTGGGGTGGAGTAATTTCTTATGACAATTCGGTGAAGGTTGGACTGTTGGGGGTTAACCAGGAAGACTTAGATAAATTTGGGGCGGTAAGTGCAACTGTTGCAGAGCAAATGGCTGTTGGAGTCAAAACCCGCCTTGCAACAACTTGGGGATTGAGTATTACTGGTATTGCTGGCCCAACTGGAGGGACAGAAACTAAGCCAGTGGGTTTAGTTTACATTGGTTTAGCTGGGCCAAAAGACGAAGTGGCAAGTTTTGAGTATCAGTTCGGTACAATGCGAGGTCGAGCTTTAATTCGTCATGTCAGCGCGAATGCAGCGTTGGACAATCTGCGACGCAAGTTGTTGACGAGGTAGGAGGTCTATTACGTTTGTCATACAAGTTGTATGACAATCGAACCTATTGACAATCTGATGTTATTTTAAAAAACTCAATTACGTTAGCGACGCAGGAGCGTCATTACAAATTATCCAAGTATGAGCAAAACTCCTATCCTTCAACTTAATCACTCATACACTTTCAGAAGCTATTTTGAGATGTCATTCGAGCCAGAAGATATACTGGCTGAATTTGGCTATTCTTTAAAACGTTCTTCTCTCAATCAACAAAAGTCCACCATTGAATTAGATAGACTCGCAAATCTCAAATCTAGGATTGAAGAGAGTTTGCCATATATTAGTTTGACTAGTGAAGCAGCCCGCAGAGAGTTACTAATTGCACCAATTTTATTGGATGTTGTTCATTACACTCAAGCCCAACTTAGAATCGAATATCCTCTTATAGTTACAGAACAATTAAAAGGTTCCCTTGATTATTATTTGCACGCAGACCATAAACTCTTAGTTGTAGAAGCTAAAAATGCTGATTTAGCAAGAGGTTTTACCCAGCTTGCTGTAGAACTGATTGCTATTGATGCGTGGACTGATTCTCAAGAGGAAAATTTACAAGGGGCTGTTTCTACAGGGGATATTTGGCAATTTGCTCTATTGAATCGAGAAAGTAAACAAATAACTCAAGACCTCAATTTGTATCGTGTTCCTGCTGATATAGAAGACTTGCTGCGGATTTTGGTGGCAATACTCAGTAGCTGAGAAATATAGCGATGTATGATCGCAAGCTGCTTTGCATCTACACACTTTTGATTTTGTGATGATAAAGTGTATAAATAATGTCGAAAAAACGTAAATTGCTAGAGAAAGTACTTTCTAGCTCCAAAAATATTCAATTTAATGAACTGGTGACTTTGGTTAAGGCGTTTGGATTTTCTCTATCACGGGTTAATGGCAGTCACCACATATTTACTAATCCAGATATTCCTGAGCTTGTTAACCTGCAAAATCGAAAGGGCGAAGCTGTTCCATATCAAGTCCGTCAACTTTTGATTTTGATTGAAAAATATACACTTACCTTGGAGGATGAAGGATGAAAAACTATCATATTAATATCTTCTACAGTCAAGAAGATGAGGGCTATATTGCTGATATTCCTGATTTGAAATACTGTTCAGCATTTGGTTCAACTGAAGAAGAAGCACTTCATGAAGTTTTGAAAGCAAAAGAAGCATGGTTAGATGCTGCACAAAAAGAGGGAAAACTAATTCCTGAACCGAGATATCGTCCTGCAATTTACCAGATAGCCTCATGATTAGCAGAGAGGCGGTGTCTGACGACAAGCCGCTTTGCGTTTTGCACCCGAAGACTTCTTTTTCTCAATTTAGAGTTACTAAGCACAGTTAAAAAATTAACATTCATGTTACGTAAGTTTTGTCCGAATAAAAAAACTATGGAGCGATTTGAGATAGCTTGATCCAAAGTAAGGAAGCTTTGTTATCTAGCCCATAATATAATTATTTATGTATAAATAATTACACTTATTAATGAATGTTTCAAAAATATCATATTTTAATTCGGAATCGCTAAAATTCAGTACCC
This sequence comes from Nostoc sp. CmiVER01, assembly GCF_034531135.2. NCBI lineage: Bacteria > Bacillati > Cyanobacteriota > Cyanophyceae > Nostocales > Nostocaceae > Nostoc > Nostoc sp. CmiVER01. The sequence continues at coordinate 217,696 of NZ_JAVRBU020000015.1, forward strand.
AGAGGCGTATTAACAAGAGATAATAATAAACTCACACCACCTTTAGCTGCTCTCCCATCAACCATTACAGAACTTATTCTGGCTTGGTTTAGGTAATTCAGTTGACAGTCAAAGGGTCAAATTTTGCAAGTTGTTCTGAACCAAGCTATGAAAACATCTACCAAATTGCCATCTCGCCTGGACTATTACTACCAGCAAATCAAAACGATTATTCTGACTCGGCAGAATCCAATTACTGGTTTACTACCTGCGAGTACAGCAATTACAGCCCACGGTGATTATACTGATGCCTGGGTGCGAGACAATGTTTACAGCATTTTAGCAGTTTGGGGTTTAGGACTTGCATACCGCAAGATTGATGACGACAAAGGACGCACCTATGAACTAGAACACAGTGTCATCAAACTAATGCGCGGGTTGTTGTTTGCGATGATGCGACAGGCTCATAAAGTAGAGACATTTAAACATACTCAGTCGCTACTAGATGGACTGCACGCTAAATATAATACGGCGACCGGTGATATTGTTGTTGGTGATGATGAATGGGGACATTTGCAACTTGATGCCACATCTATATTTTTGCTGATATTGGCGCAAATGACCGCAGCCGGATTGCCAATAATTTATACGATTGATGAAGTGAATTTCGTCCAAAATTTGGTTTACTACATTGGACGAGCTTACCGCACACCAGATTACGGCATTTGGGAACGTGGGAATAAAATAAATCGGGGTAGTGCTGAGTTAAATGCCAGTTCTGTAGGCATGGCAAAAGCTGCTTTAGAAGCTATCAACGGACTGGATTTGTTTGGTGTGCGTGGTAGTCAAGCATCGGTAATTCATGTGCTACCAGATGAGATTGCCCGCGCCCGGATTACCTTAGAATCCTTATTACCAAGGGAATCTGGTTCCAAAGAAATTGATGCGGCGCTGTTAAGTATTATTAGTTATCCTGCCTTTGCAGTGGAAGATTTGCAATTACGCGATCGCACTTTAAACGATATTATCAATAAACTTGCAGGTAAATACGGCTGCAAACGCTTTCTGCGTGATGGACACCAAACTGTTTTAGAAGATAATCAACGTTTACACTACGAACCGTGGGAACTCAAACAATTTGAGCATATTGAATGCGAATGGCCCTTATTTTTCACTTATTTAGTTCTAGATGGATTATTTCGCGGCGAACAAGAACAAGTTAAAAAATACCAAAATCTTTTAGAATCATTACTTATAGAACAAAACGGCTTGCGTTTATTGCCTGAACTCTATTATGTTCCAGCCGAAAACATAGAGGCAGAAAAGTTAGCACCCCAAACGCAGCCACGTTTACCCAATGAAAATATTCCCTTAGTGTGGGCGCAGAGTTTATATTTTCTCGGTGAAATGTTGAGTGAAGGTTTAATAGCGGTTGGTGATATCGACCCTTTAGGAAGACATTTGTGTGTAGGCAAACAGCGCGAGGCATTGGTACAAATTGCCTTGTTAGCAGAAGATGAAAATTTACAAACAAAACTAGAAGTTCACGGAATTGAAGCGCAAACACCCGCCCAAGTAGAACCGATTCAAGTGAGAAAAGCTGGAGAATTTTCAGCTATGTATACCCAAATTGGACGTAACAACAAACTTGGTTTAACTGGACGGCCAGTGCGAAGGTTGCGGAGTTTAACAACATCTAGAATCTTTCGGATTAGTGGTGAAACAATTGTATTTTTGCCTTCATTTTCCGACTCTCAACAGTTTTACTTAACCCTTGATTACCATTTTTTACTGGATCAAATTAGAAGTGAACTAGCTTACATTCAAAAATATTGGAGTGACTTAGGTCGTCCTACCTTGACTTTAATGTTGACGCACACCATGTTAGAAGCTGGTTCAGAAGCATTACTAGAATTGATGCAAGAACTAAAAGATGGTGTTTGTAACGGAGTGCGAGTGAAATTAGGGCGGTTAAATCAGCTAATGCTGACAGCCGGAATCCAAAGAATTGATTTTCTTCCCAATGCAGAATTCTCGCGATCGCCAGTAAAAAATGCTAGCCCACGTTGCTATTATCTAGCTTATCATCCTGAGAAAAGCTGGCGTTTAGGACATACCCAAGAATTTAAAATGGAGTATGAAACTAACTTGGGGTTATTGCTTTCTTATTTGCGTTCATCAGAGAATATCTACGAGCAAATTGAGTTATTGCAAACTTTGACTCGTTTGCAGGGAATGCAATTTGATACGGGATATGGCGGCCCAGGATATGCTGTCACTGTAGGGGATTTACTAGATGAAGTTTATACCAAAGCTGGAGATTTAGGCATTTGGGCAGTAGTGCGTCGGGCTGCTGGGTTACGGCAAATGGTTGATATTAGCCTATCAGATGCAGTTACAAGTATTTTGGTGCGGGGTAAGCAAATTGCTGTGGGTAAAGCTTACAGTGAAGCGTCCTTGATTAGCGTACCCATGTCTCACGATGAGATTGCCGATAAAATTAATAATTTTTGTCGTGAGGATATTCGCGATCGCGTCCTCACTCAAGAGATTTTAATCTATGTTGGCATCTTAATTCACTCAGAACCCGAACTATTCCAGGGACTACTAACGCTAAGAGTCGGCTATCTCATCTTATTGATTACCAGCGAACTAGCGCGGGAATTGCATGTAACTCAAGATGAAGCTTATGATCGCTTAATGCAACTTTCACCCTTTGAAGTTAAAGTGCGCTTGCGTCAGGTATTAACTGGATATACTGGCATGAGTAACCTATTGCGCCAACAAGAATCACTGCACGTTAAACAAAAAGAAAGTGATATTGCTTGGGTAGTGCTACCAGGAATCGGCGAAGGGATAGAAGTTCCGCCAGGTGGTTGGCGACGGTTTCGCCAAGCCGAAGGTGCAACGGGGCGCGTACCAAAAGAATTTTTTAAGCAAGTTTGGCTATTAATGCAACATTGCAAGGGTTTAGTAATTGGCGATAAATTAGAGCGTCGTAATCGTTTAGATAGTGAGATAATGCTGTCGGAAATGACAGCCGGGGAAAGAAATTTTGCTCTCTTAGTTGAGCATTTGTTGAATAAAATTGAAGCTCCAGAATATCGACAAGTAAATATTGAAGCATTAATCGAATTATCTGCGATCGCTGCCAATAATCCCAAGTTGCAAATTGAAGAATATATTGTGTTGGATGTGTTAATTGGCCATGCGGTGCGATTGGCGTGGCTGGAAAATCATAGTCAACGCAGCGATCGGTATGACGAGGATAAGGCGAGTGCGTGGCGATCGTTTTACAATACTTCACCTAGAGATTGCGCTAGTTATATTTTGAAGGCGTTTAGGTTCTTGACGGAATTTGTGAAGGATTTTTAAACGCAGAGGAGCGCAGAGGATGAAAGAGAATGATTTGAGTGGGGTGATTATTGGTTGTGCAATGAGGGTGCATACTGCTTTGGGGCCTGGTTTATTGGAGTCGGCTTATGAGGAGTGTTTGGATTATGAGTTGAAGAAAGCCGGGTTGAATGTTGGTAAACAAATTCCATTGCCTTTGGTTTACCAAGAAGTGAAATTGGAATGCGTTTATCGATTAGATTTGATTGTCGAAAACCAAATAATTGTAGAGATTAAATCTGTAGAATCCTTCCACCCGATTCACTCCGTCCAACTCCTAACCTATCTCAAACTAGCAAACTGTAAACTAGGACTACTCCTCAACTTCAACGTCCTCCACCTCAAAGAAGGCATCAAACGCGTAGCCAACAACCTCTAACTCCCTCTCTGCGAACCTCTGCGCTTCCCTCCGCGTTCCTCTGCGTTAAAAAAAAATACCCCCACCTCACATCCCAAAAGCAGGGGTTTCATTAAAACTACTTAACCGAAACAGCATCAACATCAACAGTGTTTGCAGTAGAGGCAGAACCCTCGGTAGTATTAGGTACTTCAGTACCCACCTCACCCTTACGAGCCTTCCACCCCTCAATTACTAGCCCAGACACCTCAGAAACTAGCAAAGTCAAAAGGAAAACATCATCAATCTGTCCCACAACGGGTATAAAATCTGGAAGAATATCAAATGGGCTGACCAAATAGGCGAGTGTTCCTAAAATTACCCACCAACGGTACTTCGGGTTACGAAGCACACTGCGATACCAGGTATAAAGCGATTCGATTGAAAATTTCATATTTTGAACCTCCAGTTATCTTTAATTTTGACAAATTATCCTAAAAACTTCTGGTGCGAATAACCGCCCTAATGAGTCTGGAAGACGCTACTCGTAATCTGTCATCAAAAACCTATTTTGTAATTCTTCATAAGAGTTTAATACCGCAAGGGTTTGACAAATTAGACAGTGATTGTATTAATTCGGGATTATGGCAACCCAGCAGCAAGTTTTTCCACCAGTCTAAGTCCAATAGCCCATGCTTACACTATCTTTTTAGATTTTCGGTAAATTTATATTTTGGAAGTCCCTCATTTTGCATTAATCTCTAGAATTAAATTGCCTTAGCACATTTGCTTTAATCATGGAGGGAGGAAACTAAAACAGTGGATATTTTAGATTTATTTTATAAAGGCGGGCCAGCGATGTGGCCTTTACTAGTTCTATCCATTCTGTCTTTGAGTGTGATTTTTGAGCGTTTGTGGTTCTGGTTGCGAATATTGACTCAGGAAAAGCAAATAGTCGATCGCATCCTGGATGCTGCCCAGGATAATTGGCAAGAAGCTGCTGACATTGCAAAACGAGCAAGCCATCAGCCTGTCGGGCGTTTTCTCTATGCTCCCTTACGTTTTCCAAAAACTGATGCGGAAACCTTTCGATTAGCACTTGAGGCTACAGCCGAAGATGAGTTAGCTGGAATGCGACGGGGCGAAAAACTTTTAGAAGCCGTAATTGCCCTCGCGCCCCTGTTGGGATTGTTGGGCACGGTTTTGGGACTAATCCGCTCCCTGCGCTCAATTCGGATTGGTGATTTGGGAACTGAATCTACCGCCGGGGTAACTACTGGTATTGGTGAATCGTTAATTAGTACGGCAACTGGGCTAATAGTTGCCATTATTAGTTTGGTATTTTATCGCCTATTTCAAAGTTTTGTAGTCAACCAAGTCAAAGTTTTTCGGAAGGCTGGGAATGAAATGGAATTGCTCTACCGTCAGTCCCCCCCTGATTTTAGTAATAGTACATCAGCAATTGTCCGGGAAAATTTCACTCCACCCCGCAAGCCAGGAAAGACAAGGTTGCCTGAACCTCCTGAACCCCCGAATGCACCTAATTAGTTAAAAATTCAATCCCCGAAATAGGCGTTTAAATTGAAAAAATGAAAGTTAATCTACATACCCCAATTGAAGAAGTCCAAATTCAAATCATCCCTTTAATAGATGTTGTTTTTTGTATTCTGACGTTTTTTTTATTAGCGGCATTACAATTTACGCGCCAACAGGCAATAAATGTTGATTTGCCTAAAGCCAGCGCCAGTTCAGTATCTGGAATAACATCACAAAGTGGAAGTCTGATTGTAACTATCGATGCTGTTGGCAATACTTACATAGAAAAACAGCCTGTACAACGGGATGATTTAGGAGCCAGGTTAAAACAGTATCTTCAAGCAAACCCTAGTGCTGTTGTGGTGCTGAATGCTTCGCGGACAGCAACTTATAATGATGTGATTGAGACATTGGATTTGCTACGGCAAGTAGGAGGCGATCGCGTTTCTTTAGGAATTATTCCTGGCCCATCTCAATCACCCACAAACTCACTTAACCAGCCTAATATCCCCTCTTTCCCAATCGATCCTGGTGCAGCACCAATACCCACAACCGCACCAGTTCCAGGCATCAATCCCGAAGGGAATCTTACCCCAAGATTTCCCTCAGCACCCAATCCTGTGCCTCTTCCTGGCATAACTCAGCCTCCAACTGGACAAAGTATTAGTCCTATCAATCCTGGTATTTCCAACCCACCAGCATCCCAAGCGCCTGTAGCACCTAAACAAACTCAACCTAATCCCAAAAGATGAGATAGGGGCATGGGGAAGAGGCAGAGGGGCAGGGAGCAGGGAGCAAAGGGGAAAGAGGTAATTTTATATTCTTCCCCTACTCCCTACTCGCCACTCCCCACTCCCTACTTCCCTTCAAACTTTTCCCAAACCTAAAGATATCTGAAATAAAATTCCGTTAGAGAAAAATATCCTGCTAATTTATAAATAATTGGTTGAGCTTTAAAGATTTTTTCACCGAGAAACTGAAGTAATTTATCACCAATTGCCATTCACGTTTCAGGGGTTGTGGCATGAATATTGTGACGCTTTTAATTGTTTGGTTAGTAACAGCTATTAGCCTGTTGATAATTAGTAAATTACCTTTAGGAGTTGAAATTGATACTCCTGGTAAAGCCTTCCTTTCTGCCGCAGTGCTTGGTATCGTGACGGCAATAGTCAGACCGATTTTAAGCCTCGTTTTTGCAGTACCAAATTTACTCACATTGGACTTGCTATCCAGCATTTTCACATTTATGATTGCAGTGGTTTGTTTTAGTATTGCTGCTTGGTTAGTTGAGGGCTTTCGCTTACGTTACGGTATTTGGAGCGCCGTTATTGGAGCATTTGCGCTGACTATAATTAACAGCTTAATCTACAAATTATTGGGCGTCTAAAATTAAAAGTTAAGAGTTAAGAGTTAGGAGTTATTAATAATTTCTCACTCATAACTCCTAACTCATCACTGCAAAATTCTAACTATTCGTTGGAACTTGGGGGAGCAACGGGGGTAGTTGATTGTTGTTTACGTTGTTCGCGTTTTTTGCGATCGGCAGAGAGCATATCTGCCATAACTATTAGCGCTTGTGCCATCTTCTCTAGGTTAGAACGATATAGCTCCAAATCCTTGTTGAGTTTGTCATCAGAAAGGTGCAAGCCAGCAGCGATCGCTTTTAGCGCCTCCGTGAGTTGCTTTTCATCTTTGACTAATTCAGGATCTGATTGTTCTAACAACGAAAATACACCAATTGCGAACAAACGGTTGTATTTAAAGTTAGGATTGTTGGCGATCGCTTGCAGTTGTGCTTGCAAGTCACCATCTCGATCTAAAAAAGTAGTTTGGCCTAGCCACCCAATTAAATCTTTAACTGGCAAACCTTTAGCTACAGCTTGCAATCTTTCAGCATCTTGTCGATAGCGTTGCGGATCTTGTTCCATAGCCCGACATAGGGCATTAAAAATTGATTCTTGATCCCGTTCTGGTTCATAGCCTTGCATGAAGCGGTCAAAAGTAGTGACGACGCCCAAGGCATAAATTGAATTGTAGCTAAAATCGATATTTACTGACAGCAGATGCATTTCCACCATCAATTCTTCCACTACCCGACGATAAATAGTGTTGATCGGACGGGTATGAAGATTGTAAAAAGTTCGTTTTGTATCAGAGACAGTACGGACGTTGTTCACAAAGAAAATGTTAAGGGCGACGTATCTTTATTTTCTCGCTTAAAGGCTACTTTGCCAAGTTTAGCTTTTGACTGGTGACGGTTTCATTTACAATGTAGAGAAATCAAAAGTATTTTATAAGCTAGTAGCCATAAGGGATTAAGACCCTTTCCGCTAAAAAACTAGCCCAAAATACTTATTCTTAATGATTTTTTTATCGTGTCTATGAACTTCTCGCCACAGTTAATTGCTTTGGGTGAGTATCTAGCTGGTGAATTTGATAATCAGGAACAAGCCATAGGAGAACCAATTTGGTATGTCCACCTCCGGCTGTGGCAAAGACCAATTAATCTGTTCACAGAAGATAGCATCACCCTGTTTGCCGAGCAAGCTAATGTTATTAATCTAGATAAACCTTACCGCCAGCGAATTATGCGATTGCGCCAAGGCAGCAATGACACATCTCTGGAAGTACAATACTACATGCCTCAAGATCCAGGCGCATTAATAGGCGCAGGCAATAACCCTGCTTTACTTAAGACACTGACATCCGAAAAATTAGATTTACTACCAGGTTGTATCCTAAAAGTTGCTCAGGAAACTCTAGCTGGCGATCGCTATAAATTTACCGCTACTGCGCCACCAGAAACTCGTTGTAGCTTTACTTATCTTGGCAATAGCATCAATGTTTCCCTCGGTTTTGAAGCTACTGCGGCAGAATTTCACAGCTACGACAAAGGAATCGATCCAGCAACCGGAAACGCAACTTGGGGAGCGATTATGGGGCCTTATCGCTATACCAAGCGAAACCAGTATTCAATAACATAAAGTTATAAGTCATGAATATAAGTTATGAATTTTGAACTAACTCCTCACTCCTAACTCTTTATTAGCTAGCGATGCTCCGAGGTACACCTTCTAAAGCTTCCTCTTCTGTTTCAAAGATTTCAAAGACAGTATCCATCATCGTCACTTCAAACACGAGTTTGGCTTCTGGATGTACATTACAGATACGGAAACTGCCCTTAACTTTATCAGCATCACGCATCCCAGCAACCAAAGATGTGAGACCAGAACTATCAATAAAATTTACCTGAGCCAGATTTACAACTACATGGCGGCTGAGTTTAGAAATACACTCTTGTAACTTTAGCCGAAATTGCCAAGCAGTAGTAATGTCTAGGCGACCTGCTGGTGTCAGGACAATAACGGTATTTCCGTCTTGGGTTGTATAAGTTTTTTGGTCTATATGAATCACTGAAGGCCTCCCCGTGACATTTTTCTAAAGATTAACTAGTTACAGAATTTTTTAATACTGCCACTTGAGGTTAACAAGCTATAGCTAAAATTGTCACCTTTTTTTGCTAAGTGCTTAACTTTTGTAATTGAACTCAGCAAAATTGTGGGGAGGGGGAAGTGGGGGCAGTGAGCAAGGGAGAAGATTTTTCCCTTCTGCCCCCCGCACCCCGCCCCTCTGCCTCTTTTCCATGCCCCATGCCCGATTTTCAAGTCACTAATGAGATGATGATGTCGGTGATGTCCAGTTGATCCAATCTTGAGGCTTAAGGAAAGTTTCATACAACTCGGCTTCGGGTGTATTGGGTTCCGGTTGATAGCCGTATTCCCAGCGCACTAAAGGTGGTAGGGACATGAGAATTGATTCGGTGCGTCCGTTGGTTTGTAGACCAAAAATGGTGCCTCGGTCATAAACCAAGTTAAATTCTACATACCGTCCCCGGCGGTAGAGTTGAAAATTCCGTTGGCGATCGCCATATTCCATCCCATTGCGCCGTTCTACAATTGGTACGTAAGCTGGTAAAAATGCTCTACCACAGTCTTGCACAAAAGCAAACAAATCTTCCCAATTGCGGGTTGCTGGTGTTCCCACCTGGTTGCTATAAATAGCTGCTTCCCCATTGGGATTCGGCCCGCGATATAAAGCACCCTCGCCATCTTGGTAATCAAAAAACAAACCACCTACGCCCCGTGTCTCGTCACGATGCTTAAGGTAAAAATATTCATCACACCACCGCTTAAACACAGGGTAATAGTCTGGGTGGTGTTTGTCACAAGCCTGTTTTAACGTTTTGTGCAAATGTGCTGCATCTTCAGCAAAGGGGTAATAAGGTGTCAAGTCAAGACCACCACCAAACCACCACACTGGCCCTGCTTCAAAGTAGCGATAATTTAGATGAACTGTTGGCACGTATGGATTACGAGGATGTAACACCATTGAAGTGCCTGTGGCATAAAAGCCATGCCCTGCGGCTTCAGGGCGTTGGGCTAAAATTGAGGCTGGCAAATGGGAACCCCAAACTTCAGAAAAATTTACACCAGCTTGTTCAAATATTGCACCTTCTCGCAGCACGCGCGATCGCCCTCCGCCCCCTTCTGGGCGTTCCCAACTATCTTCATGAAAATTAGCCACACCATCTAGTTTTGCCAATGGTTCGGTAATTTCGTCTTGCAGTTGTTTCATAAACTGACTGACTCTAGTCTGAGCGTCAGGTGCTGGCAAAGATTTGGATGATGCTGATACAGTTGGTGTTTGCGAGTTGGTCAACATAGATTCCCGAACCTAAAAAATTACAATTTCCAGAAAGCCACAAATTTCTTATCTTAAAATTTGAGGGAAACACGCGCCAAAAATCAAGGTCTATTTGCCCAACCCGCTTTGTCTTACTGGTTAAGCATTTATACGATTGATGGGCATCACTAGAGTTTATTTTCCCTCAAATGCGTATAGGCTTGTATATTGACTGAGTTTTTTTTGAAATTCTTAATTGGAACATTCTGGTATAAACACTAGACTTTAGTCGTAACCTTGAATTACCAAGGGTAAAACTTGCCCTGCTCAAAACTTCTTTGCCATATTACTTATATTATCTGTTAGTGTCTGTACCGAATAAAGGCTTGCTATGTTCAGTGCATTTCTGAGAAAGTTTTAATTTAGGCAGGACTTAGGCAAACAATAGTCAAAAAGAATAAGTTTCTTCTTAGGGTAATACCCTGCAAGAAGCCCTCCGGGTTCGGGGGTGACGCTCGATGACTCGCTAACGCTGCGCTATCGCAACCGACGGGAACCGCCAAGACTGCGACCCCCTCACCGCTTTGCGTCTACATGAGTTGCCCCTGAGTGTATATAATTTTGCGTAAGTCCTATTAGGGTTTGAGGGTAGTTGCCTACAATACCAGAGTTACCAGAAAGTGTCTAGCGAGGAGGATTAGGAAAATGCAAGGTTGGTTATCCAAATTCATCCACCGCAAACGTCGTCGGTTTTGCGCTTCTCTGGTGCGGACGTATCGAGAGATAAGTTCTGCTTCTGTTGATGAACTGTGGCAAAAAGTCGCTGATTTAACTGATGTTTCCTGGCATCCACTACTAAAAAGCACTAACGTGCCCTACGGATTAGTACCCAAACCAGGATTAATTTTTCATGCTGTAACACGCTTTTCGCCGATTCCCATCCGAATTTTTGTGGAGCGCGTTAATCATAAGGAGATGTTGAGTATCCGAGTGATGGCGATTCCTGGCATAGAAGAACGGGTGACTTATCAAGTAGAGTCAACGGTTTGTGGTACTTGTTTGTCTTATTCAGTAACACTACGGGGTTGGTTATCGCCCCTCATTTGGTCTTTATCCCGTCCTTATGCAGACCGTGTAGCCCGGTCTTTAGTAGAAGCAGTAGAAAAGACGGCATTACCAACGGTATCTGGTAAGAAAAAATCCCTTAATGATAGTTGTTTGGATTTTTAGGTAATGGGAACAAGGAGAATAACCTATACCTAATGACGAATGACAAATGACAAATGACCAATGTCCAAAGAAAGTTAAGATTCTATTAGGTGATAATGCAATTTGCTAAGTTTTATTACGTCATTGACAGTGAAAACACTAAGCTGACCTTACTGAAGAAAGCATCTAGTTAATAGCTAAGATGTTCGCCACAAGTGTATTTATTCATTTTGAATTTTAAATTTTTATGTACGATGTCCTCGATTCTCGTTCTGTCTTAGAAGTGTTGCGACCAGTGGAAGACCCAGAACTCCGCAAAAGTCTGGTGGAACTGAATATGATTCGCAACGTGAAAATTGACGGTGGCAAAGTTAGTTTTACTTTAGTGTTAACCACTCCTGCCTGTCCTTTACGTGAATTTATCGTTGAAGACTGTAAAAAAGCTGTCAAAAAACTCCCAGGCGTTACAGATGTCAGCATAGAAGTGACGGCAGAAACACCGCAACAAAAAAGTTTACCTGACCGCACTGGCATTTCTGGAGTAAAAAATATCATTGCTGTTTCCAGTGGCAAAGGTGGCGTTGGTAAAAGTACGGTGGCGGTGAATGTAGCAGTGGCTCTAGCTCAAACTGGGGCAAAAGTCGGTTTACTAGATGCTGATATTTACGGCCCTAATGACCCCACTATGCTGGGGCTGGCTGATGCCCAAATTACTATGCGTTCCAGTCAAACAGGTGACATCCTAGAACCTGCTTTTAATCACGGCGTCAAATTAGTTTCAATGGGCTTTTTGATTGACCGAGATCAGCCAGTAATTTGGCGGGGGCCTATGCTCAATGGTGTAATTCGCCAGTTTCTCTATCAAGTGCAATGGGGAGAACTGGACTATTTAATTGTAGATATGCCACCGGGAACCGGAGATGCTCAGTTAACTTTAACCCAAGCAGTGCCGATGGCAGGGGCAGTAATTGTTACCACACCGCAAAATGTAGCCCTATTAGATTCTCGCAAGGGATTGCGGATGTTCCAACAGATGAATGTCCCGGTATTGGGGATCGTGGAAAATATGAGTTATTTTATCCCCCCCGATCAACCAGATAAGCAGTATGACATCTTTGGTTCCGGTGGTGGCTCTAAAACAGCAGCAGAATTAGGAGTGCCATTGTTGGGTTGCGTACCGCTAGAAATTTCTACACGAGTTGGCGGTGACAGTGGTGTGCCAATAGTTGTTGGTGATCCAGATTCAGCTTCAGCAAAAGCATTAACAGCGATCGCTCTTACCATTGCTGGTAAAGTATCAGTTGCTGCTCTGACATAATTAATTTTAATTTCTATCTGCTTCCTGGGCTATGTCTTGGGAATACTAAGGATTGGGGAGTCGGGAAGAAGTAGGGGAGCAAGGGAGAAGAATTTTCCCCTCTGCACCCTGCCCCCCGCCCCTCTGCCTCTTTTCAATTCCCAACAATTAAAGCTAAAGTCTAAACTTACACAATGTTATTAAAACGATCGCTCCCCAAAATTCGCTGGAAGTCTTGGGTTAAGCCTTGGCAGAATGTAGATTGGCTACTATTTTGTTTGCCGATTGCTATCAGTATCTTTGGCGGCGTTATGATTCTCAGTACGGAACTGAAGCAGCCAGTAACTGACTGGTGGTGGCACTGGATCGTAGCGGGTATCGGCGTGCTTATAGCCCTGTTTTTAGCTCGCATCCGTTATGAACTCTTGATGCAGTGGCACTGGGTAACTTATGCACTAACAAACTTCAGCTTAATTGCCGTGATGATTGCTGGTACTAGCGCCAAAGGAGCACAAAGGTGGATTCCTATTGCTGGTTTCAATGTCCAACCCTCAGAATTTGCCAAAATCGGCATGATCATCACCTTAGCAGCTTTGCTGCACAGGCGCACTGCTTCTAGCCTCGAAGGCGTTTTCCGTGTTCTGGCAATCACTGCTATACCTTGGGGATTAGTATTTTTGCAGCCAGATTTAGCAACATCACTAGTATTTGGTGCGATCGTTTTAGGAATGCTTTACTGGGCAAATGCTAACCCAGGCTGGCTAATTCTGATGATTTCTCCTGTGGTTGCTGCCATTTTGTTTAGTATATCTTGGCCTTTATCAGAGCCAATAGTTTTATTTAAAGAACTATCTTTTGGCCCATTAGGAATAGTTTGGTCATTTGCAATGGCTATTGTAGGCTGGCAAACTCTTCCCTGGCGTCGATTTGGTTTAGGTGCTATTGGTGCATGGACTTTCAATATACTAGGTGGCGAATTAGGAGTCTTCGCTTGGAACCATGTTTTAAAAGAGTATCAAAAAGATCGGCTAACTGTATTCATGAACCCGGATCACGATCCACTCGGTGCTGGATATCACTTAATCCAATCTCGTATTGCTATTGGTGCTGGTGAAATTTGGGGATGGGGTCTGTTCAAGGGGCCAATGACGCAACTGAATTTCGTACCTGAACAGCATACAGACTTTATTTTTTCCGCAGTGGGCGAAGAATTCGGTTTTGTTGGTTGTTTGGTAGTGCTGTTTGCCTTCTGCTTAATTTGCTTCCGTCTACTGCATATTGCCCAAACTGCCAAAGATAACTTTGGTTCTTTGTTGGCTATTGGCGTTTTGTCCATGATTGTGTTTCAGCTAATTGTCAACGTTGGCATGACAGTTGGTTTAGCGCCTGTAGCAGGCATTCCCCTACCTTGGATGAGTTATGGACGTTCTGCGATGCTGACCAACTTCATTTCCTTAGGAATAGTAGAATCAGTAGCGAATTTTCGCCAGAGGCAGAAGTATTATTGATTTGTCATTAGTCCTTTATTATTTGCTAATGACAAATGACTAATAAGAAGTATTAAGCTATTAAAAGGAAACAAGCGAGGCTAAAAACATGATTCTGCCTGGAGCAACTGTTCGCGTCAAGAATCCCGCAGATACCTATTATCGCTACGAAGGACTCGTGCAACGACTGACCGATGGCAAAGTAGCCGTATTATTTGAAGGTGGTAACTGGGATAAATTAATTACCTTTCGCCTGAGCGAATTGGAACTTGTAGAAACCACAGCCGGACGTAAAAAAGCCAAATAAGATTAGTCATTAGTCATTTGGTAAAAACAAATGACTAATGACTAATGACTAAATTACTATGCGCCTCCCCTTACCACAGTTTGCAACTGGCGATCGCCATCCCAACCACATTGCGGAGGTGATTGAAACTACTAGTACTGAGTTTTTAGCTCAGTGTTTGGAACCAGACGATTTGAGCTTTCCCTCCATGCCACCCTTTGGTAGTTGGGTCTGCTCTGTAGATGAAGAATCGGGCAATCAAGTTTATGCAGTGGTGTATTATGCTACAACTATGCCTATAGATTCCGTACATCGGGCTAGAGCTTTGGGGTTATCATTGCAAGACTTACGCGAAGAACAACCCCAGATATTTGCCATGCTCAGAACAGAATTTAGAGCTGCGATCGTTGGATTTGAGCAATCTTCCCAGAATCGAGGTTATAACCAAAGAATATATCAATATCTACCACCGCGTCCCCCGCAAATTCATCAAGCCGTTTATCGGTGCGAACCAGAAGCAATCATTAAATTTACTGAAGAACTAGATTTTTTGCGGACACTGCTTTGTATTAACGGTGCGCCAGTAGAGTCTTTGGCCGCAGCTGCCATTCGAGATATATACCAGTTACGCAAAGCTGACCGAGAATGGCTAATTAAAGCTGGACGTAGCTTAAGTGTGCTACTCAAAGACGACTACGATCGCTTACGGTTCATTTTGAGTCAAATCCATCCGTAGGTAGTTAGTTCACAGACAATTGCCTAGTTAGTGTAAATTAATATATTTGATTTTTTCTCAGGTAGCTTTTCTATTTATTTATATCGATTAAGCGATCGCCCCAAGGGAATCGCAGTTTTACTATAGCCCCTTCATTCCTACATGATGGAACTCATATCACAAGTTCTTGCTCTGGAGCCAACTTCCCAAGTTCTTGGCAAGGAACCAATTGTTCCCTTTGCTATTTTGCTGGTGGTCATCTTAGTTATACCGATCATGTTTGAGCGACTAAGATTACCAGGATTAGTGGGTTTGGTTTTCTCAGGGCTAGTACTCGGCCCCTCAGGCTGGAATCTATTTCAGTCGGACTCGCCGATGGTTAACTTGCTATCAGACATTGGGTTAATTTACTTGCTGTTTGTCGCAGGGCTAGAAGTTGACCTAGAGCAGTTTCGTCGGCAAAAAAGTCGTGCCTTCGGGTTTGCTAGCTTAACTTTCACTGTACCCCTGGTGATGGGAACTTTAGTAGGACTAATTTTAGGCTATGGCTGGAATACTTCAATATTAGTTGGCTCTTTATTTGCTTCCTATACTCTTTTGGCATATCCCATAATCAGCCGTTTGGGAGTGAGCAATAACGAAGCTGTTACGGTCACTATTGGAGCTAAGATTTTTACAGATATTGGCGCAGTGCTGATCTTAGCCGTTTGTGTAGGCGTCGCTCATGCTGGAGCATTCACCTTTGCGAAACTACTCAGCTTGTCAGGTTGGTTAATTATTTACTCTGTTGCCGTTGTGACAGGCTTTGATTGGACAGGCAAAGAATTTTTCAAACGGTCTGGAGACGACGAAGGAAACAAGTTTTTGTTTGTGTTACTTTCTGTGTTTCTAGCGGCTGTGGGCGCTCAATTGATTGGGATAGAGAAAATTGTTGGTGCGTTTTTAGCGGGTTTGGCGGTAAATGAAGTTGTAGGGGAAGGCCCAGTCAAACAAAAAATGGTATTTATTGGCAGTGTGCTATTCATACCCATTTTCTTTGTTGACCTTGGCTTAACGATCAATCTATCCGCCTTTGTGAACAGCCTAGCTACGCTCAAGTTAACACTGTTGATGATAGTCGGTTTGATTGTCAGTAAATTGATAGCAGCTTTTTTTACAAAACTGATTTACCGCTACAACTGGCAAGAAATGCTAACTATCTGGTCGCTATCACTTCCCCAGGTTGCTACAACTTTAGCAGCAACGTTAGTGGGATACCGAGCTGGGTTGCTGCCACTAGAAGTATTACACAGCGTGATTGTCTTAATGATTGTCACATCAACCTTGGGCCCATTGATCACTAATAAAATAGCTGTTGGTTTGAATTCCTCACCTGCCGAAGATCCAACACCACCCCAACCTGAGCAAAATGCACCAAAAACAGACGGTGCTTTTACTATAGTCGTACCTGTCTATAATCCTCATACTGAGCAGTATTTGATTGAAATGGCAGCATTATTAGCTCGTCAGTGTAAAGGTAAAATTATACCGCTTGCGATCGCTAATGCTACCGCTCAAATGGATGCACCCCAGTTAGAAGCGTCTTTACAACGGAGTGAGCAATTATTAACCAAAGCTACAGTACACAGTCGAGGACTGGGCGTAGCCGCAGAACCAATGCTGCGGATTGATGATGCTTTTGCTCAAGGAATTAGCAGAGCGGCTCGTGAACAAAAGGCTAATTTAATCGTTATGGGTTGGGGTAAACGGACTGGGTTACGAGCGCGTTTATTTGGGAATGTGATTGATGGTGTACTTTGGGCATCTCATTGTCCAGTAGCGGTAACACGTTTAGTAGAATCACCGAAAAAAATTCAGCGCATCTTAGTACCAGTAGAAAATTTAACAGCACCGACATTACAGCCTGTACAATTTGCTCAGATGCTGGCAGAGGCAAATCAGAGCCACATTACTGTACTAAATGTGTGCGATCGCCGCACTAGTTCTAGTAAAATTGCTTGGAGGCGATCGCATCTCTCCCTATTGGTATCTCAATTAGCTTTGACCAATGCCCCAGAAATTCAAATTATCGCTCATGAGAATGTTGCCCAAGCAATTTTGCAGGCAGCACGATTATATGATTTAGTAGTTTTACCTTTTATACGTAATCGTACCAGCCCTGGAGGATTAGCCATTAGCGATGTCACAACTCAGTTAGCCAGACAACTCACCTGCTCCATTATCATGCTTGGAGAACCGCAACGCACTCAAACTACAAATTTAGTTATGTCTAAAACGGTTACTAGTATTACCTCTGCTGTATGATATGAGGCATTCAGTCCATTCACATGGACTTAGGCTGCGTTGGTGTAGTCCATAGGAGGCATCGCATTGACAATAAACTTTGCAACAAATGAATCATCCGTAGGGGCATATAGATGTATGTCCTAACAAACTTATGTATTTATAGCAAGAATATTCTGAAATGATATAAGTCTCTGCACTGAAATAAAGGGCAGAATGTTGGTAAATCCGACAACTTGAGTATTGTACAAATATGGGTAATTGTAAGACCTTGAACTGTGGAAAGTGTCAACTTATTGCTGCATCCAACTGAAAACAGTAGTATTCATAAAAACACTTTGTATTGTTAAAGATTTGATGAACTTTAGGTGGAAGACTGGCGATTTTTGTTACTTTACTAGTTAAATTATTAAGAGAAGCAAGTAAAAAATAACAAAAATATAACTGAAGAAAAATACGTAATTTCAACAACACTTTTTGATTGAAGTTTGTTCTTTTTTTCGTTTTGTATTTTTGTTCCCAATCTGGGTAATCTAAAAGTAAGTGCAATAGCTACTGAACATATTTGTAAGTAACTGAGAAACTATGAGAATTTTGGTGACGGGTGGTGCTGGGTTTATTGGTTCCCATCTCATCGACCGACTAATGAATGATGGGCATGAATTAATATGCTTGGATAATTTTTACACTGGTCACAAAAGAAACATTCTTAAATGGCTAGGTCATCCGTATTTTGAACTAATCCGCCACGATATTACTGAACCAATTCGGCTAGAAGTGGATCAAATTTATCATTTGGCTTGTCCTGCTTCACCAGTACATTACCAGTACAACCCAGTTAAAACCGTTAAAACTAACGTGATGGGAACACTCAATATGTTGGGGCTGGCTAAACGTGTGAAAGCTAGATTTTTCTTGGCTTCAACCAGTGAAGTATACGGTGATCCAGAAGTTCATCCCCAACCTGAAGAGTATCGGGGTAGCGTCAATCCCATTGGCATACGTTCATGCTACGACGAAGGTAAAAGAATTGCTGAGACTCTAGCATTTGATTACTATAGGCAAAATAAAGTTGATATTCGAGTTGTTCGGATATTTAACACTTATGGGCCGAGAATGTTAGAAAATGATGGCCGGGTGGTAAGCAATTTTATAGTTCAAGCCTTGCGGGGTAATCCTTTAACCGTTTACGGTGATGGTTCGCAAACTCGTAGTTTCTGCTATGTTTCCGATTTAGTCGAAGGATTCATCCGCTTGATGAATAGCGACTACATAGGCCCAGTAAACCTGGGTAATCCTGGTGAATATACGATTTTGCAATTGGCAGAAGCTGTGCAAAATATGATTAATCCAGACGCGCAGATTAAATTCGAGCCACTACCTTCGGACGATCCCCGGCGTCGCCAACCTGATATCACAAAGGCAAAAACTTGGTTAAATTGGGAACCGACTATTCCTCTGCAAGAGGGGTTAAAGCTAACAATAGAAGATTTTCGCGATCGCATTCAAAGCGATGTAAATAATTCAACCACTTGAGTAGCGCCTAACGTTGCTCTAAATTTCATGCAGGCTCACCCTATCGGTAGCTAGTATGCTTAGTGGCTGAGTTGACTACCAGTGTTTAAGTGTCATATTGATACTTCTTTTAAAAAACTAACCCCAAAAAAGTGAGGAGTTAAAAAATGCGTGTTTGCGTGATTGGTACTGGTTACGTTGGTTTAGTTACAGGTGCTTGCTTGGCTCATATTGGGCATGATGTCATTTGTGTAGACAATAACGAAGAAAAAGTTAAGTTAATGAAGTCTGGACAGTCTCCAATTTTTGAGCCGGGACTTTCAGAAATTATCCAGTCTGCCATTCAAACAGAAAAGATTCATTTTACTAGCGATCTCGCTGCTGGAGTTTCCCACGGAGAAATTCTGTTTATTGCTGTGGGAACGCCACCTTTACCCACTGGTGAAAGTGATACTCGTTATGTTGAAGCTGTAGCCCGTGGGATTGGGGAAAATCTCAACGGCGGTTATAAAGTTATAGTCAATAAATCTACAGTACCCATTGGCTCAGGTGACTGGGTACGAATGCTTGTTTTAGATGGTGTGGCTGAACGGCAGAAAACATTAGTACCAGCTGGTGGGGTTCCGAGTAATGAAAAATTACCTGAGTTTGCAGCCGAGTTTGATGTAATCAGCAATCCAGAATTTTTGCGCGAGGGTTCGGCAGTGTACGACACCTTCAACCCCGATCGCATTGTACTAGGAGGCAATAGCCAAAGAGCAGTAGCCTTAATGCGACAACTCTATGCCCCAATTGTGGAACGCAAGTACGCTCTTGATCAATCTTTACCCCCTGTGCCAATTCTGGCAACAGACCTAAGTTCGGCGGAGATGATTAAATACGCCGCTAATGCCTTCTTAGCCACTAAGATTAGTTTTATTAACGAAGTTGCTAATATTTGCGATCGCGTCGGTGCTGATGTCAGCCAAGTAGCTAAAGGTATCGGTCTAGACTCCCGCATTGGTAACAAATTTTTACAAGCTGGTATTGGTTGGGGTGGTTCTTGTTTTCCTAAAGATGTCTCCGCTCTGATTCATACTGCTGATGATTATGGCTATGAAGCCCAATTACTCAAAGCTGCTGTCAGTGTTAACGAACGCCAGCGCTTGATTGCTTTAGAAAAACTCCAAAAAGTTCTGAAAATTCTCAAGGGCAAAACAGTTGGACTACTCGGACTGACCTTCAAGCCCGATACCGACGACTTGCGCGACGCCCCAGCCCTCAACCTAATTGAGCAGCTCAACCGATTGGGAGCCAAAGTTAAAGCCTTTGACCCGATTGTTTCTCAAACAGGTTTACGTCATGGGCTTTCTGGTGTGCTAGTAGAAACCGATGCCGAAAGACTAGCTGATGGCTGCGATGCGTTAGTACTTGTCACCGAATGGCAGCAGTTTAGCACTCTTGACTATGTAAAAATGGCAAAATTGATGACCCACCCCGTTATCATCGACGGTCGTAACTTCCTTGACCCGGAAGCAATGATACGGGCTGGATTCCAATACGTAGGGGTGGGACGATAGAGATTTAGGAGTTAGAAGCGATCAATGATGGATAAAAATTGCTTATAAATTATAATCCATTACTCCTAACTCTAACTATCTTTAAAACCTAAAGTATTATGATACCGCCTAAATTGCTTTAGGCGGTATTTAATTTTGTTTTAGGGCTTCATGCAAAGACCCAAAAAAACGTGAATTCGACTGTTCATATACTGTACGTCTAATTAGCCCAATCAAAAGATTGCTAAGAGATTTTACTACGTAAAACAAACTCTCCCACGGGTGGGAAAACTTGAACTTTAGTTCAAACCAAGGAGAGGTTTATCGAGTTCACGTTAAAATTTTTTACTTACTTTGCTTACGTGACAATATAATATCAAGCGCTATGTGGAATACGTTCAATTTCAGCATAACCACTGAAAATAAGTTTTTGACCTTCAGTGTCTAATCGGTTGAGCCGCATTTTCACTCCATCGAGGTCAAAACGATCGAGATCAACCATATTATCTAAAATTTCTACCAGCGCCACGCTCAAGGTTTGCGAGATTTCCCGTTGTGCTTCTGGTACTTGGTCAAGTTCGATTTTTGGATCTTTGAAGGAAACTCGCCGCCGCCTTTCAATGCCTAAAGTTAGGCTCATATTCAAGGGAACGAGTTCGCCATTATTTAAATCTGCTTTTGCTACAAGCTGTAAGCGATTTCCTGGCAATAACTGTACCTGTACTTCCGTAAAGGAAACTGGTTCACCGCCAGATAATTCTGTCAGTGATGGTACGGTGAGATTAAGCAGGCGCTTTTTCACCAGTTCCGCATTAAAGGCTTGGTTTATGCCTGCTTCTGATAAAATTACTTGGGCGATCGCTTGAGTAGGTTGCTTAAGACTGAGCTTGCCACTTAAAACCGAGCCGAAGTCAATGGCAACCGCATCGGTTTCAAAAGACATCTCCTCTACCGCAAAATCTCTCCGAATCACCAACCCACGACCGCTCATTTTGAAGCTATCAATGCTGCCTTGCAACAGTTTGCTGGAGGGGTAGCAGCGCACAGAGACTTCTA
The DNA here is from genome assembly GCF_034531135.2 of Nostoc sp. CmiVER01. Lineage (NCBI taxonomy): Bacteria > Bacillati > Cyanobacteriota > Cyanophyceae > Nostocales > Nostocaceae > Nostoc > Nostoc sp. CmiVER01. The sequence continues at coordinate 239,010 of NZ_JAVRBU020000015.1, forward strand.
CTGACTCGCTTTGCGTAAACAGGTGGCGAATCGTTTGGCTGGCGACCGTGTTGAGCATCCGCTCTCCCCAATCTGTGCCTTTAGGATTTTGTAAACCAGTAAGTCCGCCGAACATGTGGTTTTTAGTCTCTAGAAGTTCTTTGTACTTTTGTAACAAACTGTGAAGAATACAGCAAGCGATCCCGTGATTAATTGTGCTGATAGGTAGGTATAGGATGGCTGATAGTTGTTATCTCAACGTATAAAATATTACAAATTTGACTTAGACAGGGAGAATGTCGCAGCATTCATAACATTAACAATTATACTTTGAAGTATATGGGCTAAAGGGTTTAGAGTAAACACCCTACCTTGAGCAACTAAAGATTTACTTTAGTTGACTAAATGACTGCTCTTTTTTTTTCAAGATAGTAAAGGAGTCCGCGAAAGTTTTTACCCTAATTTATTTATGGGATTCAAAATTATTGACTTTTGAATGCGTGACTTTTGAGTTCCCTGAACGTGAATTATATTGAGCAGAACTGAAACACACCTTCTCTAAGAGTTCAAGCTGACCTTTTCTATCTCCTCTTAGAGATTCAAAGCGATCGCCAAAGCTCAAACACCTTACCGTGACTATGAAGTGAAACCTGCTAACCCATTTCTGATTCTTCGTTGTCCAGGTGACTATGCATAAAATTGCTTGATACCAAATATTGCTTACTGATGTTGTAAATATTTTAACTGTATAAAGTTTGCGAAAAAATTTGTTGATTGGGAAGACACATATCTTATAGCAATAGTAAAATCTACTTTAAGCTAGATAAAAATTACCTAAATTTCAGGGTAATTAACTTAGCTACTAGTAGTAAATATCACGAATACTGAATGCTAATATTCAGTGTTTCCTGGAGAGTGCTATTCCGGGTTAGGATGATGACTAGCGATGCCTTAATTTAGATATCGATATTGAATTGTTGAAATTTTATGGGCAATAGTCCACCAGATGGCAGTATCAACCTCCTCTGATCTGGCGAGGAAGTCTCCCAGCGCGGGGGAGACTTAGGAGATATATCTACATGCTTACACAAGATATTCGTGATTTGCTGACTGATACTACCGATTTAAACCAGTTAAAATGGGATTTAAATCGCTTGCAACCTGTAGATGTGGGAGACTACATTACACAATTACCTGAACAGCAACGCGCGATCGCATTCCGTTTACTCAATAAAGCTCAGGCAATTGATGTATTTGAATATTTGCCCACAGAGGTGCAGGAGGAATTAATTAATTCTCTGCATGATGTCCAGGTAGTGCAACTTGTAGAAGCCATGAGTCCCGATGAACGGGCAGAATTGTTTGATGAACTACCTGCTGGAGTAATCAAACGGCTATTACAAGAACTGAGTCCAGAACAAAGGCAAGCAACAGCAACGATTCTCGGCTATCCAGAAGGTACTGCTGGGCGGGTAATGACAACTGAGTATGTCCGGTTGCGCCAAGGATTAACTGTAGGTGAAGCCCTAAGCAAAATCCGTCGTCAGGACGAAGACAAGGAGTCGATTTACTACGCCTACGTCACAGATGACAATCGAACGCTGGTGAGAGTAGTTTCACTGCGCCAGTTGTTGTTTACCTTTCCCGATGTTTTTATCAAAGATATTGCTAGCGATCGCGTCATTAAAGTTAGAACTGAAACCCCTCAGGAAGAAGTGGCGCGAATCATGCAGCGCTACGACTTAATCGCTATCCCCGTAGTTGACCGAGAAGACCGATTGGTTGGCATCGTCACCATTGATGATGTCATGGATATTTTGGAAGAGGAAGCCACAGAAGATATCCAAAAACTGGCAGGTGTCAGTGGTGATGAAGCTGCTTTATCCTCTCCCTTACTCACTATCCGTAACCGCTTACCTTGGTTGTTGGGGATTATGGCACTGTATATTGGTGCTGCCAGTGCGATCGCGCCTTTTCAATCTGTAATTGCCGCAGTACCAGTTCTAGCAGTAATCATGCCAATTTTTTCTAATACCGGTGGTACTGTTGGGATTCAATCATTAACGGTGACAATTCGCGGCTTGGGAGTGGGCGAGGTAACACCCAAAGATACCTTAAAAATTCTCCGCAAAGAACTTTTAGCTGGTTTAGGTACAGCCGTAGCTTTAGCCACAACAATGTTCCTGCTTTCCTTAATCTGGGCGCAACCCCAAGAACGATGGGTGGCTTTAATTGCCGGAATGGTCATGGCAACTAATACAATTGTGGCTGTTACACTTGGTACTTTATTGCCAATGGGTTTGACACGGCTGAAGCTTGACCCTGCTTTAGTTAGTGGCCCGTTAGTGACTACAATGCTAGATACAATTGGGTTTTTAACATTCCTCAGCCTAATTTCTCTAGCTTTAAACGTTTTCCATTTACCAACTTGAAAGGATTGGGCATGGAGCATTGGACATTGAGCATGGGAAAGAGGACTTGGGGACAAGGAGAATTGGGGACAAGGGGAAAGACTTGTTGGAAGTTCTAAACTTTTGTCACCTTGTCCCCTCTGCTCCCCTGCCTCCCCTGCCTCCCCTGCCTCCCCTGCCTCCCCTTGTCCCCACTTCCCAAATTCTATGCCTACTACTACCTGGAATCGTCATCACGTTCTTTCCCTAGCTGACTTTACGGCGGCTGAATATAATACTGTTTTGCAAACTGCTGCCAGTTTTCAGGAAGTGCTATCACGGCGGACAAAGAAAGTACCAACCTTACAGGGACAGGTGGTAGCGAATTTATTTTTTGAATCGTCTACTCGCACTCGCAGCAGTTTTGAACTCGCGGCGAAACGTTTAAGTGCAGATACGCTGAATTTTGCCGCAGCCACATCTTCTATGACTAAGGGAGAAACAATTCTCGACACGGCGAAAACCTATTTGGCAATGGGAACTGATATTATGGTAGTCCGCCATCGAGAGGCAGGAGTACCGAATGCGATCGCGGCTGAAATGGATCGTTTAGGTGTAAAAGTTAGTGTCCTCAATGCTGGTGATGGTCAACATGAGCATCCTTCCCAAGCACTGCTAGATTTATTTACCATTTGTACTCTAATTGATCCAGCTAGTCCCCGACTAGAACTTTTAAAGGGTAAAAAGATTGCCATTGTTGGGGATATTCTCCATTCTCGTGTGGCGCGATCGAATATCTGGAGTTTAATCGCCAGTGGTGCCGAAGTGCATCTAGCAGCCCCACCTACCCTCTTACCCAAATTATTTGCCGAGTATATTTTGGAAGAGGCAGCAGTTAAGAATCAGGAATTTATTATCTCCTCATCCCCCACTCCCCACTCCTCACTCCCCACTCCCCAACTATTTCTACATTGGCAACTAGAACCAGCTTTGCAAAATGCCGATTTTGTCATGACTTTGCGCCTGCAAAAGGAACGGATGACCGCTCATTTACTGCCAAGTTTGCGAGAATATCATCAGCTATTTGGCATTACAAGCACAAAATTGCAACTTTGTAAACCTAACGTCAAGGTTTTGCATCCAGGCCCAGTTAACCGTGGTGTCGAAATCAGTTCTGAATTGATGGATGACCCAGAATTTAGTCTCATACAATCACAAGTTACCAGTGGTGTCGCCGTTCGTATGGCGCTGTTGTATTTGATAGGAAGCAGTAAGGTCTAAGTAATTTAACTCTCACAGGCAATGACCATCAGGATTCGGCTGTTGAGGCAACTGTAGGCAAAGACATGACTACACAAGCTAGATAAAAAAGGTATAACATAAGACCAGCCCTTTTAAAGTAAGTAGAAATTCTCGCAAGTGAATTCCTCTCTAATATCATGGCCGTATAATTAGTTGTGATTCCCAGAGCCTTTGCACCTCAGCCTTTAATTCCCTCCCCGCTTGCGGGTAAAAGAGATAAAGCGTAGCTTTGGCAGGGTGGGGTTCTTCGGGTTTAATAAGTAATCAAGCGGACATAATATAAATTTCTATTCTCCGTATTCTCTGTCTTAGAAAGCCTGATGTCTACGGCGGACTGCGCCAACGGAGGTTTGCTGCCCTCAAACTTTCTACTGTGTCTCGGCGGTTAAATAAATAACTTATAAACCACTTTTCACACAGAGAACAATTAGAGAAAAAGAGATTTTAGCAGTCACGTTTAAAGAGCTAGTTCTATCATTTATTACTACCTGATACCTGTGCCGGAGATTTGCTGATGAAAACTATATCTAGCCTTGATACAGTAACTAAAAATTTAGAGCATCATGAAAACTCAAAACGGATTAAAAAATTAATATACTCAGCCTGTAAAAATATCTGGGAGAATGATGAAGATACGCTAGAACGGTTTAAAATCCAAGAATTAATTCAAGAATTATGCAGATTAAATCCGACTATAAATAACTTAAATTATACTTTATCTAAAGTTGTAAAAACCCTGAATAAACAAGATGAATACGCCCTAATAGCCAGTGTTATTTCTCATGAGATGCAGAAATTATATATAACACTTGATGAATCAACAGGAATATTATTAAATCAACCTCCTCAAGAAGACTTAACAGGAATATTATTAAATCAACCTTGTAAAGAGGAACAGACCTTTTATAATTCTAAGCAAATATCATTAAATCCTATAGATAAATCTCGAAACAGTCAAATCAAACATCAATATAATCAGTTTGATTTACGGCAAAATATTATGAAGTATACTAACCCACTTAGGGCTAAGATAGTCCTATTTTCTGCACTTTACAAAAAATTTACTTTCAATGAAGAAGACTGGTTGAAACTGAAGGCTGAAAAACTTGATGATTTATTGCTGAAATTATTTAAAACTTGTCCAACTATCAGAGAGCTTGAATCTAAACTAAATAATGCCGTTATATCTCTAGGCAAACCAGATGAAAATATTCAAGCAGCTAGTGCAATTATCCAATCTATGCGAGGTCTATATGGAAATATATCATCCAGTGTTAATGGATATCAACCGTTTAACAGCGATTCATCTCTGGAAACGAAAACACTAGTTAATCCTTATCATAAAATGGCATTCAAGGATGACAATAATACCTGTCAATTTCTAGCACCCCCTACCAAAGAATAATGGCAACTTTTGACTATTGTTGATACTGGAAAATTTAAAACGAGTGTAGTAATTGATAGGGGAAAATAAATATGGATGCCAATGAGCTTCTTAAACGATATGAAAATGGAGAAACAAAGTTTTTGGAGGCAAACTTAAACGGCGTAAATTTGTTTGGTGCAGACTTGATTGGTATAACTTTGAATAAGGCAGATTTATCTAATGCAATCTTAATTTTTAGCTATCTAAATCGGGGAATCCTAAATAAGGCAAATCTAGTTTGTACAAAGCTAAGTGGTGCGAACCTAAATCAGGCAAGTTTAATCGATGCCAACTTGCATGATGCTAATTTACATGGTGCAACTTTACAGGGTGCTGATTTGCGTAATGCGAATTTAACTTTGGCGTATATGTTAGATAGTAACTTGATGGACGCCGATTTGCGTGGTGCAAATTTGAGTGGTGCAAATTTAACTGGCGCGTGCCTGCGTGGTGCTAACTTCAGAGAAGAAAAGAGAATGTATTCTGCTAGTCTACGGGGTGCTAACCTCCATAAGGCTGACCTGCGGGGCGCTGATTTAACTGGTGTAGACTTATCTAAAGTTGATTTGAGTGGTGCTAACTTGAGTGAGGCAACGCTACGTTATGCCGATTTGAGTGATGCCAACCTGAGTAAAGCTATTTTATATAATGCATCTCTGGCAGATACTAACATCGGAGGTGCTAATTTGAAAGGTGCTAACCTAATGAACGCTAGACTAGAACGCTCAAATCTCATTGATGCCGAACTTACAGGTGTTAACTTGTACGGTGCAATTATGCCAGATGCTAAACTGACTAAATGCCAGATGAGTGGAGTAAACCTGAGTTTTGCAAGGCTAAATAGAGTTGATTTAAGTCGGGCTAACCTGCGTGGGGCTAACCTTACTGAAGCAGACTTGGTTGATGCCTATCTTGCTAGAACAAACTTGACTGATGCTAATTTAAGTAAAGCAAATCTAATCAGAGCAGAAATGAGTAGTACAAATCTGACTGGTGCAGATTTGCGTGGTGCGGTCATGCCTGATGGAACAATTAACGACTAAAAATATATAGCGGTTTGCAGTTAAGTCCAATAATATTACTATTAGTCCGATCGGACTAGTTTACAAAAGAATACCTATTCTCATAGAAATTATCTATTACTCCGATCGCATGAGTACAAAATTCTGTAATCTTGGCACACTGGTATCGTAGAAGTTTAAAAATTTTAATAACTTCTAGAAGTGTCGGAGGTAAATATGAAACGAATTTTTTTGACGGCAGCAGCCTTACTCAGCACGCTATCTTTAGCTGCTCCCCTTCCCGTCAAAGCAGAAAACTCCGCCTCTGTCCGGCGCTTGCTGGAAACTAGAGAATGTTCTGGATGTAATCTAACAGGAGCTAACCTCAAAGGCGCTCACCTCATAGGTGTTGACCTCAGAAATGCAAATTTAAAAGGGGCTAATCTCGAAGGTGCTAACTTAGAAGGTGCTGATTTAACTGGTGCAAATTTGAAGTCTGCTAATCTCACAAAAGCATTCGTCAGCGATACTATGTTAAATAATGCCAATCTCACCAACGTTAATTTGAGCAATTCCCGCTTATATAATAGTGACGTAGATGGCGCTGTTATGGCTAATATTGATTTAAGCGGCGCTGATGTATTTAATACTGCCATTAGCATTGGTGGTGAATACTAATGGTGATTAATGATTTTGAAGTGATGAGTTAAGAGTTATATTCAACTCCTAACTCTCTACTTTTTAACTTTTACTCACCAGTAATCGACAATTCATTAACCCAGATTTTCGGGCAAACTCCCCCTGGCGTTAACTCTGGCTCTTTTTCTACATAAATAATTGACTTCAGGACTTCTAAGAAATCACCAGCAACAGTTGCTGACTCAATACTTGTCTTGACACCCTTGTTAACTAGCCAACCATCAAACGGCAAAGAAAATGAACCCTGCAAAGCTTTAACTCCAGCATGGAGAGCTTGTAAATCATCGATAAAAATCACATTTTCAGCAGTTTCTAAACTCAACTCTTCTTCAGGAGTTGCTGTTGAAAAAACGTGATAGAAATTGGGACTAACGCTAACTTTTGCACCAATACTAGCGTTACCTGTTGGCTGGGTATTGAACCTTTTGGCAGTGCCTGCACTGTGGAGAAAGCTTTTTAAAACTCCATTTTCAATCAGTGAAACCTGACGAGTAGGAGTTCCTTCACCATCAAAAGTTTCTGCGCCTACGTTAGCTGGGTGAAGTGCATCATCAAACACTGAAAGCAGAGGAGAAGCAATTTGTTTACCTAAATCATCAGCAGTAGATAAGCTTTGGTTGTCTAAAATACTTTGAGCGTTGAACAAGTTAGAAAAACCACCCAACAGACTTAAAAAAGCTTCCGGTGAAAAAACAACCCGATATTTACCAGTTTTGATTTTTTCATAGTTCAAGTGACTGATAGTTTTATCTGCGGTTTCTTTTATGCAACTATTGATGTCTAGATTATCTAAACTATGGTTGATTCTAAAAGCACCTGCACTGCGAGGTTTTTTTCCTTCTTCCTCAGTTTTGCTGTAAAGATAAACTGATGCTAAGGAGTGAGATTCAGTTCTCACTGCACCGTCGCTATTAAGATAAAATCTGTCAATATCTCTTTGCGATAAACCATTATAAGGCACACCTTTAATTGCTGGATGAGCTGCTAGTAGTTCTTTTTCAGCTACCAACAATTTTTCTATGAGTTCAGCAACAGGTGCTTGGGGTGCCTTATCTTGAGGTTTATTTGCAATAGGAACAGTAGCTTCTGGACTAAAATCAGGAACATTTTCTTTAACACCAAAGAAACTGGCTTCGTAGGCAGTCTTCAAAGCTAATTCCAGTCCTTTAGGGTCTACATCTGTGGTGCTGGTGACACCCATTGTATTATCTTCATTCCAGACACGAACAGTAACACCAGAGCGGTTTGAGGCTTTGACTTGTTTTGGCTCACCTTGGTCTACTTGCACGCTAGTATCATCTACTGTTGAACCATAAATGTCGAATTTCTTAATACCAAGCTTACCAGCATTGTCCTTGGCATAATCTGCAATTTCATTGATATTTGGCATAGTCAATTTTGGATTTTTAATTTTAGATTTTGGATTGAGAGCAATTTTATTTTTGATATTAGATTTTGAATCTTGGATGTTATGACTTAATATTTTGCTCGGAGAGTTTTTATTGACGCAACAGGCACAGCTAGAATTTCGGTAGCTTCTTGCATTAGGCTTTTTAGTTTTTCTGTTGTCATTAATCTAGATTCAATAAGAAGCTCTAACAAGTAAAGCGTTTCAGGTGCTTTGTTCTAGCCTTCAACTCCTACTAATTCACAATCCAAAATCCAAAATCTAAAATCTAAAATTCTTATCGTCCACCAACGGTAATAGAATCAACCTTGATATGGGGTTGTCCTACTGTGGTGTAAATACTACCACTCACAGAACCACAAAAACCTGGTGCAATTTCCAAATCTTGGGAACACATAGAAATTTTATTCATAATTTCCTTAGCTTCACCAATTAGAATTGCTCCCTTTAGCGGTTTGGTGATTTTGCCATTTTCAATCAAATAAGCTTCATCAACGCTAAAGTTAAATTGGCCCGTAGCACCAACGCTTCCGCCACCCATCTTTTTACAGTAGATACCTTTATCAACAGAGGTAAATAAATCATCAATGCTATATTCGCCAGAATCAATATAAGTATTACGCATCCGGCTAGCAGCAGCAAAGGTATAATTTTGGCGGCGTCCACTTCCAGTTCTGGGGTGTCCGGTGCGTGCAGAACCTGTTCTATCTGCTAAGAAGTTTTTGAGAACGCCTTTTTCAATTAATAGGGTTCTTTGAGCAGGCATACCTTCGTCATCCATGTCAATTGTTCCAAAGGCATTTTCAGAACGCCCTTCATCCCAGGCTGTCAAACTTTCGTGGGCAATTTTTTCGCCTTTTTTGTCAGCAAAGGGTGTGGTATTGCGTTCAATTTGGGTGGTTTCTAACAGATGTCCGCAAGCTTCGTGGAAGATTACGCCGCCAAAGTGATTCGCCATAATAATCGGGTAAGTACCTGATTCTACGTAATCGGCGTAGAGCATTTTGCCAGCAGATTCTGCTATTTTTTCGGCAGCTTGTTGAGAATCCCAAGTCCTTAAGAAGTTGGCATCGCTAGTATTACCAGCGCGTTCACCGATAGAAGCACGATTAGCGCCATCAGCACACAAGAGGTTAAATCCTACTGACTGGGTGAGGCGAATGTCACGGGCAAAAGTGCCGTCACTGGCGGCGATTAAAACTTCTTGCCAATCCCGGAAATAGGTAGCACGGCGCGATTGGACGTGGCTAGCTTTTCGCTTCAGGTTGGCAGTGCCATCAAGGAGGACTTCTCCCATTTCTCGGATGGAACTACACACTGGTAGCCATGCATCTTTGCCTCTTTTGGTGGCGTAATCTCTCAATAATTCTAGGTTGATTTCTGGGATGAAAGCTTTAGCAATGGGTAGTTGCAATCCCAGGATAGAAAGACCTTTTTCTAAAGCTGCTTTCAAACCGGAAAACGAAAGGTCATTGGTGCTGACATAGCAATCAGCTTTGCCGCGAAATACTCTGACTCCCGCGCCTGTAGACAGACTTGGTGAAATACTAGTGATGGAGTCGTCTTCTGCAAGGCAACTAATATAGTTGCGACGTTCTAAAAATAATTCGATGAAGTCAGCGCCTGCGGCGCGTCCTAATCCCAGGAGGGTAGCCAGGGGGGCTTCCCAGGTTTCATCGAAACGCTCTGGTGTGGAGGAATATTGCAGGGTGGGAAGTTGATTCGAGAGAAGTAGCGTACTTGTAAGCATGGGTAGCCTCGTCTGCTGGCGTAGTTCAGAGATTTGACTGAAAAATCCTGGTGTGTTTAGTCTAACAAATCAGTGAAAGTCAGAGTCGGCAATTAAGTAGTAGGGGTTTCCTCACCTGGGAAATTTATACCAATTCGCAATGGGCTAACGCCCCGCTGCGCTAAGGCAATTAAGAAACTTAGATACAGCAAGACTTTCCTGATTTACATCTGTTGCTTCATTTTGGAGAATTGGTATTACTTCCCTTTCGTTAAGCGTGAGTGAAATATTTAAGTAACGCCCTTTGGAGAGCGATCGCTATCATATAGAGTCGAGATATAATACACTTTCATAGCGAATGAGCAAATCAAAAAATGAAAATATTCATGCATAAAAAATTGGAAGGCAGCCTTAGACTGTCTTCCAATTTCTTAAACTATTAGGAAAGAATATCCATATATAATATTGGTAAAAGCAAGAATTTAATCAAACTTATTTTTGATTTATGCCTTGCTCATCCCTAGAATGGTTGATAAATGACCATTTTCCATCTATTTAATTCTTGGTAAGAGCCTGTTCTTTCTTAGGCTTATTTACGATTTGTCATTTTCAAGGGAATTCTTACTGTTTCTTGCTGATTGAAAGTCTGACCTAAATTAGCAGCAGTTGGCGGTGGCGATGTTAGATTCTTAAACAATAACTTTAGGGTTCGAGTAATAGTTTTAATAATTTTCATTTTGCTGGCGCTCGGCTTTTCGTCATATCTCAAAACCATTGGAATTTCTATGATTTTTGGTTTGAGCGCTTTGGCTTTCAGCAATAAATCTATCATGCAAGCAAATCCGCTTTCAGTGAATAAACTCTCACCATAATAGATATCTAGTTTGCTGACGAAAGTACGGTTATACAGTCTGTAGCCGCAAGTGTAGTCTCTTACACCTGGTACACGGGCTGCAATTCTAAAAAGCCAGCTTGCTCCGTAGCTCATCACCTCTCTAAATTTTGATAAGCCTATGACTTTAGAGCCTTTTCGATATCTAGATGCGATCGCAATATCATAGCTACCAGCTATCATCGTCTCATACATCTTGATTAATAGTTCTGGTGGTTGAGTGTTGTCGCAATCCATCGCGGCTAAAAAATCACCTTCTTTAGAAATTTCTAAGAAAGTTGTGAAACCTGTTTTAATTGCTTGACCTAAACCAGCATTTTTGGGATGCTGGACTAATTTAAGTAATATCCCTAGCGATTGAGATTCTTCTATTGCAGTCTGAGCAGTTGCATCCTTGCTACCATCATCAACAAGAATTAGCCGGATATCCATATTAGATATTTCCTGCAATACCTGAAACTTTTTGAACAAGGGGCGAATTGATTCTTGCTCATTGTATGCGGGTAAAAGAACAAAAAGACTCATAAGTACCTCGTGTAATTTTCAAAATATTATTCTCTAAGTTCAAGAATTCAATAATGTTGATTTCTTGAGAAATTCATCAACCTGTCGGACGACTGCGTTGTTATTGACGCTATCATTAACCAACTGTGAGGTATTGACAACGAAGAAATCATCGTTTTCAGTACTCACTTTTGGAACTAGGCTTGAATAATTTAAAACTTGTAGCGGCTGTACTTTAATAGCTCGATTAATGTGTGCTGCAACAATATCATCTGCTTTGAGTTCTGGGAACATCAAACGTATACCTTGGAAAAATACTTGGCGCAACTCATCATCTGGCTGTTTTAATAACGGGTCAGTGGAAAGGATATATTTTGGTAAAAATGTAATATGATACCCTGCTGTCTCTTGCAAAGAAACTAGGTTACTCATACCGATGACTCCAGTAAAAGGAACATTTCTATCGGCAATATTTACTACGTAATAAGGAATTAAAGCCTTACGAGTAATAAGCACCATGCAGATTACACCCAGGTATTCTACTGTTTCACCAGTGTCTGAAACTTTCACCAATTCTTTGGCAGCAACCTGTTGCAAAATATTAACTGGGCCAGTAAAGATGACTTTATCAAAATGTTCCTTTTTGCCCTGATATTCTACCCACATTCCACCCTCTGGATGAGGTGCAATATATTCCACTGCAACACCTGTGTGGATATGACCACCAGCCGCGTAAATTAATTTTTCTATATGGTCAAAAACAGTTTTGTAACCACCTGAAACATAACCAAGTTGTTCTTTATTTAATGAAGAATCTCGCGCTGAAAATAACCGTTTGATATAAGCCCAGATAAAAACTGCTGATATTCGCTTATAGTTCTCTCCTAATTTGGATAGAAGCAAAGGTTTCCAGAGCTTTTCGTATGTGCTTTTACCACCAAGTTTCAATAGCCAATCTTCAACTAATATCTTCTCTAAGCGTCGCCAGTTATTCAGGCGTGAACCATACAGTAGAGTGAAAGCTAATCTGATCTTACCTATAAGTCCGAACAGAGGAAACCGCAAAAATTCTATAGAGTTACTGATAGAATAAAATTTTTGATTGTCGTAGAAACCTGTTAAGCTTCTATGCCAACGCAGCTTATTTCCAAGACCAATATCTCTGAGAAAATTTATTAAATGAGTATCAGAAGGGAGGATAACGTGATAAAAACGATCCCAAGTAAACAACCCATAATCATGATAAGTGGTAAGTCCACCAAGCTGCTTATTACTATCGAATACAGTTACTTTATGTCCTTGATTTGAAAGACGTTGGGCTAATACCAGCCCAGTTATACCCCCGCCAATGATGCCTATATTCATAAATTTAATTGAGATTTATATAAGGATACTTTGCTTTTGAGATTTATTTTTGGCAAATTGTAATATTAATACTTTTGCTGTCTATTCCTTTGGCTATTAATTTACAACCAAAATTACACCAGTTATAATAATCGAAATTCCTAACCACTGACTAAACACAACCTGCTCTTTTAAAAGATAGTGGGAAGCAATTGGAACAAATGCATACATTAATCCTAGAACTGGAAATGCTTGGCTTAGAGGAATTGTCCGCAATACATAAAGCCACAATATAGTCATAAATGCATAGCAAATAAACCAAATCCAAAAATAACGAGACAATAATAGATTTTGGATAGATGTACTTGCTCCCTTAGCATGGCTAGAAATGTGAAGTCCATACTTTAGTGATAGGTTCGCTGTTGTTCCAAATAAAACCACAAGCATTAATACAAGCCAAGTAATGATGTTCATTTTTCAATCTTCTTGATGAGAGTTTCTATACATTAATGTCGATTTTTTTAAAGGAATAACTACTAAAATAACACCTATGAAAATAGTAATTACTCCCGCTATTCTAGTTAGTGTAATCTCTTCATTAAAAAAGTAGTGCGAACCAAAAAGTATCCCGACATAATTTAAACTAGTCAGTGGATAAGCAATACTCAATTTTACCGAACGCAGAGCTAATATCCAATTTACTACCCCCAAGCAATAGACACTAATAGCGAATACTAATTTTTGAATAAATACCCAGTTTAGTAGCCCCTCATTTGTATGGCTCATGGTATATTTCATCAGCAGTTGACCAGAAATACTAAATAAAATACTGACAAACAATATAATATAAGGAATTATTTTAAAGTTTGAAGTTTGCGAGATAGATTTCATAGTCAGTAAATTTGGCTCAATAGAGATATTAGGTATGAACGGGACAGTAAACAATTTATAGGTTTAAACAGATTTAGATTTAGGTCATACTTTATGTGTAATTAAACTTTCACTTCAGTAAATAGACAATAAAATTAGGAAGATTATGTTAAAGTGATTGATATTAAAATGATCATAGAAGCTCATATCCAAGAGTTAGCAAGTAGATACTATGTAGCCTGGAGGACGGTTACTTTATTTTGGCAAGACCCGATATTATCGGATTAGAGTATGCTAAATTTGCTTACTGAGTTACACTCGCAGACATAACAGTTTAATTGCTTGACAATTAGCGCAACAGTTTAGACTTTGCCCAATTGTGAATTGCAGATGTCTTCCTTATCAGCCAGTTATGTTTCCAGACTAGTTTTAGTGCGATGGCGTATGCGCCCACTATCGGCGATCGCAATATCTATGTCATAGTGGATGCAGATATAGAAAACATTGGGTGTGCCACAAAGTGGACAAAGTTTAGCACCGAGACATAGTTTATGCTGAACTCGCATTTAAACTGTATGTTCAACAGATGGAGTTAAGCGAGTAAAAATGGATTCCCGAAATTTTTTATTAATCCATGCATTAACTTTCATCAGTTGTATCCTGCTATAGAAACCTTGTTAAAGACACTACTCAACTTCTAAAGCCGTTAACTTATGCATCAAAACTAAGCTGGATTGATAAATATTCTTAATTTTCTCCAGTAAGTGTTTATTAGTTCTACGACATGCCATAGAGTTTATCCAGGCTTACACACATATCTGCAACCTCGGTTAGAAACTAAGCCGATTCTTAAAAATTTGTACTCAAAAATAGTGTGTATATGTACTCTTTTTGGACATAGGAACACAATGGTTAAGAAAAATCTGCCTTAGAGTGGAAACTATCTATAGATAACTATACAGTCATGCGCCTTACATGTTTCTGGTAAATTTTATTGCATGTAGAAATGCAGCTTCTGACAACACTAAAGGGCAATGTAAACTAGCATTTGGTAAGCAACTCGCAGCTACTTACTGTTGATTTAAGTGGATTTGAGATATTTTTAGATTCATCTTAGTAACACTGCTGTTTAATTGTTTTTAACTATATGTAATTTTAATTAGAGCTTTCTCTCAGAATTTATTTTTACATATAATTACTTACTAGAATACCATGAGAAAACAATGTTGCAAATTTATCGCCACACTTTATCAAAAATTTATTTTAGGAAAATATACCTAAACAGAAACTTTATAAAATCATACATTTTTCTTTTGATGAATCTCTGTTTTTAATAATTTCTACATTTGTGTACCACTTTCTGACTAATAAAGTTGCAGAAGTAGCGATTCAGTATCAGACTCTTAAAATGCAAAGCGTAAGAGTCTGAGAAAGTAGAATTGAAATTTGAACACTAGTACAAGTAAAAATTTTCAGTATAAAAATACACTTAATCTAAGACTATAGATGTTAACTAATAGTCTGAATCATTATTTATTTATGAAAATCTTCAAATTCAAATATCTTAAACAAAACTTATTTTATGGTTAACTTAGAAACCAAATAACACGTAAGCCCCTATTTCTGAATTTTCTTAAGAAGGCGGATTAAATAAAGCGTAGAATCTCACCCCCAATCCCTCTTTTTACTACTACCGTGTAGATATAAGTCGAGTCTCTAATCAAATGCACAGAAAAGAACGGAAAATTATTTTTAAAATCCTTAAATCTCCGTTATACCTCTATCAATAATCTGGCATTATCAAATCAGTAAACAGTCAAAATTTATCAGTTATCACGGTAACAGTGTAGGAATTTAACGCCAACTGAAATACACCACTTCTCAGTTGTCGAGGACTTTGACTCTCAATTGATTTACAATTCATCGATAAATGATGATTGTTATTTAATTCACATTCCTATCAAACTTTATATTTGATATTTACTGGTAGTTGGTCTTATTTAGTTTCCCTAAATTGTTTTCCTTTGCTTTGAGTTTGTTTTAACTCATTTTCTTGCAAAAGTCTGTTGGTAATAATTAAGACAATGATTAACAATCCAAATTGAATTGGCCAGGGTGCTAATACTAAACTGAAAATAAAGCTAATAGCTGCAAATACACCTGCAATATATGCAATTTCATCACTACTCTTTTTAAAGAAGTAGCCAGTGGCTATAGCCGTACACAGTGGTATCAAGAAAAACAAAGGCATTTTAGTAACCTCTGAACTAAAAGTTGTTGTATCTATGAAACTGAAACAAATTGAAATCGTTTTTGTAATTCTGGTTGATTTTACATTCAATAAGGTATTAGCCACAAGAGTCGATCGAAATAAATATTTGTTCTGCCAGTGTCCCGATTCAAAATAGCTTAGGTATGCTATTATACAAACTCTCGTTTGCCCACGAGGATTGAAAGGATTTAAAACTCAACAAGAGAGGCAGAGGGCAGGAGGCTCAGTTGGAATACTAGACTTCTTGCATAAGTCGGGAAAAGGGGAAGGTGGGGCCCCCTCTGGGGATAAGGCTATGCATTACCCACATCTTTCTTTACAATCTTGAAACGCTTGTTTTGTAGGCATCTTAAACACTGAGGTGTGAGGCATACTTGACAAATTGGCTCTTAATATTCTCGCTAAAATTAGGTTTTTATTGAGAATTAACGACAGACGTATCAGGGTTGTAAGAAACGTGAGTGAATACTCTGGCAATTGTTGAGAAAGATCCGGGTAATGGATAGGGGGATAAGGGGCGGGGGGAAGGGGAAAAACTTCTGTATCGTCCTTTTCCCCTTTAACATGAACCCTTTTCCCTAAGAGTGCAAAAAGCACTTTTGCCAAGAGGTCTACTGCTCTCTTTTCCCTGCTACGACTATACGGGTCTTCGGTCTGAGTACCTCACCATAATCCAATACGCTTGACTTTTAAGACAGTCGCTACACATTTCAAGGTTTTTGGCGCTAACCCAAGCGTATTGCACCATAATCTCCGATTTGGTTCGCCAGCCCGGTCTTGTTGTTTCAACAAAGAAGGACTGGCTTTCCCGTTGGGTGGCTAAGAATTGAGTTTTCTTTAAAGCCTCGTTCAAATTCTGCCCTCTAGCTTGAAAATCAAACTTTGGTAAATTAGCTTAAAACTTTGGCTTTGCGCCAAAATAAGGATCTAGTACAGCGCAGCGTAAATCAAGCTACCATTTGAAAACTTGCAAAAGCTTTGATATACAAAACTTTTGAATGCGTGACTTTTGCGTTGCGGTACTAGCATATTACCTTTAGAAGTAGCATTTTCATTTTTTCCTTTTAGACACTCAATGCTGAACATTCCTCAATTACTGGCAACTGAAATAAATCTCAAACCCCATCAGGTGCAAAACGCGCTGGAACTTTTGGCGGAGGGTGCAACAATTCCTTTTATTGCACGTTATCGTAAAGAGCGCACTGATGAGATGAATGAGGTGCAACTACGTGAACTGGCTGATCGATATACTTATTTAACAGAACTGGAAGAACGAAAATCTGTGATTTTAAGTGCGATCGCAGAACTTGGTAAACTCACAGATGAACTCAAAGCCAAAATCTCATCCTGCTTACAAAAAACCGAACTTGAGGATTTATATCTACCCTATCGCCCAAAACGACGCACCCGCGCTACTATTGCCAGAGAAAAAGGACTTGAACCACTGGCTGAATTCATCAAGTCGCTAAATGTAAAAAATGCTGCAACGGCTTCCCTAGAAGAAGAAGCGCCTAAGTATATTTCTGAAGCCAAGGGAGTAAAAACAGCAGAAGAAGCGCTCAAAGGTGCTGCTGATATTTTAGCGGAAGAAGTGGCTGAAAAAGCTGAATTACGAGCATATATCCGCGATTATCTTCTAGAAGAAGGGGTATTTGTCTCCCGCATCAAAGATGATTATCCCGAAGGTACAACCAAATTTGAGATGTACCGTAACTATCAAATTAAGGTAAAAAATATTGCACCCCACAATATGCTGGCGTTGTGTCGGGGTGAAACGGAGAAAGTATTAAGCTTTGAAATTGCTTTTGATGAAGATACGGTACTTTACTATCTTGAGTCAAAAGAAATTAAAACCAAAGTTCGGACAATTCGGGATTTTTATCAGGCGATGTTAAAGGATGCATTTAACCGTTTGATGAAAATATCTCTAATGGGAGAGGTAATTTCTGAAATGAAAGTTTACGCAGACATGGAATCAATCAAGACATTTGAAACTAATCTGCGAGAATTACTACTGTCTGCACCAGCCGGAATGAAACCCACCTTAGCGATAGACCCTGGATTTAGAACTGGGTGTAAAGTTGCTGTTCTCGACCAAACCGGGAAATTTTTGGAATACCAAGCGGTTTTTCCTCACCAAGCGGCTGAACAACGCGCTAAAGCTGCACAAACTGTCAAAAAGCTAATTGAAAAGTACAAGATTGAGTTAATCGCCATTGGTAACGGTACAGCGTCCCGCGAGACAGAGGAGTTTGTCACGCAAGTATTGGAAACCATAGAACGCAAACCAGTTAAGGTAATGGTAAATGAATCTGGCGCATCTATATATTCTGCAAGTAAAGTAGCGCTAGAAGAGTTTCCCGATTTAGATATTACCGTGCGCGGTGCAATTAGCATCGGCCGCCGTTTACAAGATCCTTTAGCGGAACTGGTGAAAATCGATCCCAAATCTATTGGTGTGGGACAATATCAGCACGATGTCGATCAGAAGTTGCTGAAAAAGAAGTTGGATGAGACTGTAGAAAGCTGCGTTAACTACGTCGGCGTAGACTTGAACATGGCTTCTAAAGAACTTCTGACTTCCGTCTCTGGGATTACGGCAACAGTTGCCAATAACATTGTCGCCTATCGTAACCAGAATGGAGCTTTTAAAAATCGCCGACAACTTTTGAAAGTTCCGAAGTTGGGGCCAAAAGCCTTTGAACAAGCGGCGGGTTTTCTGCGGATTCGCGGCGGTGACAACCCATTGGATAATACAGCAGTGCATCCAGAAAGTTATTCCGTAGTAGAAGCGATCGCATCTGATCTAAATGTGCCATTAAATCAGGTCACAGAAATTGCCGAAAAACTTAAAAAGACCAACCTGAAAAAATATGTTACCGATACTATTGGCGAACCCACACTGCGCGACATCCTTAGTGAACTAGAAAAACCAGGTAGAGATCCCCGTGCAGAATTTAAGTATGCCACCTTCAAAGAAGGAATTAAAGAAATCAGGGACTTAAAGGTGGGAATGGAACTAGAGGGAATGATTACAAATGTCGCCAACTTCGGCGCTTTCGTTGATATCGGCGTACATCAAGATGGCTTGGTGCATATATCTCAACTTGCTGATAGATTTGTAGACGATCCCAAAAAAGTTGTCAAAGTCGGACAAGTAGTCAAAGTGCAGGTGCTAGAAATCAACGAGAAACTCAAGCGGATTAGTTTATCGATGAAAGCAGTTAAACAATGAATTACAAACAGCAGATGGCAGTTTATCAAGTTCAATTCATCAATCCTACACTTGGATTAGATCGTACTATTCCAGTACCAGACGATCAATATATTCTGGATATCGCAGAAGAAGCAGGTATTCGCCTACCATCTGGGTGCAAACAAGGCGAATGTTCTGCTTGTGTCGCCAAACTCATTAGCGGTGAAGTTGATCAAAGTGAGCAAAAATTTCTGCGCCCAAGTGAAGTACAGGCTGGTTATGTTGTTACTTGTGTAACTTACCCTTTATCTAATTGCACTTTAGAAACCCATCAAGAACAAATCTTGTATAAATCAGCGCTTTACTATCAGCCTGAGTCTGGAAAATCTAAGTGATTGACATATTAATCCGTTAAGAAGATTTGTAGGTTGGGTTGTAGGTAGTGAAACCCGACAAGATGGTGAAAATGTTGGGTTTCATTCCTTAACCAAACATACCGACGAGTGATGTTTTAAGTAAAACTTACGTAGTATTCAAACCGCTATCTTTTTCTTAATGATCGGCCTAACGGTAGAACGAAATTCTATCTTGCAAGAGAGGTTAAAACCTAACACATAGTTGAAGATGAGATAAGAAGTTACAAAAAATCTTTAGTGATTAGGTAAGAAAAATGTTAACACCATTATTAACCGCTCTAGCTACAGCTTTAAGCCTGTTAATTGTTGATTTAGTTGTTCCAGGCGTTAATATTGCTAATTTTCCCGCAGCTATGATTGCTGCTTTAGTAATTGGTCTAATTAACGGTTCAGTTAAACCAGTTCTGTCTACTCTTTCTTTACCACTTAACTTTCTATCATTTGGAGCATTTTCGCTTGTCGTCAACGGTTTGTGTTTCTGGTTAGCAGCAGTATTAGTTCCTGGATTTGCAGTTCGCGGAATTATTGGTTTCCTTCTTGGGCCAGTCATTCTAACTTTTGCTAACACCTTTATTAACAACTACTTTGTTGAAAGAAACTTGTTAACCAGCAGTGGCGAAAAAACCCAAGGTGAATTACCTTCTAGATAAGTATTATTTATAAGGAGTAGAAATACTAGTTTTGTTACATCTCTACTCCAAATAAAATATCCGAAGGTGGATTTCCTAATTCGGTATCTTCAGCAGAATGTAATTAAAGAAAATCACAAAAATACGGCAAAATCATGAAATTAGTTCGTTTTCTTCTAGGTTTGTTAGTGCCTCCTTTAGGCGTTTTTCTGACTGTTGGAATTGGCCCAACTCTGTTTATTAATATCTTGCTCACAGTTCTAGGTTGGCTACCCGGTAGTATTCATGCAATTTGGGTTATTGCCAAGCATGATGAACAACTGAATAGAGAAGGAAATATTTACTAATACGCAAGATGAATTTTAAGGAATCTTAAGTAAGTAGGGTGCGTTATGGCTAAAGCCGTAACGCACCATTTTAGTTTCTACTAGAATTAGAGGTTATAAGACCTAACCCCTTAATACCATTTCACGAAAAATCTGATATAGATGTAAACCTTGAAAGCATTGCTTTATTTAAGTCTTTTAATTGCGAATTGTATTAAGCAATGCTTTAGTCTTTGGCTAACGCATCCTATGAAAAGTGAATCTTTAATAATTATACAGATACTTTAATAGGGGCACGACAATGCCGTTTCCCCTACTAAAATTCTATATGTATCAGAGTTTTGTGAAAAAGCACTCCAGTCTATTTATGAATAGTATCTCGCTCTTTATTTGCAGGTTCCTTATCTTTGAATAAGTCAGCTGCCGTTAAGAGTAACTCTCTCAACGTCTGTTTAATTTGGTGTTCTTTTCTTGCTAGAGATGTACCAGCTTCACCTAGTTTATCTTCAAGCTG
Source organism: Nostoc sp. CmiVER01 (assembly GCF_034531135.2). Taxonomy (NCBI): domain Bacteria; kingdom Bacillati; phylum Cyanobacteriota; class Cyanophyceae; order Nostocales; family Nostocaceae; genus Nostoc; species Nostoc sp. CmiVER01. The sequence continues at coordinate 259,907 of NZ_JAVRBU020000015.1, forward strand.
CGATCGCTTCTGTTCTACCTGCACAGCCATAGATTCTGCTTGAGGACGAGCTTTATCATACCAATGTTTAGCTTCGTCTAGATAATCCTGAACTTCCATATTACGTCCGCCATAGCGTGCAGCTAAGTTAGCTCGGACAATTGCTAGCTGCGCTTGTAGTTGGGCGTAACGTTTCTTTAACAATCCTACTTCTTCACTATCTTTAATAGCATTAACAGCAGAATCAATTGCGGTTTTAGTAGTAGCGGGTTTTTCCTTACCCGTTTCTTCAATCTCTGCCAAAATTACATCAACCTCTTGCTGGAGTTGTTCTTCTTCACCATCCAGTTGAGCCTGTAGGCGCTTTATATCTGTCTGAGTTTTAGCAATGCTTTCGTGTCTTTTGCTATTAATTCCTTCCAGCGCTCCTTCAATAGAAGCTGTCACTTCATCTTTGAGTTCGCCACCTTTTTCTTGAAAGTTTTCAATTACAGCAGAAACAGCGTCTTTAACAAGACTACGAACTTCACTTGAACCTTGTCTAAACTCAGAAGCTACTTGAGAAACTGCGGATTTTACAATTTCTCGAATCCGTTCAGTTCTTAATTGTCCGGTTTCTTTAGCTTGTTGCAAGTCTGCTTGAATTTGTTGTTTGATATTGTTAGGCATTTTCAACTCTTAGGGTTTAACTATTTTGGATAATATTTTCTAGACATGTTCCCATACCCACATTATGGCGTAGCCTAAAAAGGCTAGGTACTTCCTTTAGATAGAAAATACTAACCCGAAAGAGGTGATGTGGAGCATGTTGCCCATTCGTGAGATGATTAATTGTTAGTAGTAATTGAGATGCAAATATGTGGCGAGTAAATATTACTTGTTCAGCCGATGCCTGGAAGCTCTATGGTACTGAATTTAAAGCGATCGCAGAAAAGTATCAAGGTGAATTGATTAGTTCCAAAAAAATGCCAGATGGGACGCGCATCATGTCTTACAAAATTGAAGAAGTTAGCGATGCCGAAGCCTTTCAAGATGATTGTGTAAATTTTACTGGATTTAAAACTGACTTTGAATCCTTATAGTATTGCTTTTGATACTAATCTCTGTAATCAGTATATTCAAATCAGGAGAAGTTAAGTGAAAAGACTACTTACGTTAGTGTTAGTAACATTTTTGTTATTAATCAACACATTCACTTTACCTGCTAATGCAGCAGATACAGTTAAAGGTGAACAAATATTTAGTGTTCATTGTGCTGGTTGTCATATCAACGGCAGCAACATCATCAGACGAGGTAAAAATCTAAAAAAGCAAGCGCTGACAAAGTATGGTATGAATTCAATAGAGGCAGTTACATCTATAGTTACCAATGGTAAAAATAATATGTCAGCCTACAAAGAACGCCTCACTGAACAGCAAATTCAAGATGTTGCTGCTTACGTTCTCCAACAAGCTGAAAAAGACTGGCGTTAGGAGAAACGCGATTAATCGCCTCTGTACAAAAGTTAGGAGTTAAGAGTTAAAATTTAAGAGTTATTGATTATCGCTGTTATAAATGGTTCTTAAGAAGGTGTAAAGGCTAATAATCTTGTAATAAGATGCTTACGAACTAACTAATTCTTCATTACCTTACTCCTAACTCCTCCTAAACTTGAAAATGAACTTACCCGCAGCTAGTCGTCTCCAATTCACTCCTGATTTGAACATTTGCCGGATCTTAAATGGGATGTGGCAAGTCTCCGGCGCACACGGACGGATCAATCCCCAAGCCGCTATTGAGACTATGTTCAAATATGTAGATGCAGGCTTTACTACTTGGGATTTAGCAGACCACTATGGCCCCGCAGAAGACTTTATTGGTGAGTTTCGCTGTCAACTAATTGACACTCGTGGTAAAGATGCTTTATCTCAGGTACAAGCTTTTACAAAATGGGTGCCTCGTCCTGGCAAAATGACAAAAAAACTCGTTGAGGAAAATATTGATATTTCCCTAAGAAGGATGAATGTGGAATCGTTAGATTTGATGCAATTCCACTGGTGGGAATATCAAGATAAAAATTACTTGGATGCCCTCAAATATATGGCAGAACTTCAGATTGAGGGTAAAATTAAGCATCTAGGTTTAACTAATTTTGACACAGAAAACTTGAAAATTATTACTGAAGCAGGTATCAAAATTGTTTCTAACCAAGTGCAATTTTCCCTTGTTGACCGCCGTCCCGAAATTAATATGGTGGAGTTTTGTCAACAGCATGACATAAAGCTTTTTACTTACGGTACACTATGCGGCGGTTTGTTATCAGAAAACTATTTGGGAAAACCGGAACCGCGAGGATTTGATTTATCCACTGCTAGTTTGAAAAAATATAAAAATATGATCGATGCTTGGGGTGGTTGGCGATTATTTCAAGAGTTGCTGGCTATCCTGAAGGAAATTGCTAATAAGCATGGGGTAAGTATTTCTAACGTGGCAGTGCGTTACATTTTAGATCAGCCAACCGTGGGAGGTGTGATAGTCGGTGCAAGACTTGGTGTCTCTGAACATATAGAAGATAACGCCAAAGTATTTAGTTTTAGTTTAGATGCTGACGATCGCGATCGCATCAATGCAGTATCTCGCCAGTCACGCGATTTGTACCAGCTAATCGGCGATTGTGGCGATGAATATCGGCGATAACTTCCTAAAAAGGTTGATAATACGGTGAAGGTTATTGTGGAATCTACCTCTACAAACCATGCCATTAAAATAGAACGATGTTGGCAACCGTCTACTTGCCCCTCACAATGATTATAATTGTGAGGGGTAAACTATTATTTTTTTGATTAACTTATTCTTTAGAAGTACCTGAATACTTAGCTTTTTCTTATTAGTTCAATATGTAACATTATCTTAAATTGTTTTGAATATATACAGATTTATAGTAGTGTAAATCTGTAGGTTGCTTCTTGCAAAATACTTTAACAAAACAATTTAAATTTATGCTTCGCAAATTTCCATCCTTACTAGCTCCTCGCATATTTGCCGGAGGGTTGCTATTAGTATTTGGGTTTGGACAGCTTGCTTCAGCACAGTTTTCATCAAGTTCTGATGAAACTACTTTTGAGTTATTTCCTAACAAGCAGTTCATTAATTGTATGGCAGCCACTCCTGGAGTGACGCCTCGGGTTCAAGCCACCGTAAAGCGTGGCAATCTTAATGACCAGCTGACTTTGAGGCTGACAGGTTTCAAGCCTGGTTTGAAGTTTGATCTGTTTACTGTAGAGAATAGTCCTCAGCAGGCATTCGGTACCCCAAATCCAAATTTCAAGAACTTTGGTCTGGCTTGGTATCAATCTGACGTTGAGCCTAGACTTGTGACAATTAAAACTATTCTGCTAGATCAGATTTTCGGTTTTGATCCGGAAGTGAACTTACCATCTACTAATACTTTCCATGTAGGGTTTTGGTTTAACAACCCTAAAGATGCTGCTGCGTGTGGATTTGATGTTCGCAAACCCACCCCCTTTAATGGTGAACACAAGGCTGGCCCGTTAGCATTTATTAGCCGACCTAATTCTCTAACTAACCTTGGGCCGCTGTGCATTAACCCTAACACCTCAAAAAACCCGCCTACTTGCAACCCTTAACCTGTTGATTTTGGTTGTTCTTTTTTTAGCTTTAGCCAATTGGGGGTCTGTGTTCAATCAGACACCCCTTTTTCTTTAACATTTAGTCTGACCTCAGGTAAAAGCGAATATTGCTGTTAGTGCTTCTGAGTTAAGAGTAGGATAGTTCTCTAACACTTGTTGTTCTATCCATTCCGCAGCAAACAAACCCAATAAGATCGCCTGAAGACAAAGGAGTTAGCAACAGTTAAACCAATTTGCACTCTTGCTAATGCCCCGCTTTGCTGTTTTCATGCCCGCAGGGCTGTACGCAATGGGCAACTCTTGGAGACGCTAAAAGCGAACGCCCCGCTACGTTCGCAAAGCGTCTCGTAGAGAAGAGAGCAATTACGTGTTGTAACGGCGATAAAGACAAGCAGCCCAACACTTGCGGCTTGATAAAAGCCGGGGACTTAAACCCCTACATTTTGTTAAGAACTCAGAGGATTTTCAGATTTTTGATTGCTTTAGCCTCCAAGTCTAACGAGGTTTATTTACAAAGCTCAGAAGTTCAGTCACCTAACGCACTCTCCGAAAACCACTCAATTGAAAGTTAATAGTGTTTTACTCTAGCTCATACATCTGCTTATGTTTGGCTAAAAGCTTTTGATATTTCTCATTTGTCTTTGCTTCTACCCACTTGGCTTTAAATATTGCTGCTGATTCCGCTTTAACTGGGTCAACTTCATAGGGAAGAATTTCTTTTTTAGAATCTGAAGTTTCAGAATTTTGTTTATACTTCCTACCACTTTTATGATTAGCATAACGCCGAGAGCGAGTATAGCCCATTTGGATAAACTTTCGTGCCATATCTGCACCAATAAAATCATCTTTCTCTAAATAATCAAGAAACATCTCGTATATCTTTTCACTTGACTCTCTAGCAATATCAGGAGTTTTAAACCGCCAGTAAGGAAGAATTTCTGATTTGTATGGTTCAACCAAAAGTACGCCCTGCTCACCCTTCCCAACACGATAGAGTTCAGGATGTTGGCGAAAATCAATATTTTTAAAGTCTAAAGAATAATCAAAAGCCATGATAGATTTTTATTAGGAATAATAAACTTTAAAAGAAAGTTCAACTTCTATCAAAGTATTGAGATTTTGTTTTACTATGCTATCTAGCACCCAATCCGCGAACAGTGTCCTTGCGCCAGGAAATCTGCGTAAAGTGCATCACATTGCCCTCAATGTCCAAGATATGCAAGCTTCCCGCTACTTTTATGGTACTATCCTGGGTTTACATGAACTCACAGGCGAAGAGGTACCTGCAACCCTGGTAGAACTTGTCGCATCTGGGAAAGTAGCCAACTTCATCACCCCGGATGGTACAATTCTAGATTTATTTGGAGAACCCGATTTAACACCACCAAATCCCAATCCAGAAAAGACCTTTACCAGAGCCTATCATCTCGCCTTTGACATCGATCCGCAGTTATTTGATCGCGCGGTGACAGTGATCAGAGAAAATAAAATAGCGATCGCACATGGCCCAGTCACGCGTCCTACTGGTAAAGGAGTGTATTTTTACGATCCAGATGGCTTTATGATTGAAATTCGTTGTGATCCAGAAGCTAGTTAACTTAAGGGTAATAACAAAAGTATCTACTATGACCGCGAAAATCACGCAAATATTTAAACTAATTGAAGACACAATCACAAAACCCCCAATTCCACACGAACCATACAAGCAATCATTGAAAGCCTGGGCGATGTATTGTTTACGAGACAAAGGTTTTATAGTCGTTTATGCTCAAAATGCCGACTTTGCTATTGAAATAAAAGGTACAGAAAAGCTATATTTCAAAGTTTCAAATAGCCCCGATGATTTAGATAATTCTCTTAGCTGGATTGTTTGGGATAGTGCAACAAAAAGCGCCAGTCTCATTCCTAAAAAAATAGACTAATGCCAAAAAATTGCTGTAACCGAATAATTCGTAATTAATATAGGAATGGTATTTGATTTTTGAAATTATCTACGTGAGCGGGGAGTGGGGAGTAGGGAATTAGGCTTTTCAAGTTCTACCGAGCTTTTTCAGAAATCAAACATTAGTCCTATAGTCTACAGTAAATGCCTGCCTTTTATTGGGAATTACGAATTACGTTAGCGATAAACACGTTTCACAATAGACCTCTTGGCAAAAGTGCTTTTTGCACTCTTGGGGAAAAGGGTTCATGTTAAAGGGGAAAAGGACGATACAGAACTT